>JAEEOB010000078.1 GCA_016284045.1 Bacteroidaceae bacterium
CATTCTTGAATGGTTTTCGGTTATAATTGGCGGAATGGAGGTGTTTTTGTGTTCATTCCGCCAAAAATATCCCCTATAATTGGCGGAATGGAGGTGTTTTTATGCTCATTCCGCCAAAAATAACCCATATAATTGGCGGAATGGAGGCATTATTGTGCTCATTCCGCCAAAAATAAAGCCAAATGTTTGGAGATATCAGCACCAACACCTATTCCTATTATTCTCGCACGGCTCAGATAGACATGGTGATTGAACGTGGTGATAGAATCGTGAATCTCTGTGAGATGAAATTCTCTGACCAACCGTTTTCAATCAGCCGTGCCTACGCAGAAAAGATAGAGAACAAAATCTCTGTTCTTCGTCATTCACTCCGTAAAGCAAGCGGCATCCATCTGGTGATGATTTCCTCCAGCGGTCTGGCATCTAATCAATATTCCATTAATCTGGTGCAAAACACGTTGACACTTGATGACCTTTTCTGAAATTCGACCAAATCTATGTGTCTAAACTTTCAGAGAAATGTTGTGAAAAATGTCATAAAAAATGCCATATTGTTCAAAGGCAGGTGGTTATTTGTTAAATTTTCTCTTCTTTTCTCTTTTTTTATAAATGTAAATGTGAATAATAGAAAAAAAATAGTAATTTTGCAAATTAAACCATAGTGTAAATTATTTACATATTTGTAATACCCTATTTAGCCTATCTTTTAACAAACAACCACCAACTTACAATAATCTTCAGACAACCAAAACAAAGTTATAATGAGATAAGGGACTGCATACAATAATTGTTTTTTTAAAAAAACATGGACAAATATCTGTAGGTATTTGCCCTTATCCTGTTAGTCTGACAAAATTTAAAATATATAATATGAGTAAAAAATGACTGCAAAATTGAAAACACATTGGTTTTCCGTTTGGCTGATGGCTCTGTTGTTTTCGTTCTCATGGTCTCTTCCTGCTGTAGCAGACATCCAGGTTGAGGCAAGTGAGCTTTTGGAAACCGCCGACAACTACTCCGTGAGTTTATTCGGACAAACCGCAGTGAAAATCAAGATGCCTATCTATGGAAAGAAAGGCACCGACCACTGGATATCGAAGGCCGAAATTAAGGTGTTCGATGTGAAAAACAGCAAGAGCAAATCATCGTTGCTGAAAGTTGAGATTACCAAAAACGATGACATCTCTAACAGTGCCGACAAGGTGAACTATGGTTTCACCAGTGACGTTCCCGGCATGATGGAGCTAATTAACTACACCAGCGGCAATCTTGCCTTATCCTCTACCAAGAAGACGAAAGACCTTCCTTTTAACGGGACAGATGATTGCTGGGCTGAGTTTGAATGGGAGGTACCCTTACAGTATCTGGGCAAGGATATTCAGTTTGATTTCACCGTGACGCTCTCCCATACGAACAAGCATGACTATAAAAGTCTGAGCATACCGTCGAAGAAAATAAGTGTGCCAGCGAAGCAGGATGTCATGTATCCTATGCTGACTAATGCCGTGATTTCTGCTGATGAGAAATATGTGGGCGAGATTCAAGTTCCATGGCTTATTGCCGTTGCCGACACTTCAGTCACGAAGGTGATATGTGGTTATAAAGACACGTCAGGTAAATGGCAACAAAAGGAATTGGAGAAAGCCGCGTCGGGTATGATACGGCTTAGCGCTACCGAAAATTACGATTCACTGTATGTTGAGGTTGACTACACCCAGTGGAAGTCTAAAAACGGTAAAGGTATTAAGGAAGAACTCAAGGGGTTGAGGAGCGACTATTATAACGTTCCGATTCTTCATGCTCCTGTGAACCTTAGTGCTGCCATCGTGGAGTCTCTCACAGCTACCGTGCAGTTAGATTGGGAAATTAAGGATGTGGGTCATGAAGACCTTATCAACCCTGATAATTTCCAGATTCAGCGCTCCATATCCGGTAAAGACGATGATTTTGTGGATATCGCCACAGAGGTGTTTATGTCCGACCAGGGTACCTACACCTTTACAGATAAAACGATTCTTGAGTCGCTGAAAGCTGAGGATTTCGATGCAAACGGCGGTATTCATCCTGTTTATAGGATTCGTCGTACGATGTCCGCTGGTTGGGGATGGCAAGACAACCCGCTCGCCGCTTCAGTATCTTTTTCATGTGATCATGTTTATCAGCTTGCCGTAAGCGATGCTTACGCCAAATGGGATAATGAAGAAATGCGCACAGTGAAGCTGAATTGGGACTATCAGAAACCAACCCAGAAATATGTGGATGACAGATGGCGTTTCACACAGATATTTGTGTACGACGAACGGTCGGAAATGCGGCTTGTTGTGGAGATGTACCGTGAGGACGGCAAGTTCCTCGACAATCAGGAATATATCCTGACTAAGGATGAGATTCTGGCAAAAACAAAAACCGTGGCATTGCCCCGTTCTTGTGTGAACTACGCTTTCAAATTGGTTGTCAATCAAGGAACATCGCCAGTCAAGCCGTTTGCCGAGGGAATTGAAATCTCCAATGCTGAGGACTGGAGAAAATTTATAGGACTTGTCAATTCAAGAGGTGGCGAGCAGATTTATGGTGTATTGAAGAATGATATAGAGCTTGATGATGAAGATTACAACCATGGCGGAACTATGTCCACTGCATTCAGTGGCGGGCTTGACGGTCAGGGTCATTCAATCAAGTTGAAAAACTTCAAAAGTGCCCTTTTCTTCTCTACCAATAACACCACTTTCAAGAATCTTCGTATAACTGGTTCTTACACTCTGTCCGAGCAAGGCGCCGCATTAGTGGAGCGCAGCAAGAATACGACGTTTGAGAACTGTCAGATGGACTTGACTGTCATTGGTGAGACTCCCTATTGGGCTGCTTTCGCCTTTACGAATATGGAAGGGAGGGCATCCACCTACGGCGTTGACCATGGAAATAGTACGACTACGTTCAAAAACTGTCTGGTGACGAACGACTACAGCCAACTTACGTTCGGTTGGCCTTATGGATTTATCGTATGTGGTGCGGCCAATCTTGCCTTTAGGGGTATTTATAAAAGTAATCAGATACAATTCGACCATGTGGTTTATGCTCCTAAAAGTCCTCACGGGAGATATGACCAAGCAATTAGTTCAGATTGGAATCCCGGCAATGCACATTTCTCCACCCTCTATGTTGCGAAAAAATCCACAGATGTGGAAGAATACGATACCAATTACAAATTCTTGCCTGAGAACAAGGATGAAGCATTGACGCTCTTAGGCACCGGGTGGTATGCTTCCGAATCGTGGCCCTACGTGACGCCAATCCATGTTGCGGATGGTACTAAAGATTCCGAATTTGAGTTCTTGATAAACGCTCCTAAGTTTTATTTCGCTCCAAACGGAAAGGTGAAGGAGAACTCTCTGATAGCCGACACCCGTCAGAGCAGTGTGATGCTCACTTGGGAAGTTGAGGGTGGTGCCATTGACTATTTCCAGGTTCTTCGCCGTGAGATAGGCAAAGAGGAATGGAAGATAATCGCTCCCGATGTGATAGAACTTGGTTATGAGGATACGACCACTTCTCCCACCTCCTTCTACGAATACAAAGTCCGTTCAGCAGTTGAATGTGAAGGTATCCACTATAATGAGACAGAAGTGGTTGAGGGTCAATGTGAGCACTCAGGAAAACTTGAAGGCTACGTGCGATATCCTGACGGTACAGGACTGGCAGGCGTTACTGTTTGGGTGACGGCTAATGGTTCTGAATACAAGCTTGTGACCGACGACAAAGGCCATTATGAACGCGACGGACTGTCTTATTTCAATCAGAATTCTATTGTCTATGCAGTGACGCCGGAAGGTGTGGTACTGGAAAAGGGCTTTGAGAGTTCCACAGCAGAGTTCAACAGTGAGAGCAACTACGTTATGGTTCCTGACTTCATTGTCATCTCTGGATTTAAGTTCGCCGGCAAGGTGATGTACAATGGCACGAGCATCCCTGTCCCCGGTGTCCAGTTCCAGGTGAACGGGCATAAGGTTCATAATGCTTCCGGTAAGCCTTTGGAGACCGACAACGAAGGTCGCTTCCTCTTCTATGTGAACGAGGGTAATAACAAGATTCAGGCTATGCTCGACAAACATGAGTTCTATGAGGACGGATGGTATAAGGGAGAGACAGGCCGCACCTACGGCTATGACATTCATGGTGATGTGAACGTGGCTTATTTCTATGACGACACGAAGGTGAAGCTGATTGGCCGTGTTGCAGGCGGCAGCGCTCAGGGTAATCTGCCATTAGCCAACAGCTTGTCGCACAACAACCTTGGCGACACCATCGTGATGGTTCTGGCATTGGAGGGCGATAATAAATCACGCTTGGTTTACGACAACCTCGATCAGTTGAAGGAGCGCGTTGACACCGTGTTCTATCACAAGAAGCACGATAACACCTGTGATTATCATACGATGATGACCACCACCCGCCGCAATGTGAAAATCTGGCCTGACCCTCACACTGGTGAGTATGAGGTATTGCTTCCTCCAGTGAAGTGGAAGGTTCAGCAGATTTATGCCACTGGCTATGCCACTCTTTTCCAGGAAGGTAAGGTGAGCGACGTGATTGACCTGACAGAGGAGTTAGATGTCAAGACCGACAAATATAAAGGTCCGTTCAACAGTTATGGTGGCGCAGATGTGCAGGAGGTGACGGTAGAATACAACGCGATTTATAACCGTATTTGGCATGCTCCGGTTGAGTTGACCTATCAGCAGATGGGCTTCAACAACTTCGGCTATTTCGGTGACTTGAACTATAGTTTCAGCAGTCTTGACGGAAAGAAGGCTGTGGTTCCGCTCGCCTACGAGGTGAATGTGGATGAAAAAAGCACTGCGGTGAAAGAAGTAAAATACACATTCGGACATCCTGTGTTCAGCATCGAGCACCAGTATCCGTTCAAACTCGCAGCCGTTGAACGCTATTATTGGAACAACAACTCCCTGACCGATACCATTGACGTGGTGAAACTCAATGGTGGTAAGGTTGCTGTTCAGAACGGCATGATCAGTTCCACTCATAAAGAGGAAGTGGAACTCGATGAGAATGGCGAGGGAATGGTAGCCATCAAGGCGGCTCAGATTCCTTATATGCTCACAGGCGAGGATGCTATCCGCACTGTGACGATGACCTTGACGCTCGATGGGTCGAGTTATGAGGCAACCCCGCTCGATGCATACGTGCTGAATGTTTATACCCTGCCAGGAGCCAAAGATATCGTGAGTGTTGAGAAACCGATACTCGTCGATATTCTTCGCGACCCGCCAGGAGGCGGCAGTAAGGCCACGCTGAGCAAGGGCTCCGAGTTGAAATACAGTTATTCCATGGATATGGAGTGGAAAATTGGTACCGGCATCTCGTTCAAGACCGGCTCGTCAATTGCGAATTTCACAGGTGTTGTAGCCGCTCCGATGGGTGGTGGCGGTGTAGCCGGATTCAACTATGGCGCCGAGACAGACTGGGAGACCAGCATCGACCTGATTGCCAACGGCAAAGGCAAACGAGGCTTCTCCTACACGTTGAAAGCCGGGAATGACATCTCCACAAGCGATAATTCAAAGCTGGTGGGTGCTCCGGCCGATGTGTTCATCGGTATTCAGCAGAGTGTGAGCATTACTCCTGCCACTGCCATCCGTGCCGTTCCCGACGCGTCGTTCAAGCAGATGGGCGGCGCGGTCAAGTCCGGGCAGGTGCTTGAGATTGCGACGGGCGAGGATGCCGAAGGCAACATCTTCCACCTCGTGCGCGACGAGGCGCTGGCTGTCGGTCCGAAGTTCAAATCGACTTTCATGCACACACAGCGGCATATCATCACCAATATCCTGCCAGACCTGATGAACAGGACAAAGGCATTGATGTTCACAGGTTCTCAGGCTGAGGCACAGGCCGTTGCCGACAAAACCCAAAAGCCTGTTTATCTCGCACTGCTTGACCCGGATGATGAGAATTTCGCCGTTTACAATACGAAAGACAAAAAATATTACTCCTACACCAGTAAGAGTCCTGACACAGAGGGCATGCATTACCGCATAATCCTGCCAAGCAATTATCAGGAAGGCACAGACTTCACCGACGAGGTTTATCAGCTGAACCAGACGATGCTCTCATGGACTGCGATGCTCGCCCAGAATGAGAAGGAGAAGCTCAGCGCCACCGAACTGGTGAAGAATTTTGATGTTGACGGCGGTGTAGGCACGAGCTATGAGGAGGAATTCGAAAGCGGTTATGACTATGCCTACAGTCTGAATATCCCTATCTTCACAGACATCTACGACAATTTCTTCGGCACTGGCGTCGGTGAATATATAGCAGGCGGAGTAGCTGGCTTGGCCGCAGAACTCAGCGGTCCGTTGTTTAAATATCTGTCGTCGATTGGCAAATTGACAAAAGAGTCGGGTGCTATAGCAAAGGGTTTCAAAATTGGAGACAATGAAGTGGAGGTTCAGTTTGTCGGCACGAAAATGTCGATTGATTTCACGCCTGCCCTGGAGTTCAGCAACACTCCTGAATTCGGCAAAGACCGTTCCTGGAGCCGTAAGGAAAGCTTTGACATCGGAATGGACAAGAAGAGCCATCTAAATTTCGATGTCTTTCGTGTGAATACGGTGGACGTGAAGGATGTGGCTGACAGCGAGCAGGATGTGTTCACTTCCGAAAAATTCTATGAAAATGTGGATTACGACAATGGTTATATCAGCCGTTACTTCACCACAAGTGGTTTCAAATATGCCAAAAGTTTTGTTTACCGTACACGTGGCGGTGCCACCTGCCGTCCATACGAAGGTGAGCGTGTGACTTCTTTCTATAAGACAGGCGAGGTGCTCGATGAGGCGACGAAGCAAATCGAGAAGCCTGTCATCCGCATGGACAAGCAGAGTGTGAGCGGTGTTCCGTTTGGCGAGGCAGCCCGCTTCCAGCTTTATCTTGCCAACGAGAGTGAGAGTCCAGCAAATGTTTATCCAGACTTGAAATTGTATCTTGATGACAAGAGCAACCCCAACGGAGCTATCCTGAGAGTGGACGGTGTTCCGTTGACATGGGACGGCTTGTCTATCAGTGTGGATCCTGGTAAAGTGACAGAGAAGACCCTTGAGGTTCTTGCTGGTGACACATTCGACTATGAAGGCATCACACTCGGTTTACAGTCGAGTGAAGAAATTGAGATTTTTGATGAAGTGTCATTCGATGTTCACTTCCTCCACACCGCTGGTCCTGTCAATATTTCCAGTCCTGGCGACAAGTGGGTGATGAACACAGACGCTCCTCACGACAAGAACGGTTACCATATACCTGTGACCATTGACGGCTTCAACAAGAACCAGCATAACTTCGACCACATTGAGTTCCAGTATAAGGAAAGTTCACGTGGCGACGACTTCTGGGTGAACCTCTGCTCCTTCTACGCCGACGACTCACTTTACAATCTTGCAAGCGGTGTGAAGGAGATGATTCCTCAGAACGGCAACATCGAGACTCAGTTCTATGGTGAGGGCGAGATATTCGAGAAGGCATACGACCTTCGTGCCGTGCTGTTCTGCCGTAACGGCAATGACTATATCACTTCCTCATCGAAGGTTCTGAGCGGCATCAAGGATACCCGCCGTCCTCGTCTGTTCGGCACTCCAGAACCCGCTACCGGCGTTCTGAACATCGGCGACAACATCGTGTTCAACTTCTCAGAGGCTATCGAGCACAACTATCTCGACGACATGGTGAACTTCGATGTCCGG
Organism: Bacteroidaceae bacterium; assembly: GCA_016284045.1. Lineage (GTDB taxonomy): Bacteria > Bacteroidota > Bacteroidia > Bacteroidales > Bacteroidaceae > UBA3839. The sequence goes on from JAEEOB010000078.1 coordinate 7,752, forward strand.
GGCGAGGTGAACAGCAAAAACCTGTCTCGTCAGGTAAGCATGCTGTTCTCCGGAACTGGCGGTGCTATGAGTGAGGCCAACCGCAACTTCTCTAACCGTGAGGTCACCATTGAGATGACCATCAAACCGGATGACACGAACAAAACGATGCCGTTATTCTCTCATGGTAACTCGAAGACTGGTCTTCAGTTCCTCCTGACTGAGAATAAATACTTGCAGGTGGTCATTCCAAATCCTAAACAACGAAATAATACACTCAAATACACCTCGAAAAAAGCCATCGAGTCGCGTGACTTCGTTCATGTGGCACTGGTGTTCCTTGCGCCTGATACGCTGAAGAATACCCAGATGATGAAGATGTATATCGGTAACGAGTGTGTAGGTGAGTTTGAGCGCGATGTTTATGTATGCAGCGGAAAACTGCTGTTCGGCTCATCCAACGAGACAGCTGCTCGCAGCCGTACCTACTATAGCGGCAAGATGATGGAGGCCCGTGTGTGGTACCGCGCGTTCGACTCCAGCCTCTTCCAGATTTACGGCAACCAGCGCCTGTCGGGCTATGAGATGGGACTGGTTGACTACTACCCGATGAACGAGGGTATCGGCGACCTTGCAACGGACAAGGCACAGGGCGCAACCTTGCAGATGGAAGAAGGGGTGACCTGGAGCCAGCCGAACAGCATGTCGCTCCATATTGACCTGAAGGACGAGGGTATTCCGTTGAATAAGGATTTCCTCAACCGCAGCAAAGAATTTGACTATACGCTGATGTTCTGGTTCAAGACAGACCAGAAAGGCCGTGGCGTGCTTATCAGCAACGGCTCAGGCGATGCGGATGAAGATGGTGCGGAGAACCGGTTCTGCATCGAATTTGACGCGAACAAGCTCTCTTTCAAGACAAACGGCAGGGAGTATCCTGTTGCCGGCTATTGGAGCGACGGCATGTGGCATCACTTCGCCATGACGATTAACCGTGCGCACAATGTGGGTAACATCTATGTTGACCAGAAGCTCCGTTCCACATTCTCAGCCGACTCCATCGGTGGCATTTCGGAAGGCTATCCGATGCTTGGCGCCGCGAAGAAGGTGACGAAGGTTGACGGAAATATTGTGATAGAGGATACGCGTAACTGGCTGACTGGTAATATCGACGAGATTTGCATGTTTGCTCAGGCGTTGCCTTTCGCCCTTATCAAGAGCTACAGCACGAAATGCCCTGAGGGTGATGAGACTGGATTGATTTTCTATATGAGTTTCAGTCAGGACGAGGACCTTCACGACGGTGGCATAGAGGTGTCTCCTTATATCTATAGTCAGAAGATTTATAAAAACCTTGATGGCTCATTGGTATATGAGAAAGATCCTGAGACGCAGAAGGACACCACTACTCCTAAGCGCGACTATATCTTCGACAAAGAATACAGCAAGCAAGACCTCTTAGCCCATATCGCCAGCAACTCTGGTGCTCCAACAAGCGCTTACAAGGAACTTGAGCACCTGCAGTTCAGCTTTGTGGGTAAGGACAACCAGCTGCTTGTGGATATTAACGAGATTGACGAGAAAATCAACAAGCGCAATGTATATGTGACAGTCCGTGATATACCTGATTTGAACGGCAATGAGCTGGCATCTCCAGTGACTGCCACCTTCTTTATCGACCGTAATCCGCTTCGTTGGGAGATGAAGACCGTGAACGTCTCGCTTTATGAAGACATGGATGAAGACGAAACGTTAGAGATTGACATCTACAACAACAGTGCCACATCGCATGTCTATACCATCCAGAACATTCCTAAATGGCTCCGGGTAACACCAGTATCCAACGTGATTGAGGCCCGTGGTGAGGCTACACTTACGTTCAAGATTGACCGTAACCTGGATGTCGGTTTCTACGATGACATCATCTATCTGACCGATGAGGACGGCATCTCCGAGCCGTTGGCTCTGAATGTGACCGTAGAAGGCAATGAACCTGATTGGGAGATTGCTGATGAAAACAAGCGGTTCACCATGAGCTTCATCGGGCAGGTGCTGATTCAGGATGAAATCGACACGGACGAGCGCGACATCGTAGGTGTGTTCAACAATACAGGTGAGTGTGTCGGCAAGGCACATGTCGAGTATGACGAGAATACCGGTGAGAACGGCTTGTACATTACCATTTACAGTGATAACCGCGAGCCAAATCCTCTCACGTTCTGTCTCTGGCGTTATTCCACCGGCCGTGTGATGCAGCTGAACCTCACCACGATGGGCACCATCGACTTCGAGCCTAATGCCGTAGTAGGTGCTGATTCTCCAGTTGTCCTGGTTGCCGATGTCCTGTTTGTCCAGACGCTCCAATTGGCAAAAGGCTGGAACTGGATATCTCCAAATGTCTATAACGACCATTGGGCAACCGACCTCATGGGACTCATGAATTCATTCACTTGGACACTTGGTGATATCTGGACCGATAACACCAACAATACGACGATGACTTTCGACGGAAAAGACTGGTTGCTTTCGGAGTCAGAGAGCAAGTTCAGCATCAATCCTCAGCACATGTACTGCATCTATGTTCATGAACCCATGACGTTGCAACTCTCTGGCAGCATTCTCGACCAGGACTACCAGCGTACCATATCTTTGAAACATGGCTGGAACAGCATTGGTTACACCCCGATGGTGAGCCTGCCGATTGCCACCGCACTGACCGACTACCATGACCATGCGATGAACGGTGACGTAATCAAGAGCCACAGCGAATTCGCCGTGCTTACCATCACGTCGAACAACAGCCACATCTGGAATGGTAACCTGAAGTATATGCATCCTGGTGAGGGTTATATGTTCTACCGCCAGAAGAATGAGGACTGTCAGTTCATGTATCCGTTCTATGAGCCTGGAAGTGTGTTCTTTGCCTCCTCCTATAATGCTCCCGCACGCCGTGCTGTCGAGCTTAAGGCCACGACGATGACCATGGCGGCTGTGACCGACGGCGTTGAGTTAGAGGCAGGTGACCAGCTGCTGGCATTCAGCGACGGTGAGCTTTGTGGTGCTGCCGTGGCACAGGATGATGACGGCATCTTCTACATGAGCATAAGCGCTGAGAGCCGCAGCCCTCTATGGTTCGCTATCGAACGCAACGACGACCTGATTGCTACGACTCGTGAGAACATGCGCTATGAGGCGAACAAGGTTCTTGGCAGCCCGAGCGAGCCGACCACAATCAGCTTCACGCAGGCAGACCTCTCTCAGGAAGGCTGGTACACGCTGAGCGGAATCAAGCTGTCAGGCAAGCCCGATGAGAAGGGTGTGTATATCTTCAATGGTAAGAAGTATGTAATTAAGTAACAGACTGCAAAAAAAGGTCGCTTCGCTTAAAATGTTACGAAAATATTTTTAAATAATTTTAAAATTTTATTTTTGAATCATTTTAAGCGGAGCGCCCCAAAATTCCAAATTACTATAAACTAATAATTTACAGCAATGAAAATATTAAAAATTATAGGATTGCTCTTTACCGCTGCCATTCTGACGGTGGCTTGCAGCAAGTCGGACGATGATGATGATAATGGCGGTAACGGTGGTAACGGCGGCGGCAACGGCGGCGGCAACGGTGAGGTGGAAAGAGTATGGAAGCCTTTAGCGGAATCTGGTTTAGACTTAAATATTGACTTTAATGGAAAGGATTCCCGTCCCGACTGGCAGTCCCCTTCTCCTTACGATTATGAGACCTGGATGATCTATCAGGTGACATTGCCTTTGGAATTGCGGGAAATAGCCTCCCCCAATGATTTGTTGGCGGTGTTTATCAATGGTGAGCTCCGTGCGGTTGCAAGTCCTGCAATCAGCCAGTGGAATAACATGGATGATTACACATATATATTAAAAATCTTAGGAAACAACGAACAAGACATCCGCCAGTCTTTCGCCTATAAATATTATAGTGAAAACGCACATCGAATTTTTGAATATCATGATATAGGTCATTTTATTCCGGAAGAAATTCTTGGCGTTGATGAGGAATATTGTCTGAATGGGCTGTTAAATGAGTTGGATGACTGTTATCCTGTTATTAATTTTTTGACTCTTGAGCTTCCTGATGATTTGAAACCGGATCCAGAGGAAGTTGATTATATCGTTGCGTTTGTCGGTGACGAGTGTCGTGGGATAACCAAGTTTTCCTCTCAGGATGAAGTGAAACTCAGAATTTTTGGAAAGGAGGAAGGTGAGGTTGCCACACTTTACTATGTAAGCTTTGGCTCCTATACAGTCTTGAAACCAACCATCAGTCTTGAGAACGGATTCGATACTGTCTATTTGAAATGATAATCTCACATTAAATATTTAAATCATAAATGTTTAAATTGTAAATATACATAATGAATTTTAAATTTCTTTTTTTTACATTGCCCTTTTTGGCAATGACAGCATGTTCCTCCGACGACGATGTGTCAGAAAACCACGGCAGTCAACAGCAGGGCAGCGGGGTTCCCGTTTCCATAGAGGTGAGTGAGGAGCCGTTGACAGATGCAAGTGCCGCCGGCACGCGTGCTGCAATCACGTTTAAGGAGACGCTCACGAGCTTCAAGTTTCACATCCTTGCTTACGGACACTCGAATATTAATGTAAATGCCACAGCCAGCAGAACTAATGCTCAGGGTGCAGGCAATCGTTGGGAAACAGACGCTATGTGGCCCTTTGGCGTGGATATCGACACACCGTGCTATTTCTATGCCTTTGCCAACGTTGATTATGACGATGAAGACTATTCTCCGTTTAAACCGGGGACATCTTTCACCCCGCCAACAGGCAAACTGGTTTTTTCTATAGATGAATTCGCAGAAGCCCAGATGGATCTGCTTGTTGCCAAACAAATTTGCACACAGAATGAGAATCAGGTCAATCATAAGCCAGTGCATTTCCAGTTCCATCATGCCTGTGCCGCTCTTCAGTTCTCCATCTGCAAGACCGCCGCTCTGGATGATTATACTGTCAGATTGAGCAAAGTGAAGCTTCATAACATCAAGAAACATGGAACTTATTTCTTTGACAACGACAATTGGGAATTGGATAATTCCACTTCCCTTGTAGAAGACACTTATGCTGATTACACCCTGGCTTCTTTTGATAGTTCCGTTGAGGTTCCAGTGGAGAACACATCAACGATGCTTCTCGCCAAGAATGCGGATGATTATATGTTTGTGATTCCACAGAAAGTGAAT
>JAEEOB010000079.1 GCA_016284045.1 Bacteroidaceae bacterium
AATACAGGTCAGGAACCATCACATAACGGTACACCTCAGGACCGTCCTTGAAGAACTTCATCTTCTTCTCCTTTGCTTTTACCTTTAATGCCATAGTTTTAAAAATATTTCATGGTATTAAACTATTGTGCGACCAACTACACCGGGTGGCCGCTTCCCGCCTTTAGTACAACCATCGTCCAAGGTGAGCGAAAAGTGAGCTTGCTCAGGTTTTTCCGAACCGCAACCGATGGTCGTAATGAATTCTCTAATTCATTGCAAAGGTACAAAAAATAATCGAAACTACCAAACATTTTTGCAATTATTTTACTGCAAAATGCAAAGTTTTTTAACCCAAACCCATACCCTCTTTTTTCCGAAGCCATCCAACACTTTTTCGATGGCTTTCCAAAAAGTGTTGGATGGCTTCGTGGCAAAAAATGCATCGGCTTGCGTGAAAGATGGTGACGGCAGTGACGGCAAAATCTGATCGAGCACTAAAATAAATCCCTAAATCTGCAATCAACAAATGAAAGGATTTAGGGATTTTTTATGGAGAAGTGATAAGACTACTGTCACAACCGTCACACTGTCAACGCTAATGGTTAGAATGGCAGTTCAGTCTGCTTAGGTTCATCTTGAACGACAGAAACTTGTGCTTCGCCTTTTTTACGCAGGAGTATGACATACGCTTCCGAACCGCGACGCCCTTTATGAGTATAGATACCCATTCTGCGAAGTGTCTTTCCTATATTTGAAGCCGAATAAGCTGGTCCATGGAAGCCATCCAGATGTAGTTTCTTCTGGATCTCGCCTACCAAAACCACTTCCGGTGTCTCATCCTCCTCTGGTTTTCGAAGTATGGTCAGCAGTGCCTCCTCACAGTCATCAGGACGCTGGAATGCTTCGTTGTGCTTGGCAATGAGTGCAATCTCCTCGGCGTTGGGATGCGGCGGGAAGTTTTCTTTTATCAGATACATGGTCTGTGCATATAGTCCAGTGTAGTTAATGGGCTTGTCGCAGAGTTTGATCATCCCGGTCAGTTCGACGCCTACGAAGCGTCGGTTACCTTCTGGTTCGTATATGAACGCTGTCTGGTTGTTCGAACCGATGAGCGATGCCAGTCTGAAGCGGTCTTCGCTGTAGCGGTCATAGGAACGGCGAACGGTCGATTTATTCAGACTGGTGACATATTTGAACATATCGCTCTTCGACTTCGATGTCAGTTCAAACTCCTCGCACACGATGAGCAGTTTTTCGCTGAGCATGAGGATGGTGTCCTTGTTGATAGGGTCACTCGGTCCCACGTTAGCCACATAGCATTCCAGTTCGGGGGGCAGCAAGCCACGACAGAAGTATGTCTTACCTATACCGTGCGGTCCGTTCAAGACTGGCATCGTCGGATTCTCCTTAATCTTCCGAAGCCAAAGCATAACCTTTCCGACCATGTAATGGTGGAATATCCTGTCATAGAACTCAGTATCCTCGGGATTCTTGAATTCCATATGACCAATAAAGGTTTCATGGATGTAGTCAGGATCTGTTTCAGGGTTCCAATCAGGCAAACTGTTCAGGTACGCCTCCACAGGATTGAAGTTGCATGAGAACTCACTACTACCTATGAGCGACTTCAGTGCCTTGTCCTGAATACCCAAACCCATCATGCGCAGTTTCGTGATAATGGTGTCGAAACTGCGGTCGTCCATCGGCTGCCAGTCCTTTCCTTCATCCTTAAACTCAGGCTTGTCGGTCAGTACGTTGTAGCGCCACTGTCGATTAGTGTTCAGCTCCTCCGTGATACGGATGATTTTGTTGGCCTGTTTCTCCTCAGCCTCTGCAGGTGATGTAGGGCGACGACCACGCGGTAGCTTCAGTTCCAAGCCATGGTCTTTCGCTATTTTCACAAGCGAACCAAGACTGACGCAGTTCTTGCTGGTCTTCAGGCAGTAAGAGAAATGTCGGTCGCATTCCTCGCGGCTGTAACCAGGGTAATTACTACAAATAAGGTGGTACGGCTCGCGCCCTGCTTCGCCTTGAGAGGCGCAGGCATAGGCAATCTGAGTCCATTCGTTTTTCTGGTCGGGCGTGATGTCGATGCCCGAGTCGTGGATCTGCTGTGCGTATAGCTCCAGTTTCTCCAAGTCTGTGTAACTATTCATGTTGGAAAATTATTGATTGATTGAATATTTCGGATTGATATAGCAAAGTGGGTCGTATGGCAGGAAGCAGAGCCTATTGACGTTAGAGCCTGTAGAATCTGCCAATATACCATATTCAAACCCTATGTATCGGCTCAACGCAGCATATTGCTCGGCAAAGGTCATGTTCTGGCACCATTCCGGCAGTTCTGCCCACAATTTTATGCCCAAACCTTTTGGCGATAAAAAACAAAGAGCTGTCTCAACGTTCTTATCCTTAATGAGCGTCTGCTGAATATCCCGTGCTTCTTCCGTTGATTCCAGATCGTCGATGTCCAGAACGATAAAACGAGAACGGCAGATGAGTCCTTTTGCATTGCCGTAAGAGAAAGAACCAGCTCCAGCAACGGCATCAAACATACGTAGTTTGAAGTCTCGAAGCATCTGATCTTTCGCACGTTTCTGCTCTTCCGTCTGCTCCTCTACGGTGTGTAACAGACGGCGCAACTCGTCGGTCGGCCACTTCGCGCGTTCCGATAATATATACTGCCCACACCAGCCGACATCAACTATCTGCTGCGGAGTAGTCGACGGCACCCACTTTTGGGCCTTCTCACTGAAATGCCCCTTCCCGAAGAAGGTGAACATCTCATTGCTGTTTTCTGTCTTGTCTGCCATATCTTTACTGTTTTACTATACCCCAATGTTAGCATCGAGGGTTTACCATTTGCGCATAATATAATGCGCATGCTTTCCGAATGCAAGGACCGTGTGCCCGCAGCCGTTTTGCGAGCACAAAATTAGAAACTTATTTTCGAACTACAAAAGCTTTTCAAATGAATGTAAACGACTAATTTTCAGAATGGTATAGAAAGGTATACAAAGGTATAGAAAGGGGTGTAAAAATGGTATAGAAAGGTATAGAAAAGGGGTAACTTTCCAATTACCCCTTATTTATTTTTGCAAGACAATTACCTTGCTGATCTTTCCTATAAAAATCTTCTTTGTCAATGTAACGGTTGTCATCAACCTCGTCAGAGAAAACAGCAATTATTTGAGGTAACAAAGTCTCCATGTCCTCATCAAAATTAAGATTTTTGAAATCATTCGTTTCAAAGTGTATACCACTATGATATTTCATCCAGGAAATGAACTTAGTATAAATATTTGAGGTCAACCAATTAAGCTTATCGAAGGCAGAATAGACTGTCAGGAAGAACTTTCTATTGCTCCTAACTTCACCTCTCGGCAACGTCTTAACTGCATCAGCAATAGCGATAGGGTTTAAATTTTCATGGAATATATCGAAGTCTTCCCCATAATACTTTGAGCCATGCTGATCTTCTTTTCCTCCGATATTGTCAGCATCAACATTATCCTCTGAATCAACATTATCCTCTGAATCAACATTATCCTCTGAATCAACATTTTCATCTGAATCAACACTTCCTTTCGGCAATTCTACGCCGTATATATTATAAAGCAACTTTTCTGCCATTTCGTCATTTGAGACACAATAGCTGTTTGGTAGGTCATCTGTATAGAAACAATCCACATAATAGTGTGGCTCTTCAGAAGGTTTCAAGATACAGCAGACACTTTTTTCCAACACTTTCATATCGATGCCACGAACCAGCAACTGGGCAGCCCAGATACGACTAACATCCTTTAGTAGGTTCACGAAGTCGGCAAAGTAAAAACGCATTGAAGGATTCTTGACTTTTGCAGAGTATTCTTCAAGCACTGCTCGATCTGCTACGTCGCGCAGCCATTTTCCATCATTCTTGCGCTGTTCTGCCATCTTTTTGAATTTAGGAAGTAAAGAGCGAACCACTTCATCAGTGTAAACCATCTGCGAGAATCCTCTAAGCCTAACCAGCGTGTCAATGGCCATTTGTCGGCATTGTTTTGCATCTTTCTCTTTAACCATTTCGGCAACGGCTTGGCGTATTTGTGATAATACACCAAGAGTAAGTTGGTTTGAATATTGGCGAATTTGGAACTCAGTAAACAATTCTGATTCTGTTTTTTGCGCTTCTTCTACAGCATGATGTTCTTTGAGTATAATCTCCATGCACTTGTAAGCCAAACCAAATGTATTGTACATACCAATTACTTCTTGGTAGACATCTATTGGAGTCATACCGTCAGGATGCCTGCGTTGTCGATTCTGTATATAGGCATACGTTAGGTATTGTTCCGTAAAATCTTCTATCATCTCAGAGGCTTCAGAATTCATTTCGGCAAGCTGTGACTTCAATACTCTCTGGTAGCGCACTTCTTTCCACAGGTGTTCCATCTCTCCCAGCGCAGCCCGCCTCATTTCGTCACCAGCCCACACCTTACGCAGGTTCCATTTGTTTTTCTCAAAGAACTCATCAACACATTGATTCTGATATTCACAGAACAAGGCTGCTGTTCCCTTGGCATCCAAATGTTCTGCCAAATATTTCATGATGCCGCCTTCTTGTGATAACAAGAGCTGACGCAAGTTCTCATTTTGTGCGATAAAATCTGGTAATGTCTGCTTCATGTGATATAAGTACTAATAATGTGAATTTGTTGCTCTCTGCGATAGGCTGTTGTAGGTTTTGATGCCGTTAATTCCTGTCTTAAAATGATAGCGGCAATTTCCTGCTGAGTGGCTTCGCGATGAGCCAGGATGAACGTTTAGAGAAGGTCGAATCCTAGCTTATCCAATAATGGTTGGTCACCTGTGGTGGTATTTGCTGAGTGTTATTATTGCTCATCCTTACATTTTTATTTTGGTGCAAAGATAGCCCAAAATTCCTAATATTCCAAGTATTTCTCCATTATTTTCCAGTTTTTCGTATTAAAGGTCCTCTGCTACATCAAGATATGAAGAAAGCTGGCCACACGTGACCAGCTCTTTATTTGAGTGAAGGAAACCAAGCGGCAAGGTCGAATTGCTCATCATCACGCAGATGCCACCGTTCCGCACATCGTGGCTCTACTCGGTTTCTCCTTTCACACTGCAAAGTTAGGGATTTTTCTCTTATCTTCCAAATAATTTTCCATTAATTCTCAGTTTTTCTCCCAAAAGAGCATTTCTTTCCAAACATTTTCGTATCTTTGCACTCAGGTAGCGAAAGCGTAAATCCTGCAAAGTTTAGTGAAGCAGAGCAAAGCCTGGTGAAGCAAAGATTTTCTAATCATTAAATATTCTAAATTATGAAAGAGAATCTTCTTTCACAGGCTATAGAAGCCTATTTTGAAGTATGCCATCAAGGCATACCAGTGACAGACCGCAAAGGTAACGTCTATTCGATGCTTGTTTATCAACAGCCATCGCAGTCTGATAGCATTATTGGACGTAAGTACGTATACTTGCGGAATTGTAATGGCGAACTTGCTCGCTACAACATCAAGACAGGTGAAATCACCGTCTGATTATTCGAGGCACGGGTATAATCCTGTGCCTTTTTTATGAAAAAAAACAATAAAGTTTTGTTGTTCCAGATTATTTTACTAACTTTGCCCTCGAACATCGTGAAGACGACAGTTAGGATTTACATTCTGCTGTAATGTCGGATGTCTCAGTGGAGGCGGCGGTGCGACATTGCGGGAAATATTAACAAGCGTTTGCTGTTATTCGGAATTGCTTCAAGAACCTGAGAAATTCGAAAAGTCCAAACCGATGAATAAGTTGCAAACGTTCGTGCATTATGCATGGACGTGACTTATCTGGTTTGGTAGGCAATTCTCAGGGCCTTTGAAGCATGGGTGATGATCGTCCATGCTTTCTTTGTGCCCTGATGCCTGCCTCCGAAGATAAGCAATACGCATAATGCATAGCGTATGGCTAACAAAAACCTAAATGCTGCTAAGGCGGCGAAAAAGGATGAGTTCTATACGGAGATGACCGATATCGAAAGGGAGTTGCAGCACTATTGGCCACACTTCCGAGGTATGGTTGTCTTCTGTAATTGTGATGACCCTTATGAAAGTAACTTCTTCAAATACTTTGCACTTCACTTCAATCACTTGGGACTGAAGAAACTGATTTGTACTTGCTACAATGGTTCCCATGTGCAGGGCAATGAACTGATGATTGACTTCGGTGACTTCATGGACGAACCGAAAAAAATAGCCTTTAAAGTTGAGATTACCGAAGTGAAGGATTTGAATGGTGATGGAGCTTTAGATCTCGCCGATGTTCGTTACCTGTTGCAAAATGACAAGAACGTCATTAGCATTCTGAAGACAGGAGACTTTCGTGACCCTGAGTGTATCGAACTACTGAAGGAAGCGGATATTGTTGTAACCAATCCGCCGTTCTCGCTGTTCAGAGAGTATATTGCTCAGTTGATAAAGTATGAGAAAAAGTTCCTTATCGTTGGTCATCAGAATGCAATTCATTATAAGGAAATATTCCCTTGGATTAGGGATGGTAAAATATGGCTTGGATACGGTTTCAAAGGCTCTGCAGCACACTTCTATTCTCCATATGAAGATATTGCGACATCAGGGAACCATAAAAGAGACATGATTAGAGTATCAGGAGTGAACTGGTTTACCAATCTTGATCATAATAAGCGACACGAAGAACTTGATTTGGTTTGCCATTATTCAACAGAAGAATATCCTATTTATGCAAATTATGATGCAATAGAAGTATCTAAAACATCCGACATACCTTGTGATTATCCTGATAAAATGGGGGTACCAACGACATTTCTCGATAAATATAATCCTGATCAGTTCGAAATAATTGGCCTTGCAGAAGGTGACTTAGGTAAAGAACTCGGCTTAAAACCATATGACAGAGAATTAAAAAAACTAAATAAGAGTCTTCGTGATGGCCAGGTATTCTATATGAAGAATGGCATTCCTCAAAAACCTTATTCACGAATTATAATCCGCAACAAACATCCAAAAATAAATGAATGACCAAAGAATGACCATCAAGCCCTTGGAGGTGACCGTCGGTGAGATAACGATGGGCTACGTGAACAATGATGAGCAGGGCGTACGTGGGTATTATGGCAAACTCGACATTCGCCCACCATATCAACGTGAGTTTATCTATAACGAGAAGGAGCAGCAGGCAGTTATCCGTACCGTACTAAACGGCTATCCGCTGAGCAGCATGTACTGG
>JAEEOB010000080.1 GCA_016284045.1 Bacteroidaceae bacterium
CTCACCGAAAGCTTCCAACTTTCCTGTTATTCCTTTGATGGTAAGAGTGCTTTCTTCCGGTCCTGCTTCAATGCCGGCACTACCTGAACCACCACCTTTGATCTTGTTCTCTGTGCCGTCAGCCAGATAGATTCTTGCGTTACCTTCACAGGTGATACCTGAAAAATTATTATAGTTGTCACGGGGGATTGCCGTGATGTTCACACCGGCGAGTGTCACCATACCTCCGTCCTCAATGACGATACGGTGGTCGGTGGGTTTGTTTGAACCGGAGTAGATCATGTAGTGAGTGTCAGCAGGAACGACTAACACACCATCGGCGTTGACATCCTTGTCAATGTCTAATGAAGTGATTTCTGAGAAAGAACTGCGTGTAAGAAGCTTGCTCGTATTGGAACTGCCTGCTACATCTTCGTCACATACGTTGAAGAAGACATTATCTTCTGAGCATGAGGACACCATGAACATCGACAAGGCGATGGCAGAAACTTTAAGGAAATACATTTTTTTCATCATTCTATTTTTTTTATTTGTTTTTTGATCCATTATTTACAGTGAATTGTTGTTTGCACTGCCTCTTTATCGAAGTGGCAATGCAAAGGTATGGCGATAACAGTCATCAGCCAAGAATAATAATGAGTTAAGAAGAAAGTTGTTTGGACACAAGTTGTTTTGTTGGACAAAATGCAGATAACTAACTGTATTTTGTCCGCTGATGTTTCTTTTTTATAGATGTTTTTGAGTTTTTTGAGTTGATAGGCGCTACGCACTGGACGCCTCACCCCCACCAAGGTAGACAGTATCATCCGTTATTCCTGCCAGAGGTTGACAAAAAAGTTCTTGAACAGTGTCATCTTCTACGGAAATCACTTTAACTAATTGTTAATCATTGCTTTACCGCAAAAATTTCCTCTACGGATCTTCTACGAATCTTCTATGGGATAAGGAGGCCGTCATTGGTGTCTTTTTCTAGTGGAAATGACCACTATTTCGGGTGGAGTTAGTCACTAAATGAAGGGGAAAAGAGTACCTTTGACCGGGCCTGTAGTACCCTTTTCTCATAGAGTTAGGTACTATTGCTCACAACATCCGTAGGGGTAGGGTTTATCCCTACCCGGTAGCAACGGGCAGACATGAAGTCTGCCCCTACAATTTGATGAGAGACTATGCGTTATGAATCGACCCCCCCTTCCTGTGGGGAGGGGACCTCTGGCAGGAATAACGGATGATACTGTCAACCAAAATCGGGAATAAGTGCCTTCGGTCGGCCGACGAGATCAAATCGAGACTGAAATGATTTAATAGAAGCATTGTCATGCATAAAAGATGACGACGAACTTAAAGTGGCAAACGTTTATTACAAATGATTTTAGGACTAAGACTTGTCGATATCGGCATAAAAAAGAAACTCTTTTCTTTTGTTCTGCTCTCGTTTTTGTGTATCTTTGGCATCGCCGATACTCCGTCTCGGAATAGCTCAAATTATTTTGGCTTTTCTCTCGACTTTTAGATAAATTCTTTACGTTCGAGAAAAGAAACAAGCTTCTTTTCTTCTCACTTACTCAGAATTTTTGTAACTTTGCAAAAAATGTGAGTGATGAATAAATATATGTTAGATCTGCAGGTTGTCTCTGTGGATACATTAAGTGATAAGTATGTTTTAATCAAACTGACCTATGGACATCCGCTACCCTCGATGGTTCCCGGGCAGTTCGTGGAGGTACTTATCGATAACGGAGCCCAGACCTTCCTTCGCCGTCCTATATCTATTAATAATGTGGATATAGAGAAGAATCAGTTATGGCTCTTGGTCGCTATGGTCGGTGATGGAACCCGTCATTTGGCTCGGCTTAAGGCAGGTGACAGCTTAAACTGTGTGTTGCCATTAGGTAACGGTTTTACTTTCCCCGATACTGTCATGCAGGCAGCAGAACGACGATTCTTGCTGGTGGGCGGAGGTGTCGGTGTGGCTCCGCTGTTGTATTTCGGTAAAGAACTCCATGATATGGGTTGTGTTCCTTCATTTTTATTAGGTGCACGTACGGCAAAAGACTTGTTGCTGGTGAGGGAATTTATGCGTTATGGCAATGTTTACCTGACGACAGAAGACGGAAGTGGTGGTGAAAAAGGCTTTGTCACTGATCATTCAATCCTTAAGTCGGAGCGTTTCGATCAGATTTCCACGTGTGGCCCTCTTCCCATGATGAAAGCTGTTGCCCGTTATGCTGCCAAGGTCAATACCTATTGCGAAGCGTCGTTGGAGAATATGATGGCTTGTGGACTGGGTGCTTGCCTCTGTTGTGTTGAGAAGACAAAGATGGGAAATGTCTGTGTTTGCAAAGAAGGTCCAGTCTTTGATGTAAATAAATTATTATGGTTGTAATCTAATCCTCAGATTGAAGTTATGGCACGATTAAATGTTAATATTCAGAATTTGGAATTGAAGAATCCCGTGATGACAGCATCGGGGACTTTCGGTTATGGATTAGAGTTTGCCGATTTTATCCATCTGGAGGACCTTGGTGGTATCATTGTTAAAGGAACTACCCTTCATCCGCGTGAGGGTAATGACTATCCCAGAATGGTGGAAACAGCATCAGGTATGTTAAATTGTGTAGGATTACAGAATAAGGGCGTAGACTATTTTTGTAAACATATCTATCCGGAAATAAAGTCGATAGACACGAACATGATTGTCAACGTGAGTGGTTCTACCTTGGAGGATTATGCAGAATGTGCTGCCCGTATCAATGAACTTGATAAAATTCCTGCCATAGAACTGAATATCTCCTGTCCGAATGTCCGACAAGGTGGGATGGCATTTGGTGTTACATGTGAAGGAGCTGCCAGTGTCGTAAAAGCTGTCAGAGCCAAGTACAACAAGACGTTGATCGTTAAGTTGTCTCCAAATGTAACAAATATCGCTGATATCGCCTGTGCAGTTGAGGCGGAAGGTGCTGATAGTGTTTCACTTATAAATACCTTGATGGGCATGGCCATCGATATAGAAAAGCGTAAACCTATCCTTAGTATAGGCACTGGCGGACTGAGTGGCCCTGCGGTAAAACCGGTAGCGTTGAGAATGGTTTGGCAGGTGGCTAAGGCTGTGAAGATTCCTGTTGTAGGGTTGGGAGGTATTTGTACGGCTCAGGATGCCATCGAGTTCTTGATGGCTGGTGCTACGGCCATAGAGATTGGAACAGCTAATTTCCTTGATCCTGCAGTCACAATCAAAGTACGGGACGGCATTAATGATTGGCTTGATCGGCATGGCTGCCAATCAGTACAAGAAATAATCGGTGCGATCAGTTAATCGCACCGATTTTTTTTTCTGTTAATCGTATAAAATTTGAGGGCTGGCAATTGCCAGCCCTCAACCAACACAAAAACTAAACTAGACTTAACTAATGCAAAATTATACTTTCACAAGCACTCATTTGCGTTGCAAAGATAAGCAAAGTTTCTGATATGCCAAACTATTTACCGCGGTTTTTTGCAAGAAAAGCGAATTTATTTTAGTTTCTTGACATTTTAGCCATTAAATAGTGGTCAAATACAGTAATGGCGGCCATTGCCTCCACCACAGGAACGGCGCGCGGCACCACGCAAGGGTCGTGGCGACCATGAGCGGTGAAGGTGGTGGCATGCCCATCAACGTCTACCGTTGGTTGCTGGAGCAGCAACGTGGCAACGGGTTTGAAGGCCACACGGAAATAGATGTCCTGCCCATTGCTGATGCCCCCTTGGATGCCGCCACTATGATTGGTCATGGTCGAGGGATTGCCATCGGCAGCCTCCACAAACACATCGTTCTGCTCGGAGCCACGCTGGCACACGCCAGCAAAGCCCTCGCCATATTCAAATCCCTTGGCTGCGTTGATGCTCATCATGGCCTGTGCCAACGAGGCATGCAGCTTGTTGAACTCCGGCTCGCCAATCCCCACGGGGCATCCCTTCACCACGCAACTCACCACGCCGCCTATGGTGTCGCCCTCGCTCTTCACTTCGGCGATGAGGCGCTCCATCTGCATGGCCTTGTCAGCGTCGGGACAACGCACGGCATTGCTCTCAACTTGTCCCAAATCATAGTGCTGATACCCATGCTCCAGCGCAATGGGCCCCACCTGCGACGTATAGGCCTGAACGCTGACACCCAGTTGGCGCAATGCCAGCTTGGCCAGCGCTCCTGCCACCACGCGGCTGATGGTGATGCGGGCCGACGAGCGCCCGCCACCGCGATGGTCGCGCATGCCATATTTGCATTGGTAGGTATAGTCGGCATGCGATGGCCGGAACAGCGTGCGCAGCTCCTCGTAGTCTTGCGAGTGCTGGTCCTGATTGCGCACGATGAAGCCTATGGGGCAGCCCGTGCTCTTTCCTTCAAAAATGCCGCTGAGCAGCTCCACCTGGTCGGCCTCCTTCCGCTGGGTGCTGATGGCACTCTGCCCGGGGCGACGGCGGTTCAGCTCGGCCTGAATGAAATCCACGTCGATGCTGATGCCAGCAGGCATGCCGTCGACCACGCCCCCCACGGCAACGCCATGGCTCTCGCCGAAGGTGGTCAGCGTAAACACATTGCCGAATGTATTCCTCACAATTCAAAAGGTGTTAGCTGATGTCACATCAATGATGGCAATGCCCGCAGCCGCAGCCACCCTCGTGCTTGTGCTCGTGGCCTTCGCCGCCGCAATCGTCGCAGTCGTCACAGCATCCGCATTCGTGGCTCATGTGGTTCAGCATGTGCTGAATCTCGGCATTGGTGGCGTCGCGGTTCTCCAGCACGACGCCGGTGAATTGCAACGTCTGCCCTGCCAACGGGTGGTTGGTGTCGATAGTCACGCCATCTTCTTCCACCTTCATCACTCGAGCCATGAATCGGCGCTCATCATCGTCCATCAATGTTATCACGGCCCCTTCATAGATGTTTTCGTGGTCGAAGTGTCCGTTGATGGTAAACACTTCGCGCTTCATCTTGTGCACGCCCTCTGGCTCATAGTCGCCAAAAGCCTCGGCCGGAAGCAGGGTGAAGTCAAACTTCTCGCCAGGCTGCAGTTGTACGAGGCGCTGCTCGAAAGCGTCGAGCGAGAAGCCAAAGCCACTAATAAACGTGAAGGGGGTGCCCTGCTGGGTCTGTTCCTCCAGGTGCTTGCTGCCATCGGCATCAATGGAGTGGAGCTGATAGCTCACAGAGATGTACTTGTTGTCCATTTTTTATTAATAATGTGTAAGCGCATTTGCGCATTGTCTGTCTAATTCTGGGCAAAATTACGGAAAATAATTGTAACAGCCAACATTTCCTGCTTTTTTCTCCGTTCGGCATCGAAAAAAGTCGGCATATATGGAGTGAAGGGAAGTGAAAGGTGAGTGAGTGAGTGTGTGAATTTAAGAATGATGCCATCGGCATCAAGCATTTACATATAAATACCTGCACACAAACGCCCAGCCAGGTGCAAAAAAGCTCATAGCCTAGACGCTACCGAAGGGACGCAAGAAAGGGCAAAAGCATATCACTCTCGTAGAGCTTTTGCCCTTTCGAGGTCGACATCACCGTCCTACCCAGGGCGATGCCCTGGGCTATGGGCTTATTGCCCCTTCGGGGCGCGCTAAGCGGACCTGCTCGGCTATATTTGCAATCCAACCGCTATGAATATTAGCATTTATGATGCGATAAACGCTTTCCTTGCTCGGCTGGATTTCAATCCAAACGCTATGAATATTAGCATTTATGATGCGATAAACGCTTTCTCGGATTGAAAATCCTGATATTCGTAACGCTCGAATGCCTATCCGACCGAGCGAAATCTTCGGATGCACCGGCTTTGTAATATTGCATTTCATTGGTTCTCAACTATTTAAGTTAATAGTTATATCGGCCGAGCGTTACGTTACAGTTGTTACAGTTGCTTTTTTAAGGGGTATGTTTCTTGTTAAATATAATATAATAATCTGATTATTAATTAATTAGAATACTATTCTAAGAGGCTATACCCTCTTTTTTATCAACTGTAACAACTGTAACGTAACGCACTCAGCCTTGCGGTTACTCACTCTCTCCCATCGAACATCATAATTCCTTAATTATTAGCTTTTTAGATGAAACTTAAAATGGGGCCAGGCGTTCAGCGTTTCAGAGTTCAGTTGTTTCAGTTAAATCTGAGGGTGTTTCAACACCTCCAATCTATATATATTATATTGATTATTAGATAGTTAACTACTATATACAACTGATACACATATACTACTGAACTACTGAACTAACTGAACTCTGAAACGCTTGGCCTTGTTGATACTCACTCTTCTATAAGGCCTGCCCCAACTCGGATGGATTTAATCCAGCCACTGTGAATATTAGCATTCATAATGCGACAAACGTTTTCTCAGGTTGAAAATCCTTATACTCACAACGGTTTATTAAAGTAAAATGGCAAGATTTTTTTTGACGAAGTTATCATAAGGAATGGATTTAATCAAGAAACAGGTATTGAAAAGATACTTTAACACAGTCCATAAATGTAAAGTGGAAGAAAATTCGTACCTTTGAGGTGGATAAATCGGAATTTATGCTAATCAAAAGATTATTCATCACTATATTTTTTTAACTGTGTATGTCTCTATGACTTACACACAAATAGCAAAATCTATGAAAGAAGATGAAAAAGAAGTTTTTCCACAATATTCTTACACGGAAAAGGAAATGGAGAAGATCTCCGACTACATTGAACAACAATACGGTGAGATTGAATTAGTGGCCCACGAAATGGTGTCTCCAGACATCCATTGCGACATTGCTGTCGTTTCGCCTTCTGAGGAACAACCCTATTATAAACTCGTTACGATGGGTGC
>JAEEOB010000081.1 GCA_016284045.1 Bacteroidaceae bacterium
ATTGGCGAACCTTGATGCTGATAGGCAGTGGCTCACTCATGTTGTTGCTGCAGACGAGATAAATCACCTCATCGAAATTACCCACATTGATATAAGGTGAGACGGTGAAGGTAATGGTCTCTTCACCCAGCGTGCCAATGGAGCCGCTGGTCTTCGATGCCGTAATCCATACAGGCAAGCCCTCAATCTTGAAGTCACGGCTTCGTCCGCTCAGGTTCTGGATGGTGGCCTCAAACGTTTGTTCCTCACCATAGTCCACATCTAAAGAAACTTTCTTTGTGTCCCAGCGGAGTGAGCTACGATAGACATAAAGGTCCATGGTCACCGGCGATGCCAATGTATTGCCGTTCAGGTCGGCTATCTCCTTGACAGTGATATAGACATTGGTCTTCTCAATCTGATAGTCCGGAACGTCGAGGTTGATGAGCAGGTCCTTGCCGTCAACAACAAAGGTATAAGGGATATTCTCGAGTTTGGCAATGCCGCGCATCGGAGCATGGTTGTTGCGGTCGGCAAACTGTTCCACAACACTTTTTTCCACCAGCGTGTCACGTTCATTCGTGAACTTACCGGTTGTGCTGTCCCAGTAACGCTTCAGGCTGAACCCCGAGGGCACCAGTTGCTGAGAGTTATCTAACTGCAGCTCGTTTTCTGCAAAATTCAGATATGCCAGCAGGCCCATCTCTTCACCTGTCGGCGCGGTGTAGGCTATCGAACGGATGAGGCCGGCGGTCAGTGCAGGCTCAAACATGCACAGTTCGTCGATGTTTCCCGTTATGGCGTTCTCAACGTTTCCTCCGCCGAGTGAAGTGGCGCCGGCTATGATTGTTTCGGCAGAAATACCTCCAAGCGTGTCTGTCGCGAAGGTGCCTTTCTGTGAGAGGTCTAAATAGAGATGGCCTGTGTTGCGTGAACGGTTCACGTTCACAGCAAAGTGATGCCATTGTCCGTCGTTAACCTCTACGGCAGCCTTCACCTGTCGGTTGCCGCTGCGGAAGTAAATCTGACCGTCTTCGACTCCGATGTTGAAGTGTCTCTTGCTGCCCGGCTCGTCAAAAGCAGGACCGTTCGAGAGCAGTGTGCCGTTAGCGTCGGTGGTGCGGAACCAGAACATCATGGTGTAGTTCTCATAGTCCTTGCGTGAGAACTTCTGGCTGTCTATGGCAAAACCCTTTGAGCCGTCCAGGGTCATGGAAATACCGTTTGGAACCTTCCATGCGCCCTCACGAACGTACAAGTCGCCGCCACTGCCCACACGGTTGTAGCTGTATTCGCCCTGGCCCTTATTCAGCGGGAAGTTGTCCAAGAGTCCCAGTTCATAGCCCGTCAGGCGCTTCTTGCCGTAGTCGCCAATCTCGTTCATGGTCAAGGCATGGTTCCACAGGCGGAATTCCACCATCTCGCCCTCGTAGTTGTTGCTGTTGCCGTGGTTTTCCTTATGACATCCCAGACTGTAGTTGCCCATGCCCAGATAGAGATTTTTGTAGGTAAAGGTGCCTATTGACTTCGTCCCGTCATAGAAAGTCACCCGGGTGGTCTCCGTCTTCATATCTGGTTCAATGACGTATAATATCTCGCGAAGTCCGTCGAACGGAATAGCTTCGGTTGAAGTGAACACCGTATCCTTGAACAAGGCCATCATCTTCCAGTCGGAAGTCAGACCCAGTTCTATGAAATCATCGTCGGTGCCATGACTGAACAGTGTCATATCCTTACCAGTCTTATCTGGGTTCACCATCACATCTACGGTGAACGACTTATCGCTGAGGTTACGTGATGCCTGGGTGATGGCTTCGTCCTGACCATTGAAGCGAAGATCGGTGGAGAGAGAGACATTGCCTGAGTTGGTAACACCTAATACCTGGAAGTTGTTCAAATCGCGCAGGTTGTTGCCTGCGATCTCCTCTGAGAACCGGAGCATGATGTCGTCGCCGATACCCAGAATGCCGTTTTCCGGCTTTGGCGTGCCGAAGAGCGTCGGCCTGCGTGTGTCCTTAATACCCGACAGGATATTCGACGAGCGCGTCAGGTAGCCGTTCTCATATCGGCAGAAGTTCACGGCACGCAGGTCGTACTCCTGCTCTATCGGGTCGGCCTCACCCCAGAAGGTGGCAATAATCTTGCCGTCATCCTCTATGAGTTTGCACTCGCCTGTGGCCTTAGCCATCAGGTCAGGATCTTTGTAGAATGAACATACGTTCACCCAGTCGTTGTCGCCCTTGTTCGACAGTTTGTACTGCAGTTCGATGTGGTCGAAGTTGCGGTAGTTCACGTCGAAGCCGTCAATGGTAACTGGCATGTAGTACTGCTGCTTATTGGAGTCGTAACTAGATTCTGTGTTCACAACCCACTTGTCGCCAGGGGCGGCTATGTTCACCTTGCCTGCCGTAGGCACGAAATGAGCCGATATATAGCAGATCTGTCCCCGCTGAGGGTCACCTGTGTCCATGATGGAGATACCGATGTTCTCATAGTCGAAGTCTGAACTTGGATAGAGTTCCACCACTTTCGTCACTTCGGGCAAGCCCGCAAGAGTAACGGTCTCATTCGTGCCACTGAGCGGATCACCCTCTATATTTATCTTTGCTCCCTTCGGATTCGTCCCGTCTTTTATCCTGACAGCGAACACCGGGGTGGCAAGAGTCGGGAACTCCGTATCGTTGGCAAAGTGAATGGTAAAGCGCGCCGGCTCATCGAACGGCACATTCGACACGGAAGCCTGGTCTGTCCAGATTTTCAGGTTGTCGATTGCCACCGTCTTATCGTCAAGCAGGGTGCCAGGTTGGTAGTATTTCGTGCGGTGCTCGTCCTCCCATGGTGAAGCGGTGGCACCACCACGAGTACGATACACAAAACTGCGGTATTCATTCAAATCCTTTCCTCGCGCAAAACTGGAATAGCCACCTGCGGAGGCTGACCTGCCGTAGCCCTCACCATATTTCACGATATCAATGTATTCCTTGGAACTCTTCTGGAAGTACAGCGAGTTAAGTTCGTCGTCTGTGTAACCGGCAGCCTTCATTTCATCAATCTTCTGCTCAAGATCATTGTTGTTCAGGTTAGAGCGATATACATCTACCAGAAGATTTGAGTTTAAGGATGGGGAAAGCGTGAAGCCGGCTCGCTTCGTATAGCCCTCAGAGCTGCCGAAATTGTAGTTATAGTTGATATTGGCAATAGGCGTCAGTTTTAAGGTGAGGCCTGTTGAGAACACAGAGATTGATGTAGAGTAATATTTGCCATTACCCTCATAGACATAGTCTACACTTCCTACTTGACCTCCACCGAAACCTTTTCCACCAAAGGTAAAGTTGGCTCCACTCATAATAGGCAGAGCGAGATATGCCGTCTGGTTCTCAGTCGTTCCGTAACTCTCACTGTAACTCACGCTGTTGCGGCCGTCAACAGCATAACGTTTCACTAAATCGTTGGCTATCAACTTCTCTTTCTCGTTCTGTGCGAGGAAACCGACCCAAGTGATGATTTTTTGGTTGATGTTGGCGATGGAGTCATTACAAGCCTTGCCCTTCGGGTTCACCTGTGTGTAATAATCCGCGGAAGTAGCAAAATACGGATCAGTCACATCCACCTTACTGATATATACGGCATATCCCTTGTTGTCGGCTATTAACTGGGCAGAATCCGGTTCTGTGCCCTTACCCAGTATCAAGCCGTTACGCACGTTAATCAGTTCTGGTATCAGTTCATTCTCAATGTAGAAGGCAGAATGCACGAAAGTGCTCTTCAGGCGTGTGTTGACCGTCAGCACCTCGTCGCGCACGATATACACATTCTCACCCTTGCTGTTCTTACCCGTGGCCAGCAACTTCATCGTGCCCTGTGGAACATTGAATATGGAATTGTCGACCTTAAATGAGCCACCTGCGTGCGCGGTCAGCCGCTGATAAGTCTCCTCACCTACAGCGCGTACTGCCACAGCCTCGCCCATCACCGCCTCCTGGGTCATGCCGATGAACACGTCGGCATCGGCGCCCACGGAGTAGAGGCCTGATGCGGCTGTGCTGATGCGCTCTGTTGTCTCGAACGTATAACTGTACTGCCACTGGTTGTACCAGTTCACCACTAACTGAGTTGAGGCAACCGGCATTTGGTTGACACTGAGGTTTGAGCCATACTCAGCACCGGCACCCGTACCGGTCCAAACTCCGGTAAATGAATTGGTATTGCCCGAACTCAATCCTATATCCAGACCAATACCAGCCTGCAGTTTAAAGTCTTGCATAAAGCTATAGTTCATCTTCGTACCGCTCTCGATGTATGCGGAAGAGTTGGCGCCTGGAGGGTCGCGCAGGATGTCGATAAGGTAGGTGCCGGCATCTGCAACGGCAATCTTGCCATGGTCCTTACCCTTCGATGCCAGCACGTAGCCCTTGATGGGTTCGCCGTTGAAAGGTGTCACATCGTAGTAGGTACCGTCATAGTGAAGGGTTAACGTCAGCGTCTTCAGCGCCATGTCACCGTCCTCTGTGAAAGTCAGATTCTCTGGCGTGAAGGCATAGATGTACTGACCAATGCTGTCAAGCGGAAGTGTCTCTTTCTTAGTTGAACTAATGAGGCCGTTCTGCACAATTACCTCGCCCCCGGGAAGTTGTACCACATCAGGTTCGCCCGATTCATCGTTATTATAAAAGTACTGCTCTTGTGCCGACATTATCAATACGATGCCGCTTTCTGACATAAACACGGGATATCCGAAACTGTATCCCTTATCCTCGCTCCACAGTTCCACCTTGGCCTTCTTGCCCGTGTTGTCGGTCTCTGTATAATTCTTTATGCCCATATAGTCCTTGCCATCCATGTTGTACTGACGCACGTCGAGTGTGGGAGTGGCATGGTAGATGCGGCTATATACCACTGTGTCACCGTCGGAATAGTCAGAGAGGTCGAGTGTCTCGCTCACCTTGCCGCTCTGGAAGAGGGTGCTGTAGCCGTTGGCATAGATTTCAGTCACCTTGAACTTGACCGGAAGCATCGGCACGCAGTATTCGCCTGTCGTGTTACTCGGCTTGATGACTAAGCGGAGGCGGTATTCGTCCATATGGCAGGTGTCGCCATTTTCTGTGGCGAAGTAGTAGTCGTTGTGGCGCTCTTTCACGCTGTCGTCCAGTTGGTCGCGAACGAGCCAAGAGGCGTTGTCGCCCTCAAGCGACATCACGATAGTGATGGAGTCTCCCAGGTTGTTCACTGACGCCAACTCTCCAAGTGGCTTGTTGCCCTGAGTCTCGCCGCCAACCACACGTCCCTGGAGGTTTACACGCGTCTGGTCCCAGAAGATGTGGCCGGCTACAGACTTCTGCCAGTTGTTTCTCGTCTTGCTGGTGTCTAACGCATCCACGTAGTAGCCGTCGTACATAAACACGTGACCGTCTTTTTTCACCTTCACGGTGTGCTGACCCTTCGAAAGGCTGATTTTAAACTTGCCCTGAGTATCGGTGACGATGGTCTTGCCAGAGCCGTTGTGTACCTCATTGCCGTCAACTTCGAACGAGGCGCCTACCACTGGCACCGATGTGCCTTCGTACATCACAAAGCCAGAGAGCAGGTAATAGTCCTCAAGTTTCAGATTGGCGTTGACCACCAGATTGCAGTATTGGTCGAAAGTGGCGGTGTATTGAGTGTAGTTACCCTCATCGCCACTCGTCGTAGCGGTTATATAATAGGTGCCTGTGCCTTCATATATCAGACTGTCTATCTCGTAGAAGCCGCTGGCATCAGTTACGGTGGAGCGTTCCGCTCCACTGTTGTCGGCAGGGACAGCAGTCACGGTGACGCCGCCTTGGCCCGTACCGTCGTTCAGACGGAGATAACCGCGCACCATGCCGGTGGGCTTGCACCAGCCATCCACCTTTATGGTGCTGACATTGTGACCCTCGCAGTCGGTCACACCCTCAATCGTATATTCATACGCATGCTGTGGCTGCGGGTGCTGGTCAATGTATGTCAGCTGGTCGTAAGCCTCTTCCAATACCACGGTCTCATCACTCTGCTTGTCGCGGCGAAGAATGCGGTAGTAGTCTGCCTGGCCCGTGACATCCCATGTCAAGGTGACTGTTGCCTGATTGGTTGTCATAGCGATACTGTCAATCTTCACGTTGCTGTCGTAATAGAACGACTTGTCAGCATCGGTAAGGCCAACAGCAGTGGTACCGAGAGTATCTACCGGAGAGAGCAATGCGGTGTTTTGCTCCACGAAAAAGTTGAATTTATAATCCACGCACGAGGTGACAAGTTCGTGCTCAAAACGGCCTTCAGCACACTCCTCTTTCGTCAGTTCCTTGCGCTCAGTATAGCGTATGCTGTCGCCAACCAGCTTATCGATGTTCATCACCACCCTGGCATTATCGACCCAGATTTGGGTGGCGTATTTGTCATCGTTCTGGATTTCCGGAATGAGTTGAACAGTGTTACCCATCACATCCCATTGGTCACCGAGTTTCTCTGCCAAATCAGCAAGCGGCATCGACGAGGCGTCAACACCCTGACTCACTTCGGTCTTGGTCTGCTTGGGAATCGCACGGTTGCCGTCAACCTCCCAGTTGGAAGTGCCTAACTTCGACACAAGGTTTGTGGTGGACATGCCCTGGGCACTGTCAGCAGAATCGTTCCAGCCGTTGGTACTCCAGTTGTTTCCGCCTTTACCCCAGTAACTGCCACCATTTCTCCAGCAGAGAGCCACATGGCCTTGATTATTCAACGACATACAATCCTCTAAACAGTTCCGGATTT
Source organism: Bacteroidaceae bacterium (assembly GCA_016284045.1). Classification (GTDB taxonomy): domain Bacteria; phylum Bacteroidota; class Bacteroidia; order Bacteroidales; family Bacteroidaceae; genus UBA3839. The sequence goes on from JAEEOB010000081.1 coordinate 6,748, forward strand.
CATTGCTTGTACCTCCGTCTTCCCAGCCCATGATGGCTCCCCAATAATTGTTGTCATTATATGTCTCGTATGTAATAGAACCTCTGAAGACGCTGTTGTGGATGACGTTCTTGGAACTGTGGCCGTGGCCGATGACACCGCCGGCATGAGTGCTTTTGCAATATACATCCACTGCGATGTTACAGTTGGTAATATAATTTGTTCCAGTGCTACAGGACCCGATAAGTCCAGACGAATGTATGCCGCCGCTGACAGTGCCAATTACATTAAGATTCCTGATGTTGACATTATCAACCAGGCTGAACGGCGCTATAAAATCACTTGTTCCACCTGTAATATTGACTATCAAAGTGTGTCCGTTGCCTTCGAAGTTACCACGGTATCGCGTTGAGAGAGCAGCGGAATTCACAATGCTGATGTCGTTTGCCATGATGGCGTTGACATCCGAACTGAAGTTGGCTGCATTAATCTTGTCGACGAATGTCAACCAGTCTTTTTCATTCCGCAGGATTAAGTATTCCTTTCCGTCGATGGTCATGGTCGTGCTGCCGTCAAACGGAATTGTGTAGTAACTGTTTGTGATTGAAGGAGTTGAGACGTTGGTCGTATTATAGCGCACTAAGGATTTGCAGGCGGTCATAGATGGCACCACATCCACCATTATCGGATTAAACAGACATTTTTCAATGGTGGGATTGGTGTATGTATAGCCCACAAGACCGCCCAGACTATGGCTGTTCTTGCTAACTAACTGACCATCAAAAAGACAGTTAGTCAGTTTCACATAATTGTTCTGATAGACAACTGCCACAAGACCGCCGTTGGTAGCATCACCTGTTATTGTACTGCCTATAAGGGCTGAAACGCGGCAGTTCGACAGATTTGCCGTGCCGCTCTTCACACTGCCTATGATACCAGCCACGAACTTCTTTTGAGAAACCAACTTGCCGGTCACGTGCAGGTTCTTGATTGTGGCTGCTCCTACAACGGAGAATGGTGCCACATATTCCACATTCAGCGTGTCGTAGCAGACAGTGATTGTGTGACCGTTTCCGTCGAACGTTCCAGTGTATGGTTTATTGTTCGTGCCTACCATCGTCTTGCTCTCACCAATGTTGATGTCGGCTGCCATGATAGCAGACAAAGAGTTCTTGCCGTCTGTATTCACTAATTTGGCGAATGTCTCCCAGTCGGCTGCCGAACGCAGAATAAAGCGTCCGTCCTTGTCGTACTGGTCTTTCGGTCCGATAGTGAATGTGAATTTGGCCTGATGCTGGTTTTCGTTCCACGTGCCTTTGGTCACAGTGGCTTTTTGAACTTCAGGCAGACGCACCATAGCGGGAAGGCAGGTGATGGCGTAGGTGCCGCTCTTCCAGTCCCACAGGGAGGTGGAGGTTCGGCGCACACGGTAATAGACGGGCTCACCTGTATAACTGGAGTTAAATGTCTCGTCGATGTAAGTATAGGTGTTATTGACACCACTGAATTCCACCTGATTGATTGACATCCACTGAGGATTCCCTTCAAGGTATCCCGATGTGCAGCGCTGCACATCCCAGAAGTCCTCCGTTGAGATGTCAGAATAATTCTGGTCTTTGCACTGCCACTGTAACCTCACCGTTCCATCGTCTTGCAACGCCGCGCTCAGGGCGTAAGGATAGTGCAAGACGGACAGGTGAACAGGATCGGACTGCGTGATGCGTTCCGTGCCCTCATAGTCCCTGTAGCGTGCTGTGATATAGAAATCCTCGACGGGTTTGTCGGCAGGCAGATAGGCATAACCCACCATGCTGGGGTCGAGGTCCATCTTCTTGCTTGTGTAGGTTGAGCCGTTCATCTCCTTATAGTTGGCGGTGAGGCTGATGATGTCGCTCTCACTCATCGTATAGACAATCATCATCTGCCCGGCATGATCGCTATCGTATGCCACCATGGGGTCCATAATCGAGGGAGTCGTCTGAGATGGACTTGACGACATAGTGATTGTAGTGGTGTTGAGGCTCAGGTCCTTGTCCTTCGCACTGCCGTTTCCTTTTTTGTGGCAGTCCCATGTGAACTTCAGACTTTTGCCGCGGTACTTGTCGGGTACCTTCCATTCCACATAGAAATAGAAAATATACTTCTCGCCGTCGGCATGTGCAAGTTCAAAATCTTTCTCGTTCGTGCCGACGGTTCCTGAACTGAGACCTCCGTCGCGTGTGAGGGTCATATTACCATTGACAGCTCTCTTAATCCAGACATGGCATCGGTCGCCACTCTTCTCCTTACTGTAGAAGTTGATTACGGTTTCCTTTGAGCCACCGTCAGGGGTGACGTAGAGGTACCCCTTGTCAATCCACCCGTCCAAACCTTCTTCGTCATAGACGGGCACGGTAATCTTAATGGTATTGGAGCCAGTCTGTGTCACTGTCCATTTGCTCTTCTCCTCCATACCGTTGCCCGCTAACGCCGTGACCGAGGGTAGCATCAGCAACAACAGAAGCAGCCATACGGTCTTTCGCCATAGTGACTGATTTGGTCCTTTTCGTTTTTTCATCGTAATTAATTTATGGATTAAACATTATTTAATTTCCCAAAAAATGATGTCAGGAGAGCTCCTCTGATTCATCTTACGCATCTGGCTTAGCCAAACTTCCTGACCAAAAGTATAGGTGTAGCTTAAAATAAGTAGCAAAAATAAGACTCTTTATAATTTTCGCTTCAAATTTACGAAAAATTAATATATCCACAAATAATTATCCTGTTTTTTTCAAAATGTTAGCAATATGGACTTATATGCCGAACGAAGAGGATAATCAGTGAAACCAATGGACTGGAAAAACGTGTTATTCATAGATTTAAAAATTACAAGACATACCACGGCACATCTCTACTTTACCGGTTCGGTGTGGACGGTGACATGGGTCTGGTCGCCGAACCGCTGTTTGAGGAGTCGTTCAATAGCGGTGGCACGGTCGTGAGCCTGCGACAGGGGAATAGTACCGTCCATACGCACATGAACTTCAATGGCAATATGACTGCCGATACGGCGGGTGCGCAGGTTATGCGGCTCATGGACACCGGCGACAGAGTGGATGATTTTCAGAATCTCCTCTTCTGTGTCAGCAGGCAGCGAGCTTTCGGTAAGTTCCCCGATATTCGTCTTGAGCAAATCGACCGCCACTTTTATCAACATGACTCCAACAACAACCGATGCCAGCGGGTCGAGCACCGTCCAGCGGTCGCCAAGCAGGATGGCGCCGCCGATGCCTAGCGCAGCCCCTATCGAAGAGAGGGCGTCGCTGCGGTGGTGCCAGGCGTTGGCTGTCATGGCAGACGACTCCAGCTGCTTCCCACGACGGGCAGTATAGTGATAAAGCCCTTCTTTCACGACAATCGACACCAGCGCCGCCCATAAGGCGAGCGTGCCGGGAGCCACTATCTGACCGCCCTGCAGCCAGGCGATGAGTTTTGCACCGCCGGCATAGATGATGCCGCCTGCCACTGCCATCAGCGCCAGTCCGATGAAGAACGAGGCGATGGTCTCGAACTTACCGTGACCGTAGTCATGCGACTCGTCCTGAGGCTTCGCGCTGATATGCACGAACACCAGCACAACCAGGTCGGTGAGGAAGTCAGACAACGAATGGATGGCATCAGCAATCATAGCAGAGCTGTGACCGATGATGCCCGCCACAAACTTGAACACCATCAAAGCCACATTGCCCACGCTGCCGACCAGCGTCACTTTGTATATTTCCTTCTCGCGTGACATTTTTAGAGGATTAATTATTTCCTGGAAAGCCTATAATGGATAGATAAGCCTGTATAAGCCTAGATAAGCCTAGATAAGCCTGTATAAGCCTAGATGAGCCTAAAATTCCTATAATTGCCTTGCAAAATTAGTGATTTTTATTGAAAAACAACACCCCTGATATAAAACTTTTATCCAAAGAAACTAAAAAAGGCAAAAGGAGTGATCTGCTCCTTTTGCCTTTTTATTACCGGCAGTATTACCGACGTGGTGGTTTTCCTGTCCTATCAGTACATCTTCAGTCCAAGCACATCCCAGAAGGATTCAGGAAGTGCAACGTTCTCAAGCTTGATGGCACGGGTGAAGAGCGGTGCCACATCATGGTCGTCGTAGCCGGCGATACCGCATCCCACACGTGTCACGAGAAACTGCAGCTCATGATGCTCGTCAGCAAACCGACAGAATCGCTCAATCGCCATGCGCATGTTGTCGAGTCCTTCCATCGTCGGGATGGCATACGACTGCCCCTGAAGACCTTCACCCTGTCCGAGGACGGCACCGAACTGATCCACCGCCTGACGCGCCGCTCCGCCTGCATGCTGTCCTGCCGCATTGCTGCCGAACACGAATATCTGGTTGGGATCCAAGTGGTTGATATAATGAGGTGTTACGCGGTTACCGTAATATTCATCGTTGTAGCGGCGGCGGCGAGCCTTCTTCTCCTCTAAACTCATTTCTTTCATTTCCAAATAATCCTTTGACATCCGCTCATAGTAATTCATCTTCGACGACATCTCCCTGTCCCATGTGTTACTGGTTCCTCGGGCATCGTGGCTGAACTCAATCACGTTCCTGATGGAAAGTAAATCGGTCACCGACTTCACGTCGTGAGCTGAGCCCATATAGGAGAAGGTCCATCCCTCTTCTGTCAGTTGCTCAATCAACTGGCGCAGCCCATCCGCCCGCCATTCGCGCGAGGCATTTTCCAGGCCGTCGGTAAGGATGGTCACCACGCCTGTGGCGTTCTCGTCGTCCTTTATTCTGCCTTTCAATTTGGTCAGCGACATGCCCACTGCGTCGTAAAGAGGTGTGCCTCCAAACGGATGGTATTTTTTGAATTCTCCCACCTGCTCAATCGGTTGTGCGTCGATAAGGGTACGAACGGAATCGTCGCTGCCTCGGGTATCAAAGGTGACAAGTGTGAGGTAATGCTCTTGGGTGTCGGCGAATTGGATCTGTGCTTCTTTCACGGTGCCGATGGTCTCGTTGATGCCCGACAGAGTCACTGCCTCAAGTCCGCCCATCGAGCCACTCTCATCCACAATGATAAGGTTGTAGATTTTTTGTTTTTCGTTCTTTGTCTCCATGTTCTCTGATTTTTTAGTGTTATTAACTGATTGGTTGGATGTTGTATCCGCAGAAGTGGTAGCCTGGCTGTCGGCCTGCCGGCTTGAGTCATTGCCGCTCTGCTCGTTTGACTCACTGTCGGTCTGCGACCGGCTTGCTTCAGTTTCTGTGTGCTGAGCCTTGTCATCATCTCCGTCCACGCTTTCAGCCACCTGCTTCACATATATATATTTCGGATATTTCTGATAGACGAAGAGCGTGACAGGGCAAAGCCACAACTTGTTCAGCCCCTCAATGTTCGTGACATCATAATACGCACCACCGGTCAGCGACCATTCAGTCCGTTTGAGCTGCACGTAGCCTTCAGCGACCAGATTATCCTTAGGCCCTTTTGTGGTGACAACATCTACTTTCGTGGAATGACCATCTTGTGAAAGAAGCTCACAGAGTTTATCAGCACCGGCCACCATCATCAGGTTATGATGTGCGAACGGATAATGTGGCAAATCTATATACCATTTTTTGTCGCTCTCCTTATTAAATTTCAAGGTCTTTTTCATTTTTTTTCGTTTTTTAGGGTTAAACTATTGATTTTTGTTTTAATTCAGCGATCATCGTCGCTACATATATAAAAACAAAAATCATGCCAGCCTATTTTTATGCGTAAAACTGACACATTTTTGCATTTTTTATAAAATCATGTCGTTATGACGCAATTTTATAAAAATTGTCATGTCATTTTGACGCAATAAATCATTATAGGGAATAGCCCGAGTTATCTGAACAAAAAAATTCCGGAAATCCCGGATAGACCAGAATTTCCGGAAAAAACCGGATTTTCAACTTGAAAAAACAGAAATTATCCTTCCGCGGCAGTTTTCAGTATTTCAGAGAGAGTGGGATGGATATGCACCATGTCCGCGAGCTGGCAGACGGTGGTTCGGCGACACATCAACGAACTTACCTCCTGGATGATGTCGGCAGCATGAGCACCGAAGGCATGGCAGCCCAGTATCAGGCCGTCGGAGCCGGTGAGGAGCTTGAGCATACCGTCTGACTCACCCATCGCCATCGCCTTGCCGTTGGCACGCCAGAACGATTTGCGGCATGCATAATCAATTCCACGGTTTTTGCATTCGTCTTCCGAAAGCCCCACACATGCTGCCTCGGGCGTGGTGAAGATAGCTGCCGGCATGATGTCAAGCCGGATATCGTCCGCTTTGCCCAATAGCTGATTGACCACATGGGCGGCCTGCATCTCTGCCGCATGGGCGAGCATCTGCAATCCGTTGGCATCGCCGATGGCATAGACGGAACCGAGCGGACTGCCCGCAGAGCCGACCACCCTGAACGAGGACGCATCCACAGGGACGGCACCCCGCTCAAGGCTGACATCAATGGCATCAAGGCCAAGCCCCTCGGTGTTAGGCTTACGCCCCACAGCCATCAGCACTTTCTCTGCCTGCACGCACTCCGTCTTGCCTTTCTTATTGACGAAAGCGACGCCGTCCTTACTGATACCGGACACAGCACATTGCAGATGGAACGTGATGCCACGCTTCTCCAACATCTTACGCAGTCGTTTGGCGATGTCGCTGTCGAGAACAGGCAGACATTCCTTCAGGAACTCAACCACTGTGACCTCCACACCGAAGGCATTGAAGATGCTGGCGAACTCCATCCCGATGACACCCGCTCCGATGACACAGATGCTTTTGGGCAACTGGCTGAGCGAGAGCAGGTCGGACGAGTCGAGCACCTCACAGCCCTCTGCTATATCAATAGGCAGCGTCTTCGAAGATGAGCCGGTGGCGATGATGATATGATCTGCTTCATATTCATTACCATCGGCAATCACGGTATGCTCGTCCTTGAAAGCAGCGTGCGCCCGGACCACCGAGACCGACGGGTGAGACAGTATGGTCTCCACACCCTGCCTCAACGAATCCACCACCTGGTCTTTCCGCTGTATGGTTGTCTGGAAATTGAAAGCGTAACTGAGGTTCTCCACACCGAAAGCGGCAGCATCGGAGAGCGACAGCAGCAGCTC
>JAEEOB010000082.1 GCA_016284045.1 Bacteroidaceae bacterium
AAACTGGGGTCGGGCGTGAAGCTGACACCCTGCACCTCCACATCGTTGGTCGTAATCTTATTGGGATCGGTGAAGTGCGGCTTGATGGGGTTGCCCTCCTCATCGTGCTTCGTTATCAGACCGACTTTCATCTGGAACGTGCCAATACCGTCAATGCGGAACCGCCTGTTCTCGCGCAACTGCTCGATAATCTCATCCCTCAACACGCAGAGCGAGGACATCATCGTGGTGGTGTTGTAGGTGTCGTGATACTTCAAGTGAGCCAGAAAACCTTTCTCGCTCATCGTGCCATTAGGTATATGACGCACCTGATAGGTGGTCTTCCCCTCCGCATCGGGCAGAGGGTTTGGGAATACGCCGTAGTTTATTTTGTCTGCCATAATCGTCGTTGCTTGTTTATTCTGCTGCAAAGATAGTGTAAAATTTCGATTAAGCGAAGGGAATGAGAATATATTTTCATTCCTGAGCGTGAGAAAGTTGATTAAATCGAGTGAAAATCATCTTTTGCATCTGCGTGATGTTGGGCAGCACACTGATGCTGCACGCAGCGAAAGATCGACAACATGGTGGCCCGCAACGTAAAGGAGAAATGACAAATATTCATTATTTCTACGACATACAAGGCCGCCAAATATCGAATCCCCGGCATGGACTATATATCAAAAATGGAAAAGTAATGCATAAAAAGTGAAAAAGTTAGCGAAAAACTTGGCAGTTTGGTTAAATTGTTGTAACTTTGCACCCGCTTTTCGTGGCACCTGTGCCCGAAGGCATAAAAAATAATAGTAACAATTAAAAAATTTAAATCAAAAAAGCAAATGATTATTGTACCCGTAAAAGAAGGCGAGAACATCGAAAAGGCCCTCAAGAAGTTTAAGAGAAAGTTTGAAAAGACTGGTGTTGTTAAGGAGCTCCGCTCACGTCAGCAATTCGATAAACCTTCTGTACTGAAGCGCCTGAAGATGGAACACGCTGTTTACGTACAGAAGCTGCGCGCTACCGAAGAGTAAAAAAAGTAGCTGAAAAATTTGGTGGTTTGAAGATTTTTTCGTAACTTCGTTGCCGAAAACAAGATGCAACGATGCTGATGATAGAAGATTTTCTGAACTACCTGCGCTACGAGCGGAACCGTTCTGAGTTAACGGTGTGCAACTACGAGCAGTCTTTAAGAGACTTCGAGGCGTACTTCAAAAATCGAGATAGTCAGCTCTCTTGGGAGTCGGTAGACTCGGACGTTATCCGTGACTGGATGGAGAGTCTGATGGATAAAGGCGACATGGCATCCACGGTAAATAACCGTTTGAGTGCCGTGCGTTCCTTTTTTCGTTTTGCTCTCAGCAGGGGTATGGTGGAGAGGGACCCGTCGCATCTGGTGAAGGGTCCGAAGCGCCAGAAGCCTCTGCCTTATTTTATGCGTGAGGACGACATGAACCGGTTGATAGACCTTCCGCAGATGTGTGGGGATGACTATAGCGGCTTTCGCGCGCGTACCATAATTATATTATTCTATGAGACGGGCATGCGTCTGGCGGAACTTGTCGCCCTGGATGATCAGGATGTCGACTTTGCCGCCCACCAGCTGAAGGTGACGGGCAAGAGGAACAAGCAGCGCATCATTCCGTTTGGCAAGGAGCTGGAGCAGACGCTGACGGAATATATGGAGCTCCGCGAACAGCAACCGAGGCGGGCGGACAGCAAGGCGCTCATCCGGAACGACAAGGGCGAGCGGATATCGAGATTCCAGGTGGAGAAGATCGTGCACGACTGCCTGTCGCTGGTGACGACGCAGAAGAAGCGGTCGCCCCACGTGCTCCGCCATTCGTTTGCAACGGCTATGTTGAACAACGGTGCGGGACTGGAGAATGTACAGAAATTGCTTGGGCACGAAAGCGTGGCAACGACGGAGATATATACGCATACCACGTTTGAGCAGCTTAAGAAAGCATACGAGAATGCCCATCCACGGGCCTAACCCTTATTATTTACCCTAAACTAAAACAGGAGGTAATTATGGAAATCAAGATTCAGTCGATTCATTTCGACGCTACTGAGAAGTTAGAGGCGTTCATCGAAAAGAAGGTCGCCAAGTTGGAGAAAACATTTGAAGATGTCCAGAAGGTGGAGGTGCAGTGCAAGGTTGTCAAGCCGGCTACTGCTCAGAACAAGCAGGTCAGCCTGACGGTAACGGTGCCGGGCACGACGCTCTTTACGGAGAAAACGAGTGACACTTTTGAGGAAAGTTGTGACCTTTGTGTGGACTCTATGCGCGTTCAACTGCAGAAATTCAAGGAAAAATTGAGAA
>JAEEOB010000083.1 GCA_016284045.1 Bacteroidaceae bacterium
AAGCGAGTGCAGAGGAAGAACTTGTTCTTACTTATGCCGAGCGTGAAGCAGGTTCGGCGAAGCCAAACGCGAGTAAGCGAGTGCAGAGGAAGAACTTGTTCTTACTTATGCCGAGCGTGAGCAGGTTCGGCGAAGCCAAACGCGAGTAAGCGAGTGCAGAGGAAGAACTTGTTCTTACTTATGCCGAGCGTGAGCAGGTTCGGCGAAGCCAATTAAAAATTTATTAATTTCATTATATTGAGATGCTGACCACCTCAAGCTCGATGACACCCTGGGGGATAGTGATTTGTGCCACCTCGCCTGCTTTCTTGCCGAGGAGTCCCTTTGCAATAGGGGTACCAATGGATATCTTTCCCTCTCTCAGATTAGCCTCACTCTCGCTCACAATCTGATACTTCATCAGCTGACCAGTTTTCACATTTTTCAGTTCCACCTTTGACAGAATCTGAACAGTGTCGGTCTGAACTTTTGAGGTGTCAATAATTTTCGCTTCGGCAAGCATTGCCTTCAATTCTGCAATCTTAGTTTCCAGTTTTCCCTGGGCCTCTTTGGCTGCATCGTATTCAGCATTCTCAGAAAGGTCGCCTTTATCACGTGCTTCCTGGATTTGACGGATCACTTCCGGCCTTTCAACTTCTTCCAAGTGTTTGATTTGGGCTCTCAGTTTGTCATAGCCCTCTTGCGACATGTATGCCATATTGTTTTCTTTATTGTTTAGTAATAGTGAAAAAATAAGTTGGGAAAATTTATCTTAGATTTTTGAGCTGTTTTTCAGCTGGTCAGAGGGAGTGATGCGGGCATCATGACCGATGAACAGCTGGTAAAGAGCCAAAAAGATAAGTTTATATCTTGAATTATTGCCTGACATTATATTTACTAAGTTATTTTTTACTGTTACTTAGTTAATGAATTAAAGTGAATGATTTCTAAAAAGACGTCAAAAAAGAAAAGAATCCCGATACCTAATGTATCGGAACCCTCTGTCTGCCATTTATTGTCTGTGCAAATTTACGGCATTATTTTCTTAATACCAAATAAAAAAGGATTTATTTTTCATTTATGTTATAAAAAAGCATCGTTTATTGTCCTTTTTTACCTGTTGACGTTTTGAGGAACAGGAAAAACTATTGTCATTTCTTCTTGTCTTCACAGTTCTTTGTCTTCAAAAACAGTCAATTATTTCATTTTCTTCAGCAGTTTATATTCCTTTTTGGTAATCCGCATGAAACTGCCGTGCTGCGGGCGAGCCACGCCCTGGATATTCCTTGGATTTTTGAAATTGCGCATGTTTTCATCTGCCTCACAGATTCGATAGTTTTTTGGGTTAGACGAATATTCTATATAAGCGATACGCCAAGTGGGGTCGCCGGCGAGTTGGAAGGCTGACACGCCCTCACATTTCTTGTTGCCCTCGAAGTTCACATAATCCTCCTCTACGGGCTCTCCCCAGCCTGACGTGAGACGGAGGCTCGTGGCGGTGAAAAGACCAGGCTTACCTCCTTCCTTCTTTATCATCATGTGCCATTGCTGATCGGCTGCAACCCAGTTGATATCGGCGTCGATGGTGGCATATCCCCAGTCGAAGAGGAGCTGTGGCTGAGTAAGCTTTGTGAAGTCGTCGCTTGCATGGCTGTAGTACATACGGTCGTATTTCTCCTCGCCGCGGTTCCACATCGAATAATAAATCATATAACCGCCTTTTTTACCGTCAGGCCACACAAACTCGTCGTCCCAGATAATCTGAGGAGCCCACACGCGGTTGATGGTACTCCAGTCGTTATATGCACTTTTTGCGTCAGGATTCATGAAAATGGATTTTCCCTTACGGTAGTCGAACGTCGTCGATTTCCAATGAATGAGGTCAGGACTGGTCAGCAGGTTGATGCCATAGTTGTCCCATGTCTCCTTCTTTCCCATTCGGTCGCGGCTGCGGTTGGAGGCATCCATGTCGGTGGTGACCATAAGGAAGCCCTTGCCGTCGTGACGGCGGCAGATGAAGGCGTCGCGGGTACGTCCCTCGATTTTAGCCAGTTCATGGTCGCTGAACACGGAGTCACCGTTCATAACGTCTTCAAAATGGAATCCGTCTTTACTCACGGCGTAGGCGGTCCATGCCAGCCCACCGTTCATGTGGCAATATAGATAAAACTTACCTTTCTGGAGGTTTCCCCGGGTTTTGTAGTACTTCTGAGCTCCGGCTGTCGCAGCACTTAAAGCAACAAGGATTAACAATAGTAGTTTTTTCATTTTTTATAGGAATTTTATTGAATTATGGTTCAAAATTAAAAAATATTTCTGAGACTTGCAAGTTAAATAGAAGAAATTGTTTTTTTGTGTCAACAACAAACAAAAACCATTCAAATCATCTTTGTGATTATGTTCTTTTTTCCCTAATAACCGTCATTTTTGTATGAAAAGTGTATTTTATGTATAAAAAAACGTTAAATGATTTTGCAGTATGAAAAAATATTATGAAATTTGCAGTTAGAATAAAGTTTTCATTAAGTATATCCAATCATAACATAGTGTCAACAGATTCGTGCTGAGACAGCACATGACACAGTTGTATTTAAAAAGGTTTGTAACTCTTAATTTTTTGGAAGGGATTCATCGAGACGATGGGTCCTTTTTTGTGGTATCTGTCCCTAAAAAAAGATTAAAGGATTCAACTTTCGCAAGTATTTAAAATGCTGATAATTATTAAGTTCTGTTTATTTTTGAGCGATTCTAATATCGATTTATCATTGGCAAAACTATCGTCCACGAGCCTCAGGCTCGTTAACTCCCATTTTAAATTCCGAACCACTTGCATAAATCTTACATCATACATAAATCTTACATCTTACATAATTAAATCTTTAAATTATCTCAGCTCCCTTTTATACTTCAAAAAATGAATTATTATTCGCAGAGAGTCAGATTCGTTGTAGAAAAATTCAGTCTCATTCGCTGAAGAGAGCGGATGAGACTAAACATGAGATATAGAATTGTAATACAGACAGGTGGACGGCAGATTATCTTGCGCTCACATACTTATGGAGCGTGGCGCGGACAGCACCCGGACCGGCATAAAGTTCTTTGACCATGCCCTCAATCTGCTCACCGAGACCTGCCTCATAGAGGTCGAGCCCGAAGACATCCTTGCGGGAATAAAGCTGCTTCAGACAAGAGTAGTCCTGGTCGGGCTTGCCCACCTTAAGCGGAGCGACGATAGCCTGCATCTCCTCAAGAAGCGGGTCGGGCGACGGCTCAAACGGCTGTCCGTCGTCTTTGATGCCTTTCAGATAGCGTGCATAGCCTGCGAGGGTGAGCGGAATGAGTTGGAGGTTCGACATGTCGAGTCCTCTCGCCACATATTTCTTGATGGTCTCACCAAAACGGATTGGCAGCTTCTGGCTGGTGTCCATGGCGATACGCTGCGGTGCGTCGGGCATGAACGGGTTGGGAAGACGGCGGTTGATTACAGCGCCTATAAACTCGTAGGGATTAAGCACGCCTGGGTCGGTCACCACCGGCATCGCCTCCATATAACCGATTTTCTGGATGAACGCACGGATATCATCGTCTGCCATCTCTGCGGAAATCAGTGTGTAGCCGAGCATACACCCGTAAATCGACATGGCGGTGTGGAGCGGGTTCAGACAAGTGGTCACCTTCATCGTCTCCACCTTATCCACGGTCTCGCGGGTGGTGTAGAGGGCGCCGCCCAGATGAAGCGGCGGACGACCGTTGGTGTAGTTGTCCTCAATGACGAGATACTGCACCTCCTCCGCGTTGACGAACGGCGCGGTGAACGTGTGCTTCTCCGTCTCGATGTAGTTGTTGTCTTCAAAGCCGTCGGCAGCCAGCATCTCCTGTACTTTCTGATGCGGACGCGGTGTGATTTTGTCTATCATCGACCAAGGGAACGTGATTTTTGTCTCGTCGCGCAGGTAATCAAGGAAAGCGGCAGGAGCCAGACCGTCTGCCACCCATTTCTCTGCGTAGGCGAACACACCAGCCTTCACCTTGTCGCCGTTGTGTGAGCAGTTGTCCATGCTCTGAACGGTCAGTGGCAGCTGTCCGGCATTGAAGCGCTCAAGCAGTAATGCCGTCACCTTGCCCATGGCGAGCACAGGTGTGAGTCCCCGCTCAAGGTCGGCAGGAGCCACGCTGTAGCCCTTCTCGGTGATAGTGAACGAAATCATCTGGAGGGACGGATTCCTGAAGATTTCAACGAGCCGTTTCCAGTCGTCAAACTGATAGTCAGCCTTGAGTGCCTCGGTGACGGACGCAATCACTTTCTTCTCGATGGTGCCCGACGACTGCAGGCTCACGAGCAGCGACAGGTTGTTGTAAGGAGTGTATGCCTTGTCTATCACCTCAAAGTCGAATGTCTCTGCCACGATAACACCGCGGTCGTACTTGCCTGTGTTGAGCGCGTCGTTGAGGATGGCAGCAGGGAATGCCCTGAAGATGTTTCCCCCTCCGAAGTGTACCCATGTGGGTTCCTCGAAAGTTTTCTTGGCGACTTTGGCTATGTCGAATGTCGGGAGCTGATAGCCTTTCGACTCCCATTCAGCAGCGTTGAAACTGCCGGAAGTTATATCTGTAAGTTTCATGAATACTGTTTACGATTTAAAAATTTCGATTGACGATTATTTTGACTATTTTTCATCATTTAGCTTGAAGAGACTTATTAGGTGTGTCCAAAAATCAGCCGCATGGTCACTAAAGACGAAACAAGAATCAGTCGAAGAAGCCGGGCTGCTTGTATTCGATGCCAAGTTCACGGTCAACGGTGGCGAGGATGCCCTGCACCTGCCCGAGCGCGAACATACGTCCGAGGAACGAATAGCCGGCGTTGTAGCCTTTCGTCTCGTCGCCGAGCATGGTCATGCCGTGGTCCACACGCATCGGCAGCTGCGGATTTTCTTTCTCGAAGATTCTGGACAGCTCAATGATGTCGGCACGGCCGCCAAGATGGCTTGCCTCCGTGAAGTCGCCGTTCGGGAAGATATGGCATGAGCGCAGATGAACGAAATGGGTGCGCGGAGCAAACTTGCGTGCCATCTCCACCACATTGTTATAGGCTCCAGCACTGAGCGAACCGGCGCAGAACGTCAGTCCGTTGTGCTTATTAGGAACGGCATTGAGGAACCACTCGATATCCTCTTCTGTGCGGACGATGCGCGGCAGGCCGAGTATCTCGATTGGCGGGTCATCCGGATGCACACACATGTTCATCCCACACTCCTCACACACAGGCATGATTGCCGTTAGGAAATACTTCATGTTCTCACGAAGCTGCGTCTTGTCGATGCCTTTATAGAGCGCGAGGAAATCACGGAACTTCTGGATAGGTGCCTCGTCGCCCTCCTTGAAGTTGCCCGACACAAAACCCTGTGTCTTGATGACGATGGTCTCAACGAGCTGATGGTCTTTCTCCGGTGTCATGATCTTGGCGAGCTCGTCTGCCTCTGCAAGCACGTTACGTCCCTCGCCTACTCCCTCAGGGAACTTGAACTGCGCCCAGTCCTCCCGAGCACCCTCACGTTTGAGGATATAGATGTCGAAATAAGCGAACTCCGCATAGTTGAAATAGAGGTTCGACGCGCCGTTAGGGTTGTCGTGCAGCAGGTCGGTGCGTGCCCAGTCGAGCACTGGCATGAAATTGTAGCAGATGGTGTGGATGCCCTCGGCTGAGAGGTTGCGAAGGCTCTGCTTGTAAATCTCAATTTGCTCGTCGCGGTCAGGACCACCGTATTTGATGGTCTCGGTGACTGGCAGGCTCTCAACCACGCTCCAGCGCATACCATAGCTTTCGATATACGCTTTCAGGTCGTGGATTTTCTCCTGGGTCCAGACTTCGCCAAGTGGCACATCATGAAGGGCGGTCACAATCCCCTCCACACCAATTTGTTTGAGCATGGCAAGCGTAATCTTGTCGTTCTTGCCAAACCATCTCCATGTTCTTTCCATTATGTCAATCAGTTTTTATATGTTAAATTATTACCTTTCCAATGCAAAATTAATAATAAAAAAGCGAAGAGAAAAATAACTTCGCATTTTTATTTCTATTTTGGAACACTGTTGTAAAAAACCGTAACGGTTTACATTGGCAAAGTTAGCAAATTGAAAGAGGAAAGAACAATAATTATTGTTCAAAAAGTGGTAATAATGTACGCAGGACTGCCTTCACATCCTTTTGGCGATGACATAAATGATGATGGGTGCGCCGATGAAAGGGGTGACTGCATTCAGCGGGATGACTCCCTGATCGCCCGGCAGCACACAGATGGCGTTGGCAAGAAGCGCAACGGCTGCACCGGTAAGAATGGTGGCTGGCAAGAGTTTCTGATGGTTTTCCGTGCCGAGAATCATACGGGCGATATGGGGAACGGCCAGTCCGATAAAGGCTATCGGCCCGCAGAAAGCTGTGGTGATCGCTGCCAGCAGACCGGTGACGAAAAGCAGCAGATGACGCACACGCTTGACGTTGAATCCGAGATTTGCGGCATAGTCCTCACCAAGGAGCAGGGCGTTTAGCGGCTTCACCATCAGGATGGAGATGAACAGCCCGATTCCGCTGACAATCATAAAAAGCGGAAGCTTGTCGGACGACACACCGCCGAAGTTGCCCAGTCCCCAGACCATATACGACTGCACGCCCTCCTCCGTGGCAAAGAAATTAAGCAGCGAGATGCATGAGGATGTGATATAGCCTATCATCATGCCCGCTATCAGCAGCATCACATTGTTTTTCACGACGAGTGAGAGCAGCATGATGACAGCCATCACCAGCATCGCACCTACGAAAGCGGCGGTCAGCACTGCCATAAAACCGGTAATCGTGAATGAAGAGGTGGAGATGCTGCCACCCCAAAGCAACATCACAAGCGCCACGCCAACCGAAGCCCCGCTGTTGATGCCGAATATCGACGGACCCGCAAGGGGATTTCTGAATGCAGTCTGAAGCATCAGTCCGCTGACCGCCAGCGAAGCCCCGCAGAGGATGGCGGTGACAGCCTGTGGCAGGCGGCTTTCCCTCACGATGTAGTCCCAAGAAGAATGCCCGCTGTCGCTGCCGAACAGGATGGAAAACACATCGGCGGCAGGGATATCCACCGCCCCGAGCAGCATGTTGGCAACAAACAGCACAACAATCGTAGCCGGGAGAATCAGATATAGGAGTAGCTTGGAGTGCATATATTTAAAAGATTTCCGTTTGCCTGTATAGAAGCATTATCTATGCGCCATATACTAAGATCTAAAATCTAACAACTAAAATCTATCAACTAAAAACTAAAACTAAATCCCGTCCTTGACTCTCTTGAAATACTTAGGTTCACCGTACATTGAAACTGATGGATGAGTGATGCTTACAATGTCGCGAAGCAACAAGGAGGGATTGAAAGGAGTGTCCTCATAAAACGATGTGTTGGCGGTGTTGCACCCGTAAGCCTGCCGGTTCCTGAAAGCCTTAAACTGGCTGTAACCTTGATTTTCTGACAAAAGCTCATCATAAGTGATGTCGTGAGGGCTGTTGTAGCGGAAAAGCCAGACATCACAATCACCGCCTTTGTCGAGAACTGTCTCGAACGGAAGTGCAAGCGAGCCGCTGTCATCGTTGCTGCTCCACGGATAAACGACAGAAGCATCGGAAATCAGTCTGCCTACAGTGCTTTTCCCGCCAGGCATATAC
Organism: Bacteroidaceae bacterium; assembly: GCA_016284045.1. Lineage (GTDB taxonomy): Bacteria > Bacteroidota > Bacteroidia > Bacteroidales > Bacteroidaceae > UBA3839. The sequence continues at coordinate 7,685 of JAEEOB010000083.1, forward strand.
CAAACGCTCCCTGTCTGCTTGTCCATCAGCAGCGACAGCCGTTGCTTATCCTGCCTCGCTAGCTCCTTCAACCGCACATATTCCTTCTCAACAGCATTGAATAGGCTATCTGCAACATTCTCCTCGCCGAACAACATAGCATAAAACTTCATCCACTCGGCCCTGCCGAGAGGAGAGGTCTCCATATAATCGGCTGTCTCGATGATAGGAATCCCTAGTTGCTCCACTTTACCATATCCACCACTGTTCTGAAAAGGAGAAAGGAAGATGGCATCGGGTTCAAGGTCAATGATTTTCTCTACCGTGGGGCTAAGACCGCTTCCGCAGTCTGCCACACCACCATTTTCAAGCTGTTGCTCAATCCAGGGTATATGGATATATTGTGGGTCGCACACACCGACGATTCGTTCCTTGCCTCCAAGCCTGATGGCAAGCGAGCAATGGACGCTGGTGGAGACCACTGCCTTTTTCAGTGGCGTCCGAACAACCGTTCCTTCGGGGAGACCAGCTGGAATCTGGCTGTCGGCAGGGACAAGCAGATAGGAGTGAAGTGTCTTTCCCAGATTCCACGGATCGGCGAGTGCAACCTGTATGTATCCCTTATGCCTTACGATAGTGATACGCTCGGCATAACGGAGAGAGAGCGTGTCGCCCTCCTCGCCGCCTGTGCCGGACGGACGGCCGCCACAGGCTGTGAGAAGCGCGACAACGCAGTAAGTGAATAGTGAATAGTAAATAGTGAATTGTTTATTTACTCTGCACATCATTTTCAGTTTCCTTTTTTATTCCAATCCCGTAGGAATTAACTCCATGCAAAGAATTAACTCAATGCAAAATCATCTGAAGAATACGATTTTCTTCGGGTTGATTCCGTTTGAGTTAACAGATGTCACATAGTTCAAGCTGCTGTCGAACACATAGATGATTCCGTCAGTAACAAAATCGGAAGTGGAGATATAAAGATAACCGTTATAGGGATTAAACTGCATTCCATATATGCTTTTTGAAGCCAGTGCCTCAGGCGCGCCATTCAGGTAACTGCCGTTTGTGAGCTGGTTGGACCTGGTGTCGTAGCTTGAGAAATGGTTCACTGTAGTCATTGTGTCCCAATCAGTCTCGGAGTGAATGGTGTAGATTACGCCGTTGTATTCTGCCCAGCTTGATGCCTTGCCGATTTCGGTGAACTCACCAGTAGTGAGGTCAAGCTCACCCCAAGGATACTCTGCCACCCAGTTCTCGTCGTAGGCACCATAGCCCTGAACGAACACTCTACCGTTACTTTCAAGGATTCCGTCTGGATTCGACATCACTGTGTAGGTCTTTACCTCTTTCGTTGAAGGATTGTATTCTGACACCGTGTTATCGGCGCCCCATCCAGAGTTGGTATTGTATATCTTACCCTTATGAGCAATGATATGCTCCGGGTTCTTACCTACCTGGTAAACCTTTGTCACTGTGAGGTTTTTGGCATCCAAAACCGTAACATAACCACCGTATGAAGTCACATAGAGATTTCCGCCATCATACACTGCATAGCGGGGCTGTCCGTATGACTTCAAAGGGTCTGTCGTGTAGTCGGCGCGGGCCACCTCTTTGCCATCCTTATCGAGCTTTGCCACGTAAGCTGAGCCAAACACAACAACATAAATATTTCCATTGCCGTCGGTCACAATGTCCTGGCCGGTGTCGCCGAGTGCCTGCTTGTTCTGGGCGAGATAGATGTCCTCGCTGATCACCTGGTTGTCTGCCCATCCAAAACAGCAGATGCCTGCATTGTTTTTACCGTTTGAACCTTCGTTGAGCACGAAAGCATACTTCTCAAGTTTCTGTCCATTGAATGAGGCATTGCTGCTCTCATCATCGTCGTCACTACAGGAAACAAATCCTGCTGAAAGTGCTAATGTTGCAAGCACTGTGAAGAATAAATTTCTGAATTTCATTGTTTTTTGTTTTTTTATGTATAAAAATAATAAGTTAGATAATAACCACTCTAATAATTCATACTAAATACATGATAATCAATGTTTTGCAACATCAAATCCTATTATTTCTTGTAAAATATCATCCACCAAAGTAAATAAACTTTTCAAAGCTCAATGTCCAATTAAAGAAATCTCAAAAATTCATAAGAATCTAATCCATATTATTTTACAACATTTAATTCTATTAATTCCTGTAATTCCTGTAAAAAAAATCATCCACCAAAGTAAATAAACTATTCACTGTTCACTATTCACTGTTCACTTTTCACTGTTCACTTAAAAAATTCTTTACAGCTCAAACTTGACTGTTATGTCAAAACTCCGTCTGGGCATGGGATAATACTTGATGATTTCGTACTGCTCATTCGTCAGGTTCCGGACAGTGGCAATAAGATCCATCTTCCATTTATTGAACTGGAAGCCGTGGCTGAGTGAGAGCGTATGCTCCCAGAACGGCTCAAGCCTGTAAATAGGCTTGTTCATCGTTGTGCTCCACCGCTCACCCTGCATCAGGACGCTATAACCCACGTTCACCCAAGGATTTTTCAACAGCAGCGACATGTTTCCGCTGTGCTCCGGCGTGTAGGGCAGCTGGTTCTTGTAGGTGGGCGACTCTCTCAGCCGGTCCTGCGCCCGCTGATAGGTGTATGCTGCATTGACCACTAAATCCACATTTTTTGCCACGACCGTCTCTGCTGACAACGTAACGTCAACACCGTGTATCTTCACCTTACCGAAATTCGCCATCTTCCAGACGTATGTGGAAGGAAATGCCACGATTTTGTCAGTCACGTCGTTATAGAACCCGTCGACTGTGATACCTAAATACTTGACAAAACCCAAGGACTGTGCAGCCCACGTAAGTCCGACATTGTATTCCTTCGCTTTCTCCGGCCTCAGTCCCGTATTTCCCATACGGATATAATAAAGGTCGTTGAACGTGGGCATACGGAACGTCCCTTTCGCCATTGCCCTCAGCCTCAGCGCCTCATACCCGGGAACAGGCAGGGAGGCTGAGATATAGGGGGAAATCCTGTGTCTGTCGTCCGGCTGCCGTCCAAACTCCACATGCTCATGGGCGAACGTCCCGACGAGGCCGCCGTCAAGCTCCAGATATGGCAGGCGCCACTTGGCATTGAGCGCGGTTATCGGAGTGAACCGTGGCGGATTCGAGTGATTGGCAGTGGCAGTGACATGCACG
>JAEEOB010000084.1 GCA_016284045.1 Bacteroidaceae bacterium
ATCTCCGGAGAGAGCGTGCCAATCCAATCGTTGTTCATCCACCAGAGTTGTGCGCCGTCAGGTGTGGTGCCCTTCGCGCGGATGACGAAGTACTTGTTTGCAGCCGCCACGGTGTAGGTCTCCTCACCCTTGAACTGCAGGTTCACGTTCTGTGCACCGTCCTTGTCAACGGTGATGGTGTTGGCTTCCTCGTCCACAGTCACGTTGTTTTCGGAAATGCGGCCCGGGTCGCCTGCCTGCCATTCGGATGCCACGAACACGTAAGGTGTCTCTTCCACAGGCTCATCGATTTCTGTTGCGAAGCCGATGTTGGTGATAACAGCGGGCACTTGGCCATCGGCGAGTGTCATGCCGAATGTGGTGCTCCATTCGGTGGCGTTCTCGAAGATGGTCTCCTCTGAGCCCAGCGTGCCGGCTATCGCCACCTGCTTGAGATCCCATGCGAATGTGGTTACTCCTTCTTTCTCGTAGATAGTGGTCGGGGCAATCTGTCCGCCGTTATTCTTGTTGTTCAGCCACCACAGATATGCGCTACCGTTGTCGGTGCTCATGCCGGTGCCTTCAATCACGAAGTAGCGGCTGTCGGCACTCACTTTATACTTCTTGCCTTTAAATACAAGAGCGATGTTGTTTGTGCCGGTCTGGCTTACGGTGATGGTGTTGGCTGCCTCATCCACAATCACTCTGTCAGGAGAGATGCGGCCGGGATCGCCTGCCACCCATTCTGAGGCTACGAACTCATAGTCCGGAATCACGGTCTCAGCTTCGGCTGCCTCACCGAAACCGCCCATCGCGTTTGCGCTGCGTACGGTGATGACGTCGCCGTCCTTCGGGGCGATGCCTCTGCCTTTCACATAGTTTCTTGCTTTGGCTTCAGTCATGTCGAGGCTTGTGCCTTCGGTCACGATGTCAACCAGCTCATCGTTGATGAATACAGCGTAGGCAATGGCGCCTTCAACCGGCTCCCATGAAAGCACACCGTCGGAATAGGTGGCTTGTGGTGCGTCCATCTGAACGGTGGATGCTGCCGGATCCCAGTCGGTGAACATCTTGTCGTAGCTGTAGGCATCTGCCTCATCAGCCGACAGGATGGTCTCAAACGTGCCGCCGTGCGAGTTGATGGTGTTGGAGGCAGGGGTGATGTCGTTGCCGTCCTCGTCGGTCGTGCCATATTCGCCGAACTGCTTCGGGTCTTTCGAGTTCATGCCCTTCTCAACCCAGCGGGTTGCAATGAGCGTGTTGGCTGCGTTTGCGTCGAGCACGGTGTTGAGATACACGCATATCGGCTGGTTCTGCCATGTGCGGCCGAAGTTCCAGTCGCCTGCGCCGTTGGCCAGGTCAACCACCTTACAGCCGTCGAACACATAACCGAAATTGGTAGTGGTGGTCGGAGCTGTGATGGTGCGTCCGCCGCTGCCGCCCTGAGTGCGTGGCTCGAGTGAGAGGGTGCAGTCCTTGAACCGGATGTCGCCGTCTCCGCAGATGAAGTCAACCGTTCCATGTATGTCGCTGGTCTCCCAGTAGCTTTGTTTCACGTTCTGGCTGTAGTAAGTGTCCTGATAGGAGAGCAACGTCACGTTCTTGAAGATGGTGCGGTCGCCCTTGTCCTGGAAGCACACGGCGCGGCCTGCGCTGCCGGATGAGTAGTAGTCAAGCTCGTTTTTCAGCGTGAGGTCCTGCATGTAGAGGTTCTTGCTGGAGTTGAGCAGGGTGGCGGTGGTGCCGATTCCCTCGTCTGCCACTTCCTTCACGTTCTTGATGATCACGCCGTCCATCGACTGGCCGATAATCGAGATGTTGTTGCCGGCTATCGGGGTCAGTGCGGTGTAGCCGAAGTCGTAGGTGCCGTTAGGCAGGAAGATATACTTGCGGCTGGCATCGCCTGCGCTGTTCAGACCAGCTACGTAGTCGAGCACCTCTGCCAGGCTGCTGGCATCGTCTTTCTTCACGATGAACCAGTCACCCTCGCTCTCGAAGTTGGTCTCCGACGTGTTGATGATTTTCGCGCTGTGGAGATACACCGAACCGGCGCTTTCAATAGTCATGTAGATGGTGCCTGCCTCGCCCTCATAGACGAAGGAGGTCAGCTCGCCGTCGCTTTCGCTCACACCTTCTACAGTGCCGATCTCTGTGCCTGTTGCGTCGGTGAACTTGATGACAGCGCCTTCCTTGCTGTATTTGCAAAGTCCTACGGTGATAGTGGCTTTCGGACCTACGAGCAGTGCAATCTGGTCGCCGTTCTTGAACTCCCATCCGTGGGTGGTGTCATGCCATTTGCCCTGGCCTTCAGGTGAGAATGCCTCATGGTCTTCAGCATAGAAATAAGGGTCGGTCAGGTCGAACGTGTATTTCTTGTAGGTGCTCGACTCCTCGATTTCCGTTGCCACGGCATAGAGCGATGCGTCGTCGGTGATGACATCGTCAACGGTGTATTTCTGACCGCCGGATTTCTTGTAGAACCAGCCGCGCACTTTCATGCCTTCCTCGGCGGTGGCGGTGGTGTAATCCACTGCGAACTCACCGATGGTGGCGTCTTTCTCCACGCTCTGCGTGCCCATCTCCGTGTCGTCCGTATTATAATAGGTGAGTGTGAAGTCGGGCTTCTGTACAAATGTGGCGATATAGTTGATGGTGATATTGTCTAACACAACCGGAATGGTTGCCACACATTGGCTGTCATCGCCCTCATAAGTAACCTCACCGATTTCGCCCTCAAGGGCAACGATGTCGGCAAGTGGATTGTCGGCTGATATCATCGGATCGCTCTTCGACAGCTCGATGGTGGCTACGAAGTTCTCACCGTCGGCCTCGAAGTCCCTGTCTGCGGTGTAGGTCACACCGTTGGCAGTGAAGCTGTCGAGCATCGGGATTGGTTTCTCCTCACCGTTGAGCAGACCGTTGATGACGATGTCGCAGAGAACCATATCTTTGTTGTTGGCAAGCTTGCCGTAGATATACACGCGCACGCCTACTGCGCCTTCTGCCACGGTGGCTCCTTCCACGTTGTAGGTGAGTGTGCTGTAGGCAGGGTCGGCGTTGCTGCGCTGAGGTGTCACGCCTGTTTCCAAAGTCAGCTCGCTGCCGTCAGGGTTCAGCCATACGATGTCGACCGTACCGTTGTCGGTGCCGTGTTTTGCCACTTTCAGGGTGATGTCGGTCGGAGTGAAGGTATAGCCGAACTTCGGCTGGATGATGAAGTCGATATAGTCGTTCTCACCGCGCTCCTTGGTCGTGCTCTCCACCGGCGTGATTTTCGTCCAGTCGATGTCGGAGAAGGTGCGCTTGCCGGCGATGCCCATGTTGCTGCCGGTCACCACTTTGCTGGCGAGGAAATAGTCTGCCTGGTCGCCGAATTCGGCTGTCTGTCCTTCTGTGCCCTCATGGAATGGGAAGGTGGCAGTGGTGGCTACATCCTCAAGCGCCTCGCTTTCTTTTGGCTCGTTGAGCACCACGGAGAGGCTGTAGAAATAGTTGTTGTCGTTGGTCGATACGATGCTCACATAGCCCTGCTTCACCTCCTTGGCTGTGGGGCTGTAGGTGGTTTCCGGGTTGTCGTTGGTGTTGGTGATTTCGTCACCGCCGCCGATGGTGTAGTAGGAGTAGTTGGGATAGCCTTTCACTGTGATCACGTCGTCGGTGGTGTTCACAGGAATCTGGAACTCGGCACCCTTGCGCACCTGGATGTTGTTGCCGTTATTGCGGAAAGTGGCGCCGTTGGTGATGACGGTCATCTTGATGCCGTCTTTCGCCACGTCGTCCACCTCGCCCGATTCCGATGAGCCGGAAAGAGCCATTGTGTTGGCCATCACGTCAGTGTCTGCGTAGTCCCAGTTTGCGGTAATCGGGTAGGAGGGTTCTGCCGGCTTGCCGTAACGGATGAGATAAGCTGCGGTAACCGTCAGCGTTGTGGCTTCACCGGTCTGGAGCGCCACCTGCATCACGTTCGTCATGTCGTTCTCGCCAAAGTCGGCGGTGATGGATGTCACGCCGGCTTCTTCGTCCCATACCAAATCGTCAATCTTGATTTGGGCTTTCACAGTCGTGGCGTCTGCAAATTCCATGACGAGCGCATCCCACTCTGACCAGTCAACACCGCCGAGCCATGCTGCCATGCCGCCCCAGGCGGCCGACGTGTACTCTTTGCTGCCGTCAGCGTTGTCGGTGATGCTCTCTGCCTCATTCCATGTGCCGGTGAAGCGGGGGAGCAGTTCCTTGGTTTTGTCCTGCGTCGGATCTTCCGGCTCTTCCGTCTTTTCCGCTTTCACGAAATAGACACGGCTGATCAGGAGAGTGGTCTCATCAGATGCCTGCAAGGCAATCTGATTGACGCTGCTCACGTTCTCATCCTTAAAAGAGCACTCGAGCGAAGTGATTCCCACGTTGCCCCATGCACTCAAGTCGTCCACCTTGATTTGGGTGTTAACCGTGGTGGCCTCGGCAAATTCAAAGACTATCTTCTCATAGTCCGACAGATCGACACCGCCAAGCCAAGTGGCCATGCCGCCCCATGATTTTGCCTCAAAAGTGATGCTACCGTCTTCGTTGGCGGTGATTTTCTCCTGCTCACTCCATGTGTAGCCGTTGGCGAAGCGTGACGTGATGTCCTCTTCTTCCTGGGCAAAGGAACCGACAGCCAGAAGCATCATACAGAAAAATGTGAATAGCTTTTTCATAGGCTGAAAAAAATTAGTTAGTAAAAAAAATGTATAGTTGAGTGTTTATAGTTGAGTGTTGTGGGGTGAGGGTTTAATAGAAGAGATTAAGTTGTTGGATTGGCATAAGTATGCATAACAAACATCTTGTCTTCTCGTCTTTGCAAAAATGATAAAAAACTAAAATAACTAAATAAATCGGAAAACTTTGGAGCAGCGAGCGCAGAGCCGAACTCGTTCGAGCTATGCCGAGTCGTGACAAAGTTCATGAAATATATCGTAAATTCTCAAATCGTAAATCGTAAATTCTCAAATCGTAAATAATCTTGTCTTCTCTAAATAATTTTACAAATTTCGTAATTTTTTTTGAAATGTGCAAACAACATTTGCAAAATATACGCCCTCCAATAATACTATTTTATCCATTTCGCACTCTTTACTTTTTGCATCGGATATTTTATGAATATAGATGCATGAAAAGACATTCTTTTTTACTGAGTGATTTGTCTTTCTTGTTTTTTATTCCTAATTTTGCCACGTAATTCCAACAACTAACCCAATTAAAACTAAAAAGTATCACTGATGTAATGGAGTAAAGATGCTGAAAAGGCAATCTAAACAACATAAACGCCTCGTCTTCTTGTTTCGTTTGTCTTCTCGTCTTCTTGTCTTCTTTTAAAAACTATCATGATTATGAAAAAACTGTTTACGTTATTTTTGTTGACGCTTTTCGCTCTTGGAGCAAAGGCGGGTGAGGTGGATATCACCTCTAGTTTCTCTTACACTTGGAACGGCGAGGAGTCGTTCTCCACAAACGAGGATGGTGTCATCGTGTTCGAGGCGGTTCAGTGGGGCGGACTGGCTTCCTGGCGGGGCGCAGAAGACTGGTCTGGCTACGAAAAACTGGTCGTGGAGTTTGCAGAGGCAACAACTGTCGGTACGCAGATTCTCATTCAGGGGGCATCTCCTCAAGTCAGTCAGTTTGCGGATGCCGGTTCCACATCTCTTGAGGCTACGTTCGCGGGGCATGACATGACGGCTGTATCGCAGGTGGCATTGCAGGCGAATGCGGCAGGAACGGTCTATGTAAAACGCATCTATCTGGTTGAGAAGGAGAACGATCAGCCTGTCGACCCCACACAGGACCAGACGTTGGATCTGTTGCCTAAATTCACAGGCACATGGAACGAAGCAGAGACCATCACCACCAATGCAGACGGCAGCAAGGAATACACCTCTGTGGAGTGGGGTGGTATGGCTGCATGGCTTGGGGGTGCTGACTGGTCGAACTACGACGCACTGATTATCGAATTTGCAGATGCCACTACATGTGCGACGAAAGTGGCTGTGATAGGACCGGACATCGAGCTGAATCAGGAGGCTGGAATCACTTCCATCACAATTCCGTTCGAGGGTTATGATATGACGGCTGTGGAGCAGGTGGGACTGCAGACAGCCGAGGCTGTGAGACTGACTGTCACCAAGGCTTATCTCATCAAGTATGGTCAGGCAGAGAGTGAGCTGAAGTTTGATGCGGAAAACACCTCTGTTCAGGCGATGACATTTGGAATGGATGACGAGGAACCCGAGACAGTCACGGTCAAGTTCCCGGAGACTGGATGGGGACAGGACGGCGAGAACATCATCAAAAGTGCCCTCAAGTCATTTGTCATCAACAGTTTCAGCACGAAGGTGACGGGCGGCACGGCTTCATCGGTGAAGGTGGTCGCATGGGTGTATCATGCTGACAAGCAGAGAAAAGACGACGACAGCAAGGAGTTTGAGCTGACTGCCGGTGACGACGGGATGTGGAGTTGTGAGCTGAATATCGACATCCTGCCGATGCTGGGTGAGGAGGACGACTGGATTATGGAACTTTATTTCGAGGGGCAGGATGCCAGCGGCAACACGTTTATGTATAATAACGGCGGCGAGAACTACAAGGTGTTTTTCAACAATAAAGCCAGTGCTTCCATTGCGTTCGATACCAATAACTCCATGCTAACGGGTTCTTCTACCTTTATTCATGAGAATACAGGCGAACAGAAGACGGAGTACATGTTCATGCCACTGACAAGTGAGTATGCCGAGCAGTCCATACAAGGGACAGTCCTTCAGATTATCCTTAATTCTGTCAGCCTCAAAGTAATCAACGGACAGGCACGTGATGTGTGTGTCTTCGCTTGGTGTTATCCGCAGGGAGAGAGCAAGTCGGACGACAACAAAGTGATGGAACGCGGATTTGCCGAAAGCGAGGAGGGCGTATGGTATGCCGACGAAATGAATGAGGATGTCACCGCAAACCTCACAGACGGAAATTGGGTGCTGGAATTCTGCTTCCGTGGAAATGATGTGGAATCAGGTAAGGAGTTCTGGCTCAACAACGGCGGCAGGAACTTCAAGGTCAATTTCACGTTCAAGGCACAAAACGGTGGACTCAAAGGTGATGTCAACCAGGATGGTAAAGTCGATATCTCCGACGTGGTGGCGGTCATCAACACGATGGCTAAAACAGCAGACTTTCCAAATGCTGATGTGAACGGTGACAAGAAAGTGGATATCTCCGATGTGGTCTCCATCATCAATATCATGGCAGGAAATGAATAAATCACGCTCATAATCACCTTTTTGCATCAAATCAAAAAAAGAGACGGAATTCCGTCTCTTTTTTTCTTTTAAAGGGTGTTCTATAAAATCTGATTTTTGAATGCATCTACTAAATGAACAACAAAAGGCTCACTTCTTCAGCATCCGCTTAGCTGTCTGATAGCCGATGTCAATCATCTTGCGGATTTTCTCTGTCTGAAAATCCAGGGCGTCGTAGTCGAGTGGGGGATTGATATAGAGGTTGGCATCTGCCACGTTCTCATTGTATTTCTTCCAGTCGGGACGCGACACCAGCCAGTCGAGGATGCCGCCGATTCCCCACGACTCTTTCAGTGAGAACGATCGAGTCTCATGCTTGTTCTGCGTCAGGTCGATGGCGATGACATACTCAGCGCCCATCTCTCTCGCCACATCTACTGGCAGGTTGTTCTGCATGCCCCCATCCACAAGCAGCCTCCCGTTCAGCTTCACTGGTTTGAACACGCCTGGAATCGCCATGCTCGCACGCATACACATCGACAGCACGCCTGCATACAGCACCACTTCATCCTGCTTGATGATGTCGGTGGCGACACAGCGGAACGGGATGGGCAGGCTGTCGAAACTGATAGAGTCCTTGCGGGCGGTCAGGCTGTCGAACAACGCTACAATCTTGTCACCGTGGTTCAGACCGAAGCCGCTGATGGGCGATTCCTTGCCATATTTCTTACGCTGTTTCTTGGTCTTCACTGAGGTGTAGATGGGAAAGCCGAAGGCATGAATCACACCGTCGTCGTTCGAGAATGCCTTGCTGTATTCCTCGTCGCGGTCGGTCATCAGCGTCAGCCACTTCTGAGAGAGAAACATCTTCTCCAGCTCGGCGGCACGGAATCCGCAGCTGTAGAGACCGCCGATGATGCTGCCAATGCTCGTGCCGGCGATGTAGTCGAACTCCAGCCCCGCTTCCTCCAACGCTTTGAGCACACCAATTTCAGCGGCACCTTTCGCACCGCCTCCTCCAAGCACCAGCCCGATTTTCGGACGATTAGCCCCTTTGAGCTTGCTGAGGTTAACTTGGCTGTATGCTGCCGGCATCCTTACGGAAGTCAGCAACAGCAAAGAGAGAAAAAATGGCCAACGTAAACTGAACAAACGTCTTGTCTTATTACCTTCTCGTCTTCTTGTCTTCATTAAAAAAAGTGTCAGCTTTTTTACGATTTCCTCATCAACCCCCTTAATGGTTGATAATGTCGAACAGTCCCTGGAATATGCCGTTCAGCTCGTTGCCGTAGCCCGTGATTTTGCCTTTCACACCCTTATACACATAGCCGGCGCACTTGCCCTCCAGCTCTCCGATATACTGACGCTCCTGTGAGTTGTAGTCGTGCTTGTTGATCTGCTTGCGGATGTCAGTGAACTTGTCGGCAGCCTTCTCCCAGTCTTTAAACGAATAATATTCCCCGTTGTCACGCAATTCATAAGAGAAACGTTCCAACCGGCTGAGTGCGCTCTGCTTTGTGGAGCACGCCACGGTGCACAGCATAATCACGGCGGTCAGGATAAATGAAAATACAGCTTTTCGCATAGTTCTGAGTTTTGATGGTTAAAAATGAATTTGACGGCAAACTTACATAAAATTATTCATTTATGAGCATTTTTCGTGTAAAAAATACCTAAATCAGGGATTTTCTTTCCGTTTTTGTGGGATTTCTCCCCAAAAAGTAGTAATTTTACCCTTTGAATTTAGGGAAAACCATTGGGCGTTCCAGTTTTTTTTACTGAACTTTGCATCAGAAAAAGAAAAGACAGCATTTCTGTCGGTGAGTGAGTGAAAAAAAGTAATTAACCAATAAAAAGATTAGCATTATGAAAAAGTTTTATCTCATCCTTTTGATGATGGCAGTGACCCTGTCGGCATCAGCTTTGTCGAAGTCAAAGTCGAAGAGGTACTCACTATATCTGTCCGACAAGATGGCTTACGAACTTGACCTCACTGATGACCAGTTTGAGGCTGTGTATCAAATCAACTACGACTACTTCAGGTCAATCTACGACCAACTCGATATCGACATGTACTGGCCGGAGAGAGACATGAACATGTATTATGTGCTTGATGAATACCAGTATGAGGTATATACCTGCATCGACTATTTTTACGACCCGATCACTTTGGTGGGAAGCTCATGGTCACTGCCGGTTTACACATACTATATTGACACATCGCTCTTCTACAGACCACGTCCCGCTATATACCGCACCTACAGGGGCGGATATATCTCCAATCCTACTTATTACCGCACAAGGGTTTATGCACTGCCGACTCATCACGACAACATGCGTCCGTCGCACCGCCCCGTGCCTGGACAGCCTAACGTGCGTGTGGGGAGACATGGCAACACCCCGACGCCGAGCCGCCAGGGTCGTGTGGGTCAGCCCATACCAAACAACCATGGCAATGCAGGAAGGCCTGATGTGAACCATCCGAACAATCATGGCAATGCAGGAAGACCCGACGTGAACCGTCCGAACAACAACGGCCGTCCTGATAACAACATGAACCGTCCGAACAACAACGGCCGTCCTGATAACAACATGAACCGTCCGAACAACAATGTGAACCGTCCGAACAACAACGGTCGTCCCGACAACAACAATGTGACACGTCCCGACAATCGTGACAGAACAGTGGGTCGTCCCGACATCAACCGTAATGGTAACATCAACCGTCCGGACAACAACGTGAACCGTCCGAACAATAATAACAACAACCGTCCGGACAACAACGTGACTCGTCCGAACAACAACAACCGTCCGGACAACAACGTGACTCGTCCGAACAACAACAACCGTCCGGATAACAACGTGAACCGTCCGAACAACAATGACAACAACCGTGTTTCACGTCCGACAGAACGCACCTCTGGTGTAAGCCGCCCGACATCTAACGACAACAACAGCGTGTCGCGTCCAACGTCCACCGACCGTTCTTCCCGTGTGAGCCGTCCCACTTCGAACGATAACAGCCGCCCGACTGTCAGCCGTCCGACTTCCAACGACAATAACAGCCGTGTGTCACGCCCGACAGTCAGCCGTCCGACATCCAGCTCTTCAAGCACAACGAGCCGTCCGACAATCAGTCGTCCGACATCAAGCTCCAGCTCTACTCCTACACCAGGACGTATTGGAGGAAGGCGCTAAACGAATAGGAATCTTATAGACACTATCCATACATCTCAAATTCAAAACAAGGCAGGGTGGAACAATCCATCCTGCCTTATTTGTGGTTATTCGGTTATGCGGTTGTGCGTTTTTTGATTCTATAGTAACTGTCTAAAAACTAAAGACTAAAAACTAAAGACTAAATCCCCCTGAGCCAGCTTTCGATGAAATCGGCTTCGTAGGCATGGGCTTTTACGTTAGGGTGGCGGTTTTTCTCTGTCACCCGCATCGCGTTGTCGCGGATTTTGATGATTTCAGGGTCAATATCGGGGTTCACTGCGCGTATCATCGCTGGTGTGCGCTCGTCGCCGTTCAGGTTGATGTATGGCACTCCGTATTTCTTCGCGATGGCGATTTCCGCTTCTGGATAAGCAGGCACGCCGCAGCCGTTCGACACGATGATGCCGATATGGGCAAACGGGTAATGCTCTATCAGATATGCCATCACCACATTCCAAGCACCGTAGAACGTGTCGATGGTGGTGTCTTCAATCGTTCCAAGTGGGATATAGCCGTTGGTCACTTCACCGTCTTTACCGATGCCGGCATGGTGGGAGTCGTTGATCCCGAAATAGAGGGTGATGTAATCCACGTCGGCGTCTATCGTCTTGTAAAGACCGTTGCTGAACGCATTGGTGAAATTACCCTCTTTCGGGGTTGCCATCGTCCGCCCGCCACGGGTGAGGTCCTGGATATCCATGTCGTTGCGGTTGCCAATCAGATAGCCATACACCGCTTTCTTGCCGGCATATTTGCCCTCCTTGATTTTATAGTCATCCTCGTTCAGACCTTTGAAGTCGCCGGAGGAGAAACTGTCACCGCAAACCGCCCATTTCTTTCCTTTCAGGATGTTGCCGTCGTATGACTGGGCATGACCGCTGACAAATAATGCTGACAGTATCAGCAAAAAATAGAATCGTTTCATCATAGATTTTTGTTTTATAATTGTGTGATTTTGCAAATTTAGATAAAATTTCCGAATTATAAGTCAATCGTGATAAAGAAATCTTTTTTCTTTAGAGCAAGGAAACAAAAAAACTGGTAAAAACAGTCGTTTATTGTTCCTTTTTTTCTTTTTCACGATCGTTATTCTCAGCGGGCAGGTTAAGCTCGCGCCGGATGTTGTTGATTTTTCCGCTCACATAGATGCTGATGCCGAAGATACTGCCAGCATAAATCAGACATTCTCCGAAAAACCAGAGCACAGAGTCATGTACCTCTCCTGTCGGAGGAACAATAAATCCGGCTATCACCAACAGGGTACCTACGACAAGCATGATGATGGCAGTCCATACCTGTATGGATTCTTTGTATTGTTTTTTCATGGTTTTATCCGATAATCTCAAATTTGACATTGCTGAAAGGGCAGTTGTTGGGGTTGACTGAGGTGACGAGGTATTTCGCTCCTTCGGGAATGACCTCCACGTAGGTGGATATCGCATCGGTGCCGGTTCCTTTTCCGTCGATGTGTTTGACAACGGTGCATGCGTTATCGCAGGTTGCGCCGTTGTAGGGCACTGCCACTGCGATTGCAGAGGCGAAGCATGCGTAATAGACAGGTGCGTCCTCAAACTCCTCTGACTTCTTCGACCTGGATTTCGTGAAGCGTATGATTTTTCCTTCGTATGCCCCAATGTCGATGACGTAGATTCCTGTCGGAGATGAGCTTCCCAATAACTGGAAGGCGTCGGTGAACCCCGGGCCTCCTGCCTGGTTGGGATAATGGAGGAACTGGTGATGATCGCTCCTTAATGCCTGACTGGTGATGTCTCTGACGGGGAGGCCGTTCTGTGAGAAGTCCGCCCCTTTGATGATGAGTCGTTTTCCCATAATGAATTGAGAGTTGAGGGTTTAGGGTGAATATTTAAATGATTAATTCAATTTTGCAAGTATTTGAAAATGCTGATAATTATTAAGTTATGTTTAATTTTGAGTGATTCTAATATCGGTTTATCATTGGTAAAACTATCGTCCACGAGCCGCAGGCTCATTAACTCCCATTTTAAATTCCGAACCACCTGCATAAATCTTACATCTTACATAATTAAATCTTTAAATTAACTCGGCTTCCATTTTTACTTCCTAAAGTTAAATTGCTCAGATTCTTCCGATGATGTCTCTGACGACTGCTGCCCCGAACATCCTGTAGCCGATGGTGTTGGGGTGTATGGCTTCGATTCGCTGTACTTCTGTGTCGGAGGTGTAGTTGTTCTTTGGCTTGTTGATCCATGCGTATGCGTTTTCGGAATCGACCTGAGGTGCGATGAGCACGCTGCTGACGAAGCTGCAGTAGCTGCTGTCGGCCGCTATCGCCTGGTTCTGTCTCCACAGGTCGAGGTATCCCTGCGCGCTCCACAGTCCGTCGGTGTATTCCCCGCTTCCGTTGGGGTGGTAGCCGTATCCGTCGGTGAAGGGGAAGGCATAGCTGAGGAGAATGACTTTGAGGTTGGGGTTGTGGTATGCCCTGGCGCTGTCGTCGATGAGCTGGCTCTTGATGGTGTCGAGAAGTGTCTTGAGCGAGGATGTGTATCCGGTGCGTGTCCTGACGATCTTCCCTTTCTCTATGGTGACGGCAGAGGTGTTGTTGGCTCCGAGGAGTATGTATATGTAGTCGGCTCCTTTGTGTGATGCGTCCGGGTAGATGGTGTTCTGTGCGAGGTAGGCATTGAAGTCGATAACGCCGTTCTTGTAGAAGGGTGATGATGTTGACAGGAACCATGCCACGTCTCTTCCCCCGTAGCCTTCGTGTCTTCCTCCGGCGGTGTTCTGTGTCCCGATGAGCTGCAGGTTGGACAGTCCGAGTGGTGCCGGCATGGCGGGCTGTGCCGGGCCTGTGGCGGTGAGCAGGCGCTTGACCTCGTCGGCAAACGGTGAGTTGGTGGCGGGCGACTCGCTTGCTCCCTGCGCGGTGGTGATGCCGGAGTTGTTGACGATTCCCTGTGTCTCGCTGTCTCCGATGAGGAGTATGTTCTTCATGGTCTGCGGACTGTGCGGTGTGATGACATTCACCTGGAACTGCCCTGCATAGTGTATCCGCCGGTGCTTGTCGATGAGCCTTGCGTGTATGTTATAGACTCCTGTGGCCTCCGGCTTCATCTCGAAGTGTCTCCGCAGTGTCCTTCCCCATTTGCGGATGCTGGTGGCGGATGTGGCAATGCTGAGGCTGACGCTCCAGTCGTCGTACGCGGGTATGAGTGTCATGGGGTATTTGAAGAGCTGGAGGGTGTCTCCGACGTAGGAGTTGACGGTGTCGGGCAGGATCATGGGCATGGGCTCGGATTCTGTCTCTGCCTGACGGCTGTCGAATGTCCTGGTGATTATGCGCCCTTCGTGTATGAAGGCGAGAATGTTGCCCATCTGGTCGGCTACGGCTAGGTCGGGACCGGTGTCTTCGGTGACTGCGGTGTGGCGTGTGTCGAACTGCTTTACGCGAAGCTCTCCTCCTGCCATCTCCGCGAGCATGTTGCCGTTGTCATCGGTGATGGCGAGGTCGATGCTGTCTGACCCTTCCTTGATGATGTTTGTCCATCCTCCGCTTGTCGCGACTTCGTCAATGGCCGCCTGCTTGGATGTCCTGATGTCTTCCTCAGCTTCGTCGTAGGCTTCCTGTGCCTGTCCGAGGGCTGCTTCAGCTGCCTCCGCGATGTCGGATGTCGCGGCGGTGACTGCCTCTGCCTTTGCTGTTGATATTGCGTTTGTGGCTTCGGTGATGGCAGCGTCTAAGGAGTTGAGCCCCTCAGTGGTCTTGGAATCGACAACTGATACGGCTGTGTCTGTTGCTGTATTGACGGCTGAGACTCCTGCTGTCTTCGCCTCGTCTATGGTGTCGGTGGCAACTTGTATCTGGGTCTCCACCCATGTGTTCTCGTCTTCTGTCGTGTATCCTTTCAACAGTGCGAGCTCATAGGCAGACAGTCCGTCGTAGCCGTAGGTAGAGGTGGAGGATTTGATATTGAGGATGGTGTCTGTTGTTGCAGCCCCCTTGTCGGTAGCCTCTTCTGGGGTGTTGGTGACGCAGAAGATGCCATTATGGCGGGAACGTGCGATGGATCGGTCGTGGTTCTTGGTCCATAGGGCGAGAATATCATAGACTCCTTCGGGAAGCCCAGCGGGAACGGTGACCAGCAGATGTTGCCCACAAGCTTCTTTCACCACATCAATGTTGACAGGATGTTTGTTGTCACAGCTGGCGAGCATACCAACCACTTTGGCTCTCGTGAAGTCTTCCGGAAGCTTAGAAAAACCCCGACAGATGGTCCATCGGATGCTTATCTGATTGGGTGAATAATGAACGTACATAGATTTAATTGGGAGTAAAAAAGGGAGTAAAAAAGGGAGTAAAAAAAGGTGTAATAAGAGGGGTAAAAAGGGATATAAGTCATCTGCTTATATAGATGCGTTGTAGTGCGTCTTCAATTTTCAATTTAACAACTAAGAACGATAATTTTCCCGAACCGCTTGTCGTTCTCGATGGCTGCCTGCACCACGGGGTTTGATGTTTCCAACACGGCATTGCGTCCGAGAGTTTTGTTGCCCCCTTCAAAGCGGGCGGTCACTTTCACGCCTTTGTA
>JAEEOB010000085.1 GCA_016284045.1 Bacteroidaceae bacterium
CAAACTTGTTTGAGTATTGTCATGAAAAAGAGAATTTTTGTGCAAACGAGTGCAGAGCCGAACTTGTTCGAGCTATGCCGAGTGCAGCCGAAAATGCGTTATAACGAAAAACTGCGAAGCGAATCTGAATGAATTTAAACGAAGATTTACGTTTGACTTTTTTACGAACAAAGATCAGAAAGTTTTTTAAGATGATAAGCAGTTCTTTTTAGACCATTCTAAAAGACTTACCTAAAATCCTTTTCTGCTGAATTTCAGTCATTTTGTATAAAAAACTGCCAATACATTTGGCAGTTTTTTTGTTTTTTAGTAAATTTGCATTTTGATATGATAAAAACTGACTTATACAGCCTTTTGCATATTTCTTACAACTAACGTAATTTATATAACTATTTTTATTAACTTAACAAAACCAAAATGAAACGAAAACTACTGTTTTTTTTGACATTAATCGTCAGTGCTTTGGCATGGAATGCAAAGGCACAGATTGATGTGACGAGTACGTATCTGACAAATGCGGACTTTTCTGCTGACACACCATTATCCGTCAATCTGAAGGGCTATGGTAAGGATATAGGCAATACCGGAAGTGTTTATGGGTTCCAGACTGTTATAGGATGGACATCCGAAGTTCTTGCTGGGGACAATAGCAATTCTACCTATCCAAATTCAGGAATGGGCGGTGCTGTGTTCTTATATGGTTCAGATAAACAGATGCAGGGTAATAATGTGGCACCTCCTACTTTAGGACCTAACGACTCAAATGGCCAATGCTTAGGTTTTTTTGCTGTTTGGGGGTGTGGCGGTTATTACTATCAAAGTGTAATATTACCAGCAGGTAAGTATAAAATTACTATACCAATGTTCTGCAAAAGCGGAACACAAGCCAATACTTCACATACTGGTTTTTTCCCGAATAGTGGAAATCCTTATATAGTGGAAGTGAATCCTACTGTTGGACAGTGGGCTAATCAGACTGTCGAATTTAATTTGGCTACAGAAACTCCTGGACAAATTTGTGTTGGTTATAAATCTACAGGTAGTGGATCTGGAGCAAATCCAATGCTTTTCATAGATTGTGTGAAAATAGAATATACTGCTGCAATTGTGAAAACTGAGCTGGAGGCAGCTATCAAGAAAGCAACGTCAACGAATGGGATACTGAACAATTCCGCACTTAATGATGCAATCATGGCAGCGCAGAACGTTTATGATGATGATGAATCAACTCAGAACGAAATAAACAATGCAGTCACTACCTTGGAGGCTGCTATCACTGAGGCCTTGAAAAACATTCCAAACGAAACAAACGTAACGGAACTTTTCGTTACCAACAACTCGTTCGAGACTGGTGACTTAACGGGATGGAATAGTGTAACAGCAAATGACACAGGTGTTAAGCCGAATTCAAATGGTACTTATGCTTGTACTAATACAGATGGAAACTACCTTTACAACACTTGGGGTGGAAATGCTGAAAAGTCAGTCAAACAGACACTGACCAATCTTCCTGAAGGATATTACGAAGTTTCCGCTCTGATTGCATCAGATGCGAATTTGACAGTCAATCTACTTGCTGGCGACACAAAGACTCCTGTTACTACAAGTCCTGACGGAAAAACCGTGTTTGTGACTGGCAAATCTGGAAAAGTCTATGTTGAAGATAGTGGTGGCCTTCTGATAGGTGCCTCATCAACGTCTTGGTACAAGGCTGATAACTTCCAATTAATATATTATACAGTAGAGTCTTTATATAACAATGAGGTTGACAGAGCAAAAGATTTACTTGATCATCAAGATTATGTAAATGTAACAGGTGTAGAACGTTCCACATTGAATAATTTAGCTAATCCTACAGAGCCTCCAACCACAAATGCCAAATATATAGCTGCTATAAGTGACATTCAGGATGCAATAAACTCTTTCGTTGGTGCAAAAGACCCGTATGATGCTTATGCTAAAGCAAAGAAATTTGATGATCCTAATCTGATATATGCTGATGAAACCAAGAAAAACAATTTCACAACAGCAATTAATGCTGAGGCTTCTTCTGCTGAGGAAGCAACGTCAATTGCTAATAATATAACCACTACTCTCCGGGCTTACTACGAGAGCCATGCCTTAGCAGAAGGTGTTGAGGATGCAATAAACAAAACGTCTTCTATTAAAAACGCAAATGACCCGAAAAATAATGATGACTGGACTTGGACAGGCAAGAAAAATTCCCCGACAAGCAATGAATCTTGGACAGACGCTGATGGCACAAACCAACACTCGTATTTTGATGGTGGAGACTGGAATGCCAATACGTGGACAACAACCATGGAGCAGGAGGTAACTCTTCCTGCCGGAAAATACTTGCTTACCGCCAAAGGTCGAGCTGCGCTTAATACAACGTTGACAATGGCTATTGGTGAGGTAAGTGTTGCGTTACCTCACGACGGAGCAACTGGCAATGTTTTTGATCGTGGATGGGGAGATGCTTCTCTTGAATTCGCTACGGTGGAAAATGCAAAAATAAAGGTAACAGCAACTTCAAGTACTCAACATGAATGGTTCTCAATTTCAGACTTCCGTTTAGTTCAGATTGGTAATGTGATTGCTGGAGAAGCAACAGCACTTCCAACAGATGGTTCAATGGAAGCCAACAAATGGTACTATTTCGATATAGCAGCCGAAGCAGAATACAACATCAATCTGACCACTCCTAACGACATCGTTTATACTACAGACGGAACCATCCTGATAGAGTATGAAGCTACAGTGACAGACCATTTTTCCGAAACAGAGCAGATTCAGTTGGCAGCAGGCCGTTATTATGTGAAGTCAGCTTCAGCTCAGACGCTTTCTATTGAGCCTTTTGCATTTGTTTATGAGATTGGCGATGCAGTTACATTTCCTGCTAACGATGAGTATACTCAGTCATCTACTATTTTAGTAACATTCCCTAACGCAGCATCCAACGACCCGAATGCAGTTCTTGAACTCGAGGAAGGTGCCACTGCAACAGTCAATGGCAAGACCGTTGAACTTGAAGCTGTAGATGGTGGATTTATAATCGACCTCGGCACTCTTACTGAGAATACCGAATATGGCATTTCAATCTCTCCTGATGTTTTCGGATATCTTGAGCATATGGCAAACGATGACATAAACTTCACTATAAAGACACCTGCGGTGTTTGATGGAAAATATTATTTGTATAATACAGACACTAAGCTTTATCTCAGCCGTGGTGGAAATTGGGCAACTCAAGCCGTCAATGATAACTATGGTCTTGTTGTGAATCTGGTGACAGATAAATCAGGAAAGACTACTATTCAGTTTGCTGATAATTTAATGTATCTTGGTGATGATGGATTCTGTTATACAGATTGTCAAGAGGGCCGGGTGCGTAATTATAATATGTCAGCAGTGGAGAATGGCTATAAATTTTTGAATACAAACAATTCTAAATATTTAGCTATAAATAATGGAAAGGTTGTTGGAGATGCAGTGGAAGGTGGTAATCTTCAAGGTACATCCAATGTTTGGTCTCTTGAGAAACTTTCCGATCATAAGGCTAATTATACAAAAAACGAAGACGCACAGGCTTTAGCTGCTGCAACATCGGCAGGAATTACTCCTACAACAAAAGCAGAGTTAGAAGAAACTCTATCCTCTGATTATAATGCCACAAACATAGAGGTTTCAGGAACGGGTGATGAAGTTAAGGAAAGCTATCAAGGATGTGCAGCAAATAGTCAAGAAGGAAAACCTCTAGAGGTTTATACTGAGACTGTAAGCGGTCTTAAGCCAGGCTTGTATAAATTGTCAGTCAGTGCATTCCAAAGATCAACCTGGCTGCAGGAAGTATATGACGCTGACGGTATGCGTGGATTGAGCTATGTTTATGCAAATGACGCTAAAACTCAGCTGAAGTCTATTACTGAATATGTTGCAAATGAGGCATATACGGAGGGATGGAATCCAAATATTGAAATTAATGGTGGAAATTATCCAAATAGTATGGGAGCTGCTGGTCAGGCATTTGATAAAGGTGAATATGTAAATGATGTATATGTTTATGTCAATGCGGACGAGGGAAGCGAAACAGGTTCAATAAAATTCGGTATAATCAATCCTGCTCGTTATGGGAATGATGGAAACCGTGGCTCATGGACTGCATTCAATAACTTCACCCTCACATACTACGATCAGGCCTCTGCCACCATGGCCATCAACGCATCCGCTCAGTATGGTACGTTTGTGGCTCCGTTCGACGTGACGATTCCTGAGGGCGTAACTGCTTATACTGTTGATGCAGTGGCAACGAATAGTGAGCTGACACTTACAGCTCTTGAGAACACTATCCCCGCCAACACTCCAGTTGTGGTTTACAGTGAAGCTGCTGATGGTGTAAATGAAACATTCTATGGAAGAGACAACTCAACCGATGACACCACCGAGGGTCTTCTGACTGGTGTGTATGGAGAGACTGTAGTAGAGCCGGGCAATTATGTGCTTCAGTTGTTGAACGGCAAGGTTGCGTTCTACAAGGTTTCTGAGGAAACTGACGAAGTGAAGGTGGGTGCCAACCGTGCATATCTTACCAAGCCTGCAGGAACAGCAGACAGTGGCATCAAGGCATTCTTCTTCGGTGCAGACAACGATACTCCAACTGGCATCTCTGCAATCGAGATGCTCCTGAGTGGGTCTGCAGAGATTTACAATGCCGCAGGTGTGAAGGTTACAACTCCTCAGAAAGGTGTGAACATCATCCGCACGGCTGATGGAAAGACACAAAAGGTGTTAGTGAAATAATAATTAATTAAGCAGGTTGGTGCAGCTTAGTCCATACCAACTTATAATAAAGAAATAACAATAATTAGATATGAAAA
This sequence comes from Bacteroidaceae bacterium, assembly GCA_016284045.1. Lineage (GTDB taxonomy): Bacteria > Bacteroidota > Bacteroidia > Bacteroidales > Bacteroidaceae > UBA3839. Next base: position 4,881 of record JAEEOB010000085.1, read on the forward strand.
AAGAATATATAGTTCCGGCAATGATGAAGAATAGCTTGGAACTTAAAAATGCCTTTGCTCTTTCCACGTCAGAAACTTCTGCCGATCCGACCCAGCCTTCTTTGGTTAAGGTACGTGAAGAGGAAGAGGAGGAAGAGGAGGCGATGATCATGCTCCTCAAAGACCTTGAGGAAGGCAAAACCTCCGGGCTTTGGTGATTGATTCATTTTCAATATATCAAAAAAGAGCTGCGGCACTTTTGCCGTAGCTCTTTTTTGATGAAGTATGAGGGTTTGAAGGAAAAAAATCATGCCATATTTTTAAATGTCATTTTTTTTTAGTTAATTTGCAGTTGAAATTGTAAATGTCATTTTAATAAGAAATCTATGAACTTGATTGACAAAATCATTGCGCGTGCGAAAAGCAACAAGCAGCGCATCGTTCTCCCTGAAGCAACGGAGGAACGCACACTGACGGCAGCCGACCAGGCGCTCGCCGACGACCTGGCAGAACTGGTATTGCTTGGTAATATAGACGAGATTCATGCGCTTGCCGATAAGTTGGGATTGAAAAACATCGACAAGGCGACATTGATTGACCCTGCTACGAGCGAGAAGCGTGAGGAGTATGCGCAACTCCTATTTGAACTTCGCAAGAAGAAGGGCATGACTCTGGAGCAGGCTCGTGAGAAGGTACTCGACCCTCTGTATTTCGGTTGCCTCATCATCAAGAGTGGAGATGCCGACGGACAGATTTCCGGCGCGCTCAGCACCACAGGCGAGACACTGCGCCCCGCCCTTCAGATTATCAAGTGCTCTCCTGGAATCACATGCGTGAGTGGGGCTATGCTCATGATTACACAGACACCGCAATATGGTGAGGATGGTGTGCTCGTGGTAGGTGATGTGGCTGTCACACCGATGCCTGACGCAGGGCAGTTGGCTCAGATAGCCGTTTGTACTGCACAGACAGCCAGGTCGGTGGCTGGTTTCGCCGATCCTCGTGTGGCGATGCTCTCATTCTCCACGAAGGGCAGTGCGAAGCATGAGGTGGTGGATAAGGTGATTGAGGCAACAGCTCTTGCCAAAGAACTTGACCCGTCACTTAAGATTGACGGTGAGCTTCAGGCAGATGCGGCGCTCGTACCAAGCGTAGGCAAGAAAAAAGCACCTGGATCAGAAATTGCCGGCAACGCCAATGTGCTGGTGTTCCCTAACCTCGAGGTTGGCAATATCGGCTATAAGCTCGTTCAGAGACTAGGCAATGCTGATGCCATCGGTCCAATCCTCCAGGGCATCGCCCGTCCTGTGAATGACCTCTCCCGCGGCTGTTCTGTCGATGACATCTACAAGATGGTGGCCATCACGGCTTGCCAGGCGATGGATGCGAAATAATAGCTGATAGTTGAGAGTTTATAGTTTTGAGAATTTACTTTTCTCTTAATTATAACCCCTCAACAATATACTAAAATACTCTAAACTCTCAACAAAATAAACAATGAAGATCTTAGTACTCAATTGTGGCAGCTCTTCGATTAAGTATGCGCTGTACGACATGGATGACCACAGCGTGGTGACATCCGGCGGCATTGAGAAAATCGGACTGTCAGACTCTTTTATTAAAATCAAGGTAAACGGAAAGAAAATTCAGATGGATGAACCTGTACCTGAGCATACCGCCGGTGTGCAGCTCATCTTCCGTGTGCTGACTCAGGGCGAGAATGCTGTGCTGAACGACCTGCACGAGCTTGATGCTGTCGGTCATCGTATGGTTCATGGTGGTGAGCGGTTCAGTGAGTCTGTGCTCATCACCGACGAGGTAATGCGGGACTTCTCTGCCTGCAACGATCTCGCACCGCTACACAATCCTGCCAATATCAAAGGTGTGAACGCAGTGAAGGCACTGCTGCCCGAAATTCCTCAGGTGGGTGTGTTCGATACGGCCTTCCATCAGACCATGCCTGACTATGCCTATATGTACGCTACTCCATACGAACTCTATGAGAAATATGGTGTGCGCCGTTACGGTTTCCACGGCACGAGTCACCGATACGTGAGTCAGCGTGTGCTTGACTACCTCGGCATAGACAAGGCTGAAGGCACGAAGATTATCACCTGCCATATCGGAAACGGTGCCTCTATCGCAGCTGTGAAGAATGGCAAATGTATTGACACATCCATGGGACTCACTCCGCTAGAAGGACTTATCATGGGCACCCGTTCCGGTGATATCGATGCTGGTGCTGTCACTTTCATCATGGACAAGGAAGGTCTTGACACGAAAGGACTGTCGAACCTGCTCAACAAGAAATCAGGGCTGCTCGGCGTGAGCGGCGGTGCGAGCGACTTCCGCGATATTCTTAAGGGCATCGAGGAGGGTAACGACCAAGCCCGCCTTGCAAAAGAAATGTACACCTACCGCATCAAGAAGTATATTGGTCAGTATGCCGCAGCCATGGGTGGTGTAGATATTATCGTCTTCACAGGTGGTGCCGGCGAAAACCAGTGGGAGGTGCGCGAGGGCGCAACCGACGGTTTGGAGTTCCTTGGCGTGAGGATGGATGTGGAGAAGAATCACGGATGCCGTGCCAAGGAGATGACCATTTCCGCCGATGACAGTAAGGTAAAGGTATGCGTCATCCCGACCGACGAGGAACTAATGATTGCCACCGATACCCTTAACATCGTTTCTAAACTCTGACAAAGCAATATTGTTTTTCATTGAAATCGGAAGGTGCACTGATGGTGCCTTCCGTTTTTTTATATGAATAATTCAAAAGTGCTATGACTGTTGTCCCTTTTGTACTCTTTTGTCGTTATTTTCTCCTTTAATTGATTTTTTTTCACAAAAAAGTTGGAAGTGTGCAAATAAAAGTCTTATATTTGCACACAATTTCACCAAATGAGCAAAAAATCAGACTATGGTACCTTTTAATAAAATAACAGAGACAGACATTCCGAAAATATTGTCGTTTTTTGATGCCGAAGCCCAAGACCGCGTTAAGCTGGCACTCAACCGCTATTGCACAGGAGGCAGGAGTGAGTTGTCTATGGCTGTCGTCGAGCAGGCCATCGTGTTCCGGCAGGAGATAGAGGATATGTATCTCTATTCGATGCCCAAAGGAAAGGGTAATATCCGTATCATCTGCATGGAGATGATGGAAGGTGCCAACATCATGGGCTACGACTGGATGGTTGTGGGAGTGAACGAGGCGCAGAAAGCTATTATCAATGGGGCTCTGCCGGGGCACTTCAAGTTTATCAGTGAGGAGAAATACAGTTTCCTCGATATTGTTAGGTTCTGCAAGATTATAGATAATGAGCCTTCAATTATCGCCAAGCCTACTGTCAGCTATACAGATTCCGTGTTCTATAACAATGAGCAGATGGTGGCAGCAGGATAGTTTTATGGTTTGGGGTTAGTTGTTGGTTTTTAGTATGAAGACACACTCCTGCAATTCTTTATAAACACACAGATATCAGAAGAACTCAATAAAAAAGTGTGTCGGCAATTGCCGACACACTTTTTTCCGATTGTTTGTGTAAGTTTCTTATTCACCTGGAGCGATAGCACCTGAAGGACAAGCGTCTGCGCATGTACCGCAGTCAACACATACGTCCGGGTCAATTTCATACTTGCTGTCGCCTGCTGAGATAGCGCCTGCAGGGCACTCACCCTCGCATGAACCGCACATTACACAGTCGTCACTGATTACGTAAGCCATAATTTTGTTGTTTTAAATGATTACTTAAATTGAATTACCATATTTGTCTTTGGCAAGAACAGACGCTCCCGCCGTGTTACGGGTGCAAAGATAAGGTAAAAAAATGACTAAACAAGCAAATTCACGTTTTTTTTGCAATAAAAACCGCATTGATTCGTTTTTAAATAGAATAAATAACGAAAATAACTATCCTTTGACAACAATCTCACATAGTTGTTCGCCATTCTTCCTTCACAGGCTGACTGCCGTGAGGGTTGTATTGCTTGCTATATTTCTGCTGATGACTCCACATCAAGCTCTGGCCCAAAAACGCAAGGTGATGAACCGTCCGTATGTCGATCAGCGGCAATTGCACTATGGATTCTTTGCAGGTGTCCACCTTCAGGACATCGAGCTGGTGAACAATGGCTTTGTGGATGAGAACGGCAACAACTGGTATGCCGACGCGCCTAACTATGAGCCGGGATTCAGTGTGGGTGTGTTGGCGGAATACCGTCTCAACACCAACTTCTCACTCAGGGTGATTCCGTCTATGCATTTTGGTTCTAAGGATATCCGTTTCGTCAATCATCTCAACGGAGAGGAGGAGTTGCAGAATGTGAAGTCCACCTATATCTCCATGCCGATAGATTTGAAAGTCGCAGGAGAGCGGTTCAATAACTACCGGCCGTATGCCGTAGTGGGTGTGAACCCGATGTTTGACCTTACTGTGAAAAAACAGAAAAACCTGTTGCTCAACCGCTTCGACTGTTATCTGGAAGCAGGATTCGGATGCGATTTCTATGGACCTTACTTCAAATTCATCCCGGAAATCAAATTCGCCTACGGACTGTCGAATATCATCAACAAAAAGCGGAACGATCTCACCAATCCTGAACAGCTCATCTTCACCAACTCCATCGATAAAGGACGCTCGAAGATGATTATCATAACGTTCTATTTCGAATAGAACGCATAACTGGTTACAGGTTTATTCCTTTTTAAAGGATTTTCAGGAATTATTAGGCTCTATGATATCTCTGGAGCTTTTATCTTTTGCAAGAGTTTTTATTTGCTGTCAGCCAAAGCCGTCCATAGTCCGTCGGGCAGCTGGGCTTCCACATGAATTTGTTTTTTTGAGACAGGGTGGATGAAAGCGACGGAGCGCGCGATGAGCGAGATGCTGCCGTCGGGATTGCTGCGTCTGGCACCATATTTCAGATCGCCTTTGATGGGGAATCCGGCTTTTGCCAGCTGACAGCGAATCTGATGATGACGGCCGGTGTGGAGATCCACCTCCACCAAAGCATAACGGTTGCCAAAGGCAAGGAAACGGTAGTCGAGCACCGCTTTCTTTGAGCGAGGCACCTCATGGTCGTAGGCATACGACTTGTTCTGTTGCTCGTTTCTCACCAGCCAATGCTCCAGACGGATAGACTGATGGATTGGGGGAAGGGCATCATTTTCTTTAGGAACCGGCACTATAGCCCAGTAGGTTTTCTTGACTTCACCTTTGCGGAACATATCGTTCAGACGGGTAAGAGACTTGCTGGTGCGGGCGAACACCACAAGACCGCCCACAGGACGGTCCAAACGATGTACCACACCCAGAAACACTTCACCAGGCTTGGCGTATGCCTCTTTGATATATGCCTTCACCATATCCGACAGTGGACGGTCGCCAGTCTTGTCACCCTGAACGATCTCGCCGGGTGCCTTGTTTACGATGATGATATGATTGTCCTCGTAGATAATGTCCATGAACTTGTTTGTTGTTGTATAAAAAAGGAAGTGAAAGCGGACTTCCTGTCCTGCTTTACTTCCTTTTTCATTGGTTTAGTCAGTGTGTGTGAATCACATGTTCATTCCGCCGTCAACCTGAATCACCTGCCCGCTCACATAGCTGGAGAGGTCGGATGCGAGATAAACTGCGGTGTTGGCAATGTCATCAACGGTGCCGCCACGGCGGAGTGGAATCTTCTTCACCCATTCAGCACGAACGTCGTCGGGAAGTTGGGCAGTCATAGCGGTTTCGATAAATCCGGGTGCGATGGCGTTGGCACGAATGCCCTTGGCACCCATCTCCTGTGCTATAGACTTGGCAAGCGCGATCAGACCAGCTTTTGATGCGGAGTAGTTACACTGTCCCGCATTCCCGTGAACACCCACAACACTCGACATGTTGATGATGCTGCCACCACGCTGACGCATCATGATTGGCGTGCAGGCGTGGATGAAGTTGAATGCAGACTTCAGGTTCACTGCAATCACAGCGTCCCACTGTGCCTCCGTCATACGGAGCATCAGTCCGTCCTTCGTGATGCCGGCGTTGTTCACAAGAATATCAATGGAGCCAAACTCTTCTTTCACCTTGCCTACAACCTCCTCGGTCTGTGCAAAGTCAGCGGCATTCGATGCATAGCCTTTCACTTTCACGCCATAGGCTGCAATCTCCTGCTCCGTTTCCTGACCCAACTCGTCGATAACCAGGTCGGTGAATGCGATATTTGCGCCTTCCTGCGCGAATTTCAGCGCGATAGCCTTTCCGATACCGCGTGCGGCACCTGTGATCAGTGCCGTCTTTCCTTCTAATAAACCCATAATATAAATATAATTAATAATTCAAAATGAATTTGTCCTTGATACTTCCAATCAATTATTATTAATCGTGAGTGAGGTGTGCTTATTCTGAAGCTGACGGGTCACCATTGTGCGGACGTAGATGTAGAGATCTTCAGGTCCTTTGCCAGAATAGCGTCCGAAGATATATGGCACTTCGCAGCCTTTCAGGCAGTAGTGCATGATTTCTGCTGTGAGTTTCACGTTGAGTATGTCGAACACCCCATCGTCGTTACCCTCGTTTAGTACACGTCTGAAAAGCGCAATCTCCGTACGGTCGAAGTTCTTCCTCACGGTTTCTACTTTCCATATCTCACGGAAAAACTCTGCACGCAGTGTCCCGTTTCGCAAAACCACTTCTTTGATAACTTCAAGATGTGCGAATATCAACTGAACAATCTTATCCTCTGGAGATATGTTCTTTCTTGCTACTTCCTCCAGCCTGGAGAACAGGCGTTCCAGCTCTGTCTCGATGACTGCGAGATAGATGTCATCCTTACTTTTAAAATAGGTGTATAGTGTGCGTCTTCCTCGACCCGATGCCACGGCGATATCGTTCATCGTGGTTCCTTCCAGGCCGTTTTTCGCAAACAGCACCCTTGCGCAGTCTATCAATGTGCTTCTTGTCTTGGATATGGCCATGTCGATTAATAATTAATTATCTTATATTTTCCGTTTTCGACTGCAAAGATAAATGAAAAAAGTGAATGCAACAAATAAAATTGCACTCACTTTTATAAAATATTGTTAAAATCTTAGCAATTAAGATTTTATAAATTGCACACTTTTTGGCTTAATGTGAAATTTCCGAGACGGTTCAGGGATTGGCCATCAGAATCTCCGGACGGTACTCAAAGTGCATTGTGTCGTAGTGATACCAGCGACCGCCCCAGATGAAACCGTGTTTCTCGAAAACCTCAACGATTTCATGAGGAATCTTGTTCTCATATTTGATTTTTGCCGTCTCTGAAGCGCCTGCGTTCGACCATAGCCAGTAGGTCTTGTAATTTCCACCGATATCGATGGTCATTCCGTAGGAATGGGCACTCTGACGCTTTGCACCTCGCACTTGACGCCAGTAGAACGTTCCCTCCGACTTGTAGTATTTCTTGAACTGAGGCATTTTCGACAGTTCGGCTGCAACAGCCTTCAGATGCTCTGCCGCACCGTTCACAGGGGTGAACTTCACGCTCGCACCGCCGTAGTTGCCGTTGGCATCGAACCATTTCACGTTGATCAGCTTTGATGCAACTTGCTGGGCACTTGCTCCGTACATCTTTTTGAACAGCAGCTCGCAACGGCTGCGTCCGGCATCCTGCAGATATTCGGGTGTCCACGATTTGCGGTCGTATTTGAAGGCGAACATGTCTTCTGCGTCTGCATCGTCGAGCTTCTGAACGAACGATTTCTGACGACCATCGTCATAAACGATGGTTGAGCCGTCGCTCATCTGCAGCTTTCCTTCCTTATATCCCTTCACGAAGTCGGGATAGCACTTCATTAGGATTGAGGCACCCTCAGGAATGGAGTTGTCGGGGGATGTTGGTGTGGATTTCTCTGTGCTTGATTCTGCTGCCTCTTCATTGACTGCAGAATCAACAGCGACAGGCTCAGAAGAGCCTGCCGTTGATGAGTTGCAGCCGCTATTTGCTATCATCATGCCACTGAATGCCGACAGCAAAATAACAGCTGAGATAATATATGCTTTTTTAGTCATATTTTGACAAGAAATTGATGTTGTATCTCTCTATAGAGTTGAATGAGCTGGAAGGCACTTCGTTACGGAACGGACGGTACCATGGCTGTGAATAGAAGTAGTCGCTCAGAGCTGGGTCGCGGAAGTAGCGCCCGTGGCGGGCATAGATGGAGTTGAGCATCACGCGCACCTGACCTCTGTCCTTATACTGCACGTCGCGGTAGGTGGCTCTGCGCTGTGACAGCCAGTCGTACTGGGTGCCCCAGGCTACGCGGCTTCCGCGGTTGTATGACCGTGCCGGACGGTTGGAACGTCTTCCGTAGCGTGGAATACTTGGCTGAGCCATAGTGCTTACAGCCGAGAGGGTGAACAACAGAATGGCTATGGTCAACCATTTGTTTCTGAATGCTTTTTTCATGTCTCTTAATTTTTAAGGGTTAATAACATTTGAATTTGGTTCTCTTCTGTTGCAAAGTTATACATTTTTTTTTATTCAGCAAACGTTTTTCCTTTTTTTATTTTATATAACCGTAGTATAACTCTTTTTTACACATTTTTCAGTTTTCTTTAGTCATTCTTCGTTTAATTTTCGTAACTTTGCACTTTAAATAAGTATGAATTAATCATTATGGCTTATAATCTCCAACACACCAACGACCAGTTTAAGGTTGAAATGGACAAATGCCGTGAGCTTTTTGCCAAAAAACTCAAGGACTACGGAGCTGCATGGAGGATTCTCCGGCCATCATCTGTGACCGACCAGATTCTTATCAAGGCAAACAGGATACGGAGCTTGGAAGTGAAGCAGGAGGCGTTGGTGGATGAGGGTATTTATCCCGAATTCCAAGGAATTGTGAATTACGGTATAATTGCACTTGTCCAGCTTGAGTTGGGCTATGCAGAAAAGACTGATTTGGACGTTGAGGAGGTGATGAATCTCTACGACAAATACGCCAATATCACGCTTGAGCTGATGAAACGAAAGAACCACGACTACGATGAGGCGTGGAGATCTATGCGTGTGAGCAGCTATACAGACTTGATTCTTATGAAAATTTACCGCACTAAGGAAATTGAGTCGAATGATGGAAAGACTCTCGTGTCAGAAGGTGTTGATGCTAACTATATGGACATGATCAATTATTCCGTATTCGCCCTGATAAAGATGGATGAGGAAAATGGGAACTTCTGATAATCAAACTGATATCAATGTGGTGAATGGTGGACGGGAAGATGCTGGTCATGCTGAAATCTCTCTGCCTCAGGAACAGGATGAGATTTCTGTGTCTGATTCAGACGAAGTTCGGGAGTCCTCATCCGCAGAAGTATGCTTGCCTGCAGACACCTCAGAAACCGATTCCGGGGGGGCAGGAGATCAATCCGACATGACTAACAGGAAAGACGTTCAGGAGAGTGGTGAGAACTCAGCCCAAGGAGAATCTGCTGATGACGAGGCAGGGATTTTCTCCGATGAGGACACCATCCTTGAAGAACAAGCACTCAGGAGAAAAGAACGCCGTAGCCGTGTCTGGTTCATCACGAAGTATGTGTTGGTGAATATCTCCCGTTTCATCCTCGCTATCACATTTCTCTTCTCAGCTTTTACGAAAGCCAACGACCCGGTAGGGCTGGTTATCAAGCTGAAAGACTATGTGGGAGCAATTGGAGTGGTCAACATGCCTGAATTCCTTCTTTATCTTGCGGGAATACTTCTTACGCTCGTAGAGACCGTGTTGGGTATTTATCTTTTTGTGGGTATGCGCAAACGGAGGAGGGTGGCTGCGATGGCAACTGTGTTTATGCTCATCATGACAGCAGTCACAGTTTGGATTGTAGTGAAGAATCCGGTCAGCGATTGCGGATGTTTTGGTGACGCGCTGATTCTGACCAACAACCAGACACTGGCTAAAAACATCGTTTTGCTTGCGATGGCATTTTTCATCACCGCCAACCACAAGATGATGTTCAGGCTTGTGCATAAAGACTGGAACTGGCTTGTCACCATTCCCGTGGTGCTTGCTGTGACGGCATTGTTCTCCTATTGCGCCTATATGCTGCCCCTTGTGGATTACCTGCCCTTCGCAGAGGGGACTGACCTGCGGACTACAGTGAAGACCGGAGATGCGCTCGATATGAATTACAAGGTGACGTTTGTGTACACCAATGGAACTGACACCTTGGAGCTGACCGATCAGGATGACGACCCGGATTCGACAGTCTGGAAGTATGTTGAGACGAGAAACGAGCTGCTTAATGACCACCTAGATGCCACAACTGAGTTCTTCGTGGTCGATCAGGACGGTGATGATGTGACTATAGACATTTTGGAGAACAACGGATTCGTTTTCATTGTCACTGTGCCAGATCTTGGCAAAGCGACACCAGAAACTGGTGGCGTGTTCAATAACCTCTATGCATATTGCAGACAGTTTGGATACGAGTTCTATTTCATCACTAATGCGGCGGATGGTAAGACAAAGCATAAATGGGTGAGAGACACCGGAGCTGAATACCCGCTTTATGAGAGCGATGACCGGGTGCTGTGGCAAATCGTCAGGGACAATCCGGGACTGATGCTGCTCAACGATGGAAAGGTGCTGAAGAAGTGGAGCAGGCTGGGGATTCCGAATTTTGACTATTCCAAACCTCTACAGCCTGATTTCATTCAAGAGTTGGTTAAAACGAAACGTTATGCAGCAAAGCCGATTCGGTTTTAGTCTTTTCATTGTTAGCTGTTAATAGGCTTTTACTCTGATTACTCTGATTACTCCGATATTTTGATTGCTACGAACTCAACCCTCATCTCTAAATAATTACACTTTAAAACTTTTAAAATAATTAACTTATGAGAAAGAAAATTGTTGCTGGAAACTGGAAGATGAACAAGAATCTTCAGGAAGGCATTGAACTTGCCAAAGAGCTTAATGAGGCATTAAGTGCCGACAAACCCAATTGTGACGTGGTTATTTGCACCCCGTTTATTCATCTTGCAAAAGTCTCAGAAATTATTGATCATGAGACGATTGGCCTGGGTGCCGAGAATTGTGCTGACAAACAGAAAGGTGCTTATACCGGTGAGGTAAGTGCTGAGATGGTCAAATCTACGGGTGCTGAATATGTGATACTCGGACACTCAGAGAGAAGGGAATACTACAATGAGACCCCTGAAATCCTAAAGGAAAAAGTGCTTCTAGCACTGGAGAATGGTCTGAAGGTGATTTTCTGCATTGGTGAGAGCCTTGAGCAGAGAGAAAAAAACCAGCAGAACGAGGTTGTGAAAGCTGAGCTAGAAGGGTCGGTATTTAATCTTTCGAAGGAGGAATTTGCTAACATTGTCATTGCTTACGAGCCTATTTGGGCCATTGGGACAGGAAAGACAGCCACAAGTGAGCAGGCTGAGGAAATCCATGCCTATATCCGCTCTGTCATTGAAGAGAAATATGGAAAAGAGACAGCCGAGAACACATCCATTCTTTATGGTGGATCTTGCAAGGCTTCCAACGCTCCTGAACTCTTCGCAAAACCCGACATCGACGGTGGACTGATTGGTGGAGCATCGCTTAAATGCGCTGACTTCAAGGGCATCATTGATGCTTGGAAATAATTTTTGTATCGATTGGCATTCTTCCACCCAGGCAAGGGTGGAAGAATAGCCGGCATGAGTTTTTTATTTCCGTTTAAGGAATCTGTTTATGATAAAACTGAAAATTTTTCTGATTGGACTTCTGATGACTGGGGCAGCCAATATGGCAGCTCAGGAAGAGGGGAGTGGACAAGGATCTGTCAATATCAGCCAGGATCAGCGTCTGCAGAATATTGTATCAGGAGAGACACCTGTGGTGGAGCGTAAGCCTGAGGCTGGCACATCCGACACCAAGGAGCCGGTGAAAAAGAACTCACCAAGCAATTCCAATAGAACATCTGCACCAAGGAGAATCCAACGCACACAGATTGTTGATGTGAAAGACCTGCCTACATTCGGCAACCGCTCAAACAACGACTTTGATGTCAGAACAGGAGCAAGACGCAGGCTCAGAGGATTCCGCATACAGTTGTTCTGGGGCAATAGTCTGCGCACCGATCAGTTGAGAGCAAAGCGTTTAGGCGACAAGGTTACGGGAGCATTTCCTGAGCTGAAGGCATACGTTTCCTTCCAGCAGCCACATTGGAGATGCCGCGTGGGTGACTTCAAGACAAGGGCAGGAGCTGCCAGATATCTTGATAAAATGAGAAAGATAGCCCCGGAGGCTATGATTGTCCGAAGCGAAATCATCATCTATCAGTGATTGACTGTCTGATACGGAACCGTCAGCTGGCGGTGAGTGTGGACATGTTTCTCCATTTTTTCATTCTTAATTCTTCATTTTAACTCTTTTTCCCTATGATGTTGAAGGAAAGGATAGAGGCACTTTCAAAAAACTATGCGAATGTGCTTGACTGCATTGGTGAGGACAAAAATCGCGAGGGGCTGCTCAACACTCCTGAACGGGTTGCCAAAAGCATGGTATTTCTCACTGCCGGTTATGGCATGGATCCTGTAGCCGTGATTAACTCCGCCAAGTTCAAAGAGGAATACAACGACATGGTGCTAATTAAGGACACAGAGTTCTACTCCATGTGTGAACACCATATCTTGCCTTTTTTTGGAAAAGTGCATGTGGCTTACGTGCCTGACGGTGAGATTGTGGGGCTCAGCAAGATTCCTCGTGTCATCGACATCTTTGCACGTAGGCTTCAGGTTCAGGAACGGCTTACCGTGGAAGTCAGAAAATGTATAGAGGAGACACTAAAGCCTAAAGGTGTGGCAGTGGTTGTGGAGGCACAGCATCTCTGTATGCAGATGAGAGGCGTCCAGAAACAGGGCGCCATCACCCGCACCATGGATGTGTCGGGTGTGTTCAAGGAAAAAGAAAAACTTGAGGAGTTCCTCAATGCCATTTCATAGGCGTTTTTCCCCATTCACTTTACAATTCCTGAAAATCTGTCAGTTTCAGAACTGATGGAATTTTTGTTTTAATCACATCTCTCAAATCTCAGCGGTTCGGTATGCTGCGTTGTCAACACAGCCAAAACCTTAAACGCCTCAATTCTTAACTCTTAACTTTCATCTTTCGTGATTGATCGACAGACCGTTGACCGGATTATTGACGCAGCTAATATTTATGATGTGGTGTCAGACTATGTGTCCTTGCGCCGTTCGGGCACAAGCTATAAAGGACTGTGTCCTTTCCACGACGATAAGACACCCTCTTTTTATGTCAATCCTGCGAAAGGTGTCTGTAAATGTTTTGCCTGTGGAAAAGGAGGGTCGGCTGTCGGATTCATCATGGAAATCGAGCAGATGTCTTATCCTGAGGCACTGAAGCATCTGGCAAAGAAATTCAATATTGAGATTAAAGAGGAAGAACTTTCGAAGGAGGAAATCAAAATCAGGGGAGAAAGGGAACGGATGCTGGCTGTCAATAACTGGGCTGCTGAATTTTTCCACGACTATATGCTCAACACCTCAATGGGACAGGCGGTAGGACTGGCTTATTTCCGTTCTCGTGGATTCCGTGATGACATTATCGCAAAATTCAAGCTCGGCTATGCACCCGACGAATGGGATGCGTTGGCGAAAGCGGCTAAGTTAAAAGGGTTCAAAGAAGATGTGCTTGTTGCCACATCTCTTGCCTTCAAGAAAGACAACGGTCAGCTGACCGACAAGTTCCACGGTCGCGTCATGTTCCCGTGGTTCTCGCTCAGCGGTCAGGTCATTGGATTCGGAGGACGAGTGCTTGATTCGCGTACCAAAGGAGTCAGTCAGAAATATGTGAATTCCAACGACTCTGAGATTTATCATAAGCTTCAGGAGCTCTATGGACTGTTTCAGGCAAAGAAACAAATTGCTAAAGAGCAGCTTGTGTATATGGTGGAAGGCTACACCGATGTGCTGTCAATGCATCAATGTGGCGTTGAGAACGTGGTTGCTAACTCAGGGACAGCACTCAACGATGCGCAGATACACCTGCTCAAAAGGTTTACCAATAATATCACGCTGATTTACGACGGTGATGATGCGGGTATCCATGCGGCAATCAGGGGAACAGACATGCTGCTGGCGCAGAACATGAACGTGAAGGTACTGCTGTTGCCCGATGGTCATGATCCTGACAGTTTCGCACGAAAACATTCGGCACAGGAGTTCAAAGACTATGTGGCGAAAAACCAGACAGACTTCATCATATTCAAGGTGAACCATCTGCTGCAAGATGCAGGCAACGACCCGCGTAAACGTTCGGAGGTGACAGAGAATATCCTTTTCAGCATCAGCATCATCCCGGATGAGATTGTCCGGTCGGCATATATCCATGAGTGTGCAGAGCTGATGAACATGGATGAGCAGATGCTCATGCGCCGGTGTGTCCAGCTCAGAAAGGCAAACAAGGAAAAAAAGGACAAGGAGCGTGAACAGGAGCTGGCAAGGCAGCAAAGACTGGAACAACGTGCTGAGCAACAGGATGAGCAACAGGCAACAGGGCAGACCGTTCAGAATCATACAGATGGTCATGAAGTACAACAACCGCTTCCCACCACAACACAGGAACACAGGCAGCCCAAAGCACAACGACAAGCCAGCCTTACCACCCCTTCAGATGTATCGGGTGCTGCCACCGACAGCCGGCTGGTTTCCGACAAATGGAGCTCCGACATCCTCGGAATGGAGACGCTTATCATGAGGATGGTGGTCAGATATGGCGAGCAGACAATCACTATGGAGGATGAGCAGGGGGAGCAGACACAAGTCAGACTGGTGAACTGGATCCAACAGCAGCTCGATGTCGATCAGATGAAGCTTATCAGTCCGCTATATTCTGAGATGATGGCTGATGCCCTCCAGCATGTGAACGAGCCGGGTGAATCGTGCCGCCGTTTGTTCCTCACCAGTCCCGACATGCAGGTGCAAAAGGTTGCATCCGACATGCTCAACGACAAATACAGGGTTGACAGCACGTTCTACACTGGGGAGGAGAGTGAAAACATCACAGAAATCATTCACAGGCTTATGCTCGACTATAAATATTTTGTGGTACGACGCGAAATTCATTTCCTGAAACTACAGCTTGCCGACAAGTCCGTGGCGGCAGAAAGCGAAAAATATATGGAAGTGCTCAAACGGTATAAATTCTTCACTGACATACAGAAACAATTGGCTAAGTTTCTGGGGGAGAAAATAATATCGGTTTAGTTTTTTTAGTTTTAAGTTTTAGTTGAGTTCTGATTATTCTGATTGTTCCGATTACTCTGAATACTCTGATAATTCTGATTACTCCGTTTTTCAACATTATCTATTTCCAAATGAAATCTCAAGTAAAAATTTTGCTAATCCTTATGCTTGTCCTTGGAGGTGTGCTGGCATACGCTCTTCTCTCAGACAGCGATAATGACGAGAATCTCATCAAGAAAATAAGTCTTTACGATAAATACCGTGTTGAACCCGACTCCACAACTGAGCCTGATGTCGAAGAAAAGGAAGTTGCCAGTCTGAAGCAGCCATTAGATACGACACCTCAGAACATCCTTCTTTTGGGAGAGTCGATGGTGGAGGGACTTGCCCGCCCGTTTGCCGACTACTGCACCGCCAACGGTCATGAGTTTAATGCTGTCTGCTGGTACAGCTCAACCACAAAGCATTGGGCGAAAACCGACACACTCAGCTATTTCCTCAACAAGTTCAATCCTTCATACGTGCTGATATCTGTCGGAGGTAACGAGCAGTTTGTTAAAGACCTTGACGTGAGGGAGAAATATATCAAACAAATGCTCGATATACTGAAAGACAGGAAAATTGTATGGATTGGTACGCCGGCCTGGAAGAAAGATACAGGCATAAACGATCTGACTCGCAGACTTGTGGGTGATGACCGCTATTTTGACAGCAGAAACCTTATACTTGACAGACGCCGCGATCATGCTCATCCGACACCAAAGGCCGCAGTGATTTGGATGGACTCTGTGATGGCATGGATAAGCAGTGATGCCAACAGAAACCCCATTCTTTTTGATAAGGGGAGGCAAAATGCGAAAACCAAACATTTAACTATTCTTCAACCTATGGATTTTTGAAAACTGTTCACATGAATACTGATTTTTCTTTTTACAATGCATTCGTTGAGCTATTCACGAAGCAGGATTCCAGCTTGCAGTTCTCCACAATCAAATTTTGGATTCTTTTTGTGGTTTTTTTTGCGTTTTTCATCTCCATACGTAACAGGAAACGTACGGTGATGATGTCGTATGTTATTGTTTTCAGTCTTTTTATCGCATATAAGGCAAATGGATGGTATATGGCTCTGCTTCCAGCAACGATGCTGATCTCATGGCTGCTTACAGAGGCGATGAAGAGAACAACGGGCCAAAAGACACGGAAATGGTGGCTTGCTGTCATTGTTGTGATTGATCTCATGCCGCTCCTGTATTTCAAATATACTAATTTCTTTATTGCCTCTATCAACAGTCTCTTCCATTCAAACTTCGCATTGCTTGACATTCTGTTGCCTGTAGGTTTGTCGTTTTATACGTTTCAGACCATCAGCTATTCGGTGGATGTGTATAAACAGAAAATCAGCTATGATGTTGATTTATTGGAGTATGCCTTCTACATAACATTCTTTCCATTATTGTTCGCAGGTCCGATTACACGTACAGACACGCTTGTCCCTCAGTTGAGGCAGAGGAAGAAAGTGGATCAGATACTTGTCAATACGGGATTCTGGCTTTTGGTTCTCGGACTTCTGAAGAAAGGACTGGTGGCTGACTATATCGCGGAGTATAACAACTGGGTTTTTGACGAACCGACAGCATATTCGGGCTTCGAGGTATTCATGGGGACAATTGGTTTCCATGTTCAGCTTTATTGCGATTTCTCTGGTTACAGCGACATGGCTATCGGCTTGGCGGCAATTATGGGATTTAAATTGCTTCCGAATTTTAATTCTCCTTATAAGTCACTTAATGTCACAGAATTCTGGAGAAGATGGCATATCTCCCTCTCCACTTGGTTCCGGGATTATCTGTATATTCCTCTGGGAGGGAATAGGAAAGGGGAAGCGAGAACCTATCTCAACAATTTCGTCACGATGGTGGTGGCGGGGTTATGGCATGGGGCGTCTTGGATGTTTGTCATCTGGGGAGGCATACATGGGGCTGCTCTTGTGGTGCATAAGGCTTGTAGGCAGCTGTTTCTTGACAAAATTAAAGACACATGGTGGGTGAAACTGGCGGCCTGGACGCTCACGATGGTCACGGTGTGGACTGCGTGGATTTTTTTCAGGGCAAAAGACATGAACACGCTATCCGACGTCTTCTCACAGGTGTTCTGCAATTTCGACTGGGCATACCTCCAGCCGTTCGTGCAGAGAAGAACCATGTGGGTGGTGTTTGTTATGGTGGCGCTGATTATACATGTATGCCTGCCTGAAAGCTGGGAAACGAAAATCAAAGGGTGGGTGATTAAAGCACATTGGATAGTGAAGCTGATTATTTTCGCTCTTGTCGTGCAGCTTATCATCAACTTCAGCCAAAACGGAGTGCAGCCATTGCTCTACTCGCAGTTCTGAAAAACGACGGACAACGGCTGTTCTAATTGTCAGACTTATTGCTTTAATTAATAGTGGATGTTTATTGGCTGACTAGTTCTAAATGAACCGGCACCACACCGGATCTAACCATGTCGAGCTCACGGGCGGCAGCAGGAGACAGGTCGATTACTCTTCCTTTGCCGAACGGACCGCGGTCTATTACACGAACTACAACGGCTCTGCCGTTCTTCTTGTTCGTCACTCGTACCCGAGTGCCGAATGGGAGGGTACGGTGAGCACAAACCATCGCATCTTTGTTGAATGTCTCCCCTGACGCTGTTTTCCGTCCATGAGACTTCACTCCATAATAAGTTGCTTGACCGTCAACAACACGTTGAGCGTTCATTAATAAGATGACAGTCAGAAAGACAATCAGCAACAATAAAAATTTTCTCATTATATCATTCATTCAATTCCAAATGCAAATTTAATGTTTTTATCTCACTTTTTCAAATTGTTACAGTGGAAAAATACCGAATTATAGCCTTTTTGATGGTTTTTTTGAGAAAATTCACTAACTTTGTAAACTTTTTACCGCATTCAGAGCGATTATACATATATGGATTATTTTCATGTTCCAGTTAACGGAATGAAAGGCGCATGGCGGAAGTCGCAGTCAACGTGACAAATGTCTCGTCTTCTTGTCTTCTCGTATTCTTAAAGTATGGTATCGATAGATAAACTGACCGTGGAGTTTGCGGCTAAACCGCTCTTTGAGGATGTGTCGTTTGTGATCAATCCGAAAGAGTGTATAGCACTTGTGGGAAAGAATGGGGCGGGGAAATCCACGCTCCTCAAAATCATTGCGGGTTTGCAGCAGCCCACTTCGGGAACGGTCAACAGGCAGAAAGGCATTACTGTAGGGTATCTCCCACAGGTGATGGTGCTTGCCGATGAGACGACGGTGGTCGAAGAGGCGGCCAAGGCATTTGTGCATATTAAGGATTTACAGGAGAACCTCCGGAGGATGAACGATGAGTTGGCACAGCGAACAGACTATGAGTCCGACAGCTATTTACAGCTTGTAGAGCGGTTTACACGTGAGAACGAAAGATTCGACATGTTGGGAGGGCTGAACTATCAGGCGGAAATTGAGCGCACGCTGCTCGGACTGGGATTTCGCAAACAGGACTTTCACCGTCCTACAGGTGAGTTCTCGGGCGGATGGCGAATGAGAATTGAACTGGCGAAAATCCTGCTGACAAAGCCTGACTTGTTGCTTCTCGATGAGCCTACTAATCACCTTGATATCGGGTCGATTCAGTGGTTGGAGCAGTTTATCTCCCACAAGGCAAACGCCGTCATTCTTGTCAGCCACGACCGAGCGTTCATTAATAATGTGACGAACCGAACTATCGAGATCACGTGCGGGCATATCAATGATTATAAGGTGACATACGACCAGTATGTGGTGCTCCGCGATGAGCGTCGTGAGCAACAACTGCGTGCTTATGAGAACCAGCGCAAAGAAATTGAGGACACACAGGCGTTCATCGAGAAATTCCGCTATAAGCCCACTAAATCGAATCAGGTGCAGAGCAGAATGAAAGCACTGGAACGGATTCAGATTGTAGAGGTGGACGACATCGACACGTCGAAAATCAACTTGAAATTTCCGAAATGTGAACGGAGCGGAGACTTTCCTCTCATTTGCCAGGATGTGGAAAAATACTACGGACCGCATCTGGTGTTCAAGGATGTAAATCTCACGGTGAGACGGGGTGAGAAAGTGGCGTTCGTCGGCAATAACGGAGAAGGGAAATCTACGCTTATCAAATGCATCATGGACGAGATTCCTTTCGACGGGATGCTCAAAATTGGACATAACGTACAGATTGGCTATTTCGCACAGAACCAGGCTCAGCTGCTTGACGGAGGCATGACCGTGTTCGACACCATCGACCATGTGGCGACTGGCGACATGCGCACGAAGGTCAGGGATATCCTTGCAGCTTTCCTCTTCAGGGGCAACGACATTGACAAGTTTGTAAAAGTACTTTCGGGAGGGGAAAGGAGCAGGCTGGCGATGATACGGCTATTGCTACAGCCTGTCAATTTCCTTATTCTTGATGAGCCTACCAACCATCTTGACATGCAATCGAAAGAGGTGCTGAAAAAGGCAATCAGCGAGTTCGACGGTACCGTTATCGTTGTCAGCCACGATCGCGATTTCCTCGATGGTTTGGTGCAACGGGTTTATGAGTTCGGAAATGGCAGGGTGAGAGAGCATCTTGGAGGCATTTACGACTTCCTCGAGAAAAAACGGCTGGAGAACGAGGGCATCACGGGACTTGACAACAATGTAAATGCCAGGACAGAAAATGCTTCTCAAACCACATACAGCGGCAAAACCTCTGACACCGTCGCAAAACCGGCGTCCAAGGTCATCGCTCAACAGTCGTATGCCCAGCAGAAAGAGCTGGCGCGGCAGAAACGGAAAATTGAGAAGCGGGTGGCGGATGCTGAGGCACAGATTGAGAAGGTGGAGGCGCAGATTGCTGCGCTTGAGGCAAAGATGATGACCCCCAGGGGGGCAGCCGACTCCTCACTGTTCACCAATCACGCTTATCTCAAGGCTCAGCTCTCTGACCTTGAGGACGAATGGGAGCAGGCATCTACAGAGCTGGAGAGTATCTGATTCCTCAAAGCGTTTTAACTCCCTTTTTTAAAGCCTAAGGACCTTAAAGACCCTAAAAAACTAAAGACTTTAGCAACAGTAAAAAAATAACTTAGTAAATTTAATGTCAGGCAATCATTCAAGATTCAAACTGATCTTTTTGGCTCTTTTCCAGCTGTTCATCGGTCATGATGCCCGCATCACTCCCTCTGACCAACTGAAAAACAGCTCAAAAATCTAAGATAAATTTTCCCGACTTATTTTTCACTAATACTTAGAAATACTTTTCCTCAAAACCGAAATAAAACCGTAAAATATGAAAATTAAACAGTTAATCTCATTAGTTGCTATGGCAATTACTACTAACGCCGCTGCCCAGGGCATTGGCATCAGGATGGAGAACCTCGACCAGACGGCTAGTCCGGGAGATAATTTCTATCAGTACGCTTGTGGAGGATGGATGAGAAACAATCCGCTGCCGGCTGAGTATTCACGTTTCGGATCTTTCGACATGGTTCAGGAAGCGAACAAAGAACAGATAAAGGTACTTATCAACGAGCTTTCCGCGACGAAACATGAGCGGGGCACCGTGGCGCAGAAAGTGGGTGACCTCTATTCCCTCTGTATGGACTCTGTTCGTCAGAACAAGGAGGGTGTGAAGCCTATCCTCAACGACCTGAAAGCCATTGAAAAGGTGAAGACGAAGGAACAAGCTCTAAAACTCATGGTCGATAACGAGCTGAAAGGCGGCAGCAACCTTTGGGGCTCTTATATCGGAGCTGACATGATGGACTCGAAAAACAACCTCGTGGAGGTGGGGCAGGACGGATTGTCGCTCGGACAAAAAGAATACTACCTCAGTGAGGAAGAGTCATTCACCAAGATTCGTGAGGCGTTCAAGAAGCATATCGTGAAGATGTTTATGCTCGTGGGCGTCAAAGAGAAAGAAGCACAGCGTAAGATGGAGTCGGTCATGGCAGTGGAGACCCGCATGGCGAAAGCGTCGAAAAGCCGTACTGAGCTCCGCGACCCGGCATCGAACTACCATAAGATGACCTATCAGCAGTTTAAAACCGATTTCAACGGCTACGATTGGGATTATTATTTCCATGCTAATTTTATCGACGGTCTCCAGACCCTATCTGTGGGACAGCCGGAAGCGGTGAAGGAAGCGGTGGCTATACTCAATGAGACAGAACTGCAGCAAATCAAGGACTGGATGCAATGGACCCTGCTCAACGGAAATGCCTCTTGCCTGGGCGATGAGATTTATCTGCAGAACTTTGACTTTTATAGCCGTACGATGTCGGGCACGCAGCAGCCACAGCCACGTTGGAAGCGTAGTGTCAGCACTGTGAGCGGTGTGCTTGGCGAGGCTGTGGGCGAGATGTATGTGGCAAAGTATTTCCCTCCTGAGAACAAGGCGAGGATGGAGAAACTGGTGAAAAATCTGCAAGTTGCGCTCGCTGAGCGTATCGACGCACAGGAGTGGATGAGTCAGGCTACCAAGGATTATGCAAAGCAGAAACTAGCCGCCTTCTACGTGAAGATCGGTTATCCAAATAAGTGGAAGGACTACGGCAAACTGGACATCGACCCTCAGAAGAACCTCTACGAGAACATGCAGGCTATAAGACTGTGGGCCACCAAGAAACATGTGGAGGACAAATACAATAAGCCGGTTGACAGGGATGAGTGGCACATGACACCGCAAACTGTAAATGCTTATTATAACCCCACCACCAATGAAATATGCTTCCCTGCAGGCATCCTTCAGTACCCTTTCTTCGACATGCAGGCAGACGATGCCTTCAACTATGGTGCCATTGGTGTGGTTATTGGACATGAGATGACCCATGGCTTCGACGATCAGGGACGTCAGTTCGACCACGACGGCAATTTCCGCGACTGGTGGCAGGAGGGCGACGGTGACAAGTTCAAGGCACGTGCTAAAGTGATGTCCGACTTCTTCTCTGCCATCAGTGTTCTGCCCGATCTCAAAGGCAACGGAGAGCTGACACTCGGTGAGAACCTCGCCGACCATGGCGGATTACAGGTGGCTTTCACCGCGTTTCAGAACGCACAGCGACAGGCTGCCGAGGAGGGAAAGAAGCCGTTGAAGATGGTCAACGGACTAACTCCCGAGCAGCGTTTCTTCCTTGCTTACGCAGGAGTGTGGGGGCAGAACATCACAGAGGCTGAAATCCGTAACCGCACCGTGCGCGACCCTCATGCGCTCGGAGAATGGCGTGTGAACGGCGCACTTCCACATATCGACGCATGGTATGAGGCGTTCGGTGTGAAACCTGGCAATAAACTCTATGTCCCGAAAGATCAAAGAGTGGATATCTGGTAGTTAGTATTTCCTGGGATTTCTTAGGATTTCCCAGGAAATACTAGTTCTTCTAGTCTTAGAAATAATGTAAATCGTAATTATTTAAATCGTAAATAAAAACTCATGCCTCTAAAACTTCCCGACCGTCTGCCTGCCATTGATATTCTGAAGAAGGAGAATATCTTCGTGATGGACAACACCCGCGCAAGCGGGCAGGACATTCGTCCTTTACGTCTGGCAATTCTTAACCTCATGCCCATAAAAATTACGACGGAGACCGATTTCATCCGGATTTTGTCAAACTCACCGTTGCAGGTGGAGATTGAATTCATGAAGATTCGAAGCCACACGTCGAAGAACACGCCGGTGGAGCACATGATGATGTTTTACCGCGACTTCAGCCAGATGAAACATGAGAAGTACGACGGACTCATCGTCACCGGTGCACCCCTTGAACAGATGGATTATAGCGAGGTGAAATACTGGAACGAGCTGGCGGAAGTGTTCGACTGGGCTGCCCACAACGTGCAATCCACTTGCTATATCTGTTGGGCGGCACAGGCTGCATTATATCATTTCTATAACATCCCCAAATATTCACTCGACAAGAAGATGTTTGGCGTGTTTAAACATAAGGTCTTAGCACCTGAACTGCCGATTTTCAGAGGGTTCGACAGTGAGTTCTATGTGCCACACAGCCGTCATGCGGAGGTCCGGCGTGAGGACATAGAGAAAGAGTCGCGACTGCGTATTATCGCTGAGTCTGACAAGGCGGGTGTGCATATCGTCATGGCGCGGGAGGGACGTGAGTTTTTCATCACCGGACACAGTGAGTATGCACCGCTCACACTCGACGGGGAGTATAAGCGCGACAAAGCCAAGCACCTGCCTATCGAGATGCCTGAGAACTATTACGAGGACAATGACCCGACGAAACAGCCGCTGGTGAAATGGAGGGCGCATGCAAACCTATTCTTCTCCAACTGGCTCAACTACTACGTCTATCAGACTACTCCTTACGATATCAGCCAAATCGACTAATCATATATGGCTCAAACCAGTCCAACCCCCTTGGAACTACTCGCTCCTGCGAAAAACGCCGATATCGGTATCGAGGCGATACGCCACGGTGCCGATGCTGTCTATATCGGTGCACCGGCATTTGGAGCGAGGGCTGCGGCGGCGAACGGGGTGGACGACATCCGCCGGCTGGCGAACTTTGCACATTTGTTCGGGGCGAAGGTGTATGTCACAGTCAACACCATCGTTTATGACGACGAACTGAATGCTGTTGAGCAGCTGATACGCCAGCTTTGTGAAGCGGGTGCCGATGCACTGATTGTGCAGGACATGGCCATTGCGAGGCTTGACATCCCGCCTGTTCCTCTTCATGCTTCTACTCAGATGGATAACCGCACACCTGAAAAGGTGAAAACACTTCGGGAACTGGGTTATGAGCAAGTTGTGCTTGCCCGTGAGCTATCCCTCGAGGACATTAGTGAAATTCATCACCAGTGTTCTGACGTTCGGCTGGAGGCGTTTGTCCATGGTGCGCTCTGTGTGAGCTACAGCGGTCAATGCTTCGTCAGTCAATACCTGTTTGACAGGAGCGCAAACCGCGGGGAGTGCGCGCAGGTGTGCCGCATGGAGTTCGACCTGGAAAACGGGGCGGGTGAGAAACTGTTGAGAGAGAAGCACTTGCTTTCGCTGAAAGACTTATGCCAGATTGACTGTCTGGAGCAGATGGCGGATGCAGGGGTGCGGTCGTTCAAAATCGAGGGGCGGCTGAAAGACATGGGGTACGTGAAAAACGTCACAGCAGCTTATTCACAACAGCTCGACGATCTGGTGAGTCGGCATCCTGAGAAATACTGCCGTGCTTCAAAAGGGAAGGTGATTCTCCGGTTCACTCCCGATGTGGCGAAGTCGTTCAACCGGGGGTTCACGCATTATTTCCTGTTCGGAAAAAATGATGACATCTTTGCCTTCGACACACCAAAGGCTGTTGGAAAACTGGTTGGGAGAATCAGAGAAGTGTTCACCACCCACCTCGTGGTGGATCGGCTCCGGGAGAACGGGGATGACGACGGAAAAAAACAGCAACGGATTGCTTTTGCCAATGGTGATGGGCTCTGCTGCCTAGCTGCCGACGGCAGGCTCGTGGGATTCCGTGTGAACCGCGCTGATGGCGATCGTCTCTATCCGCTGCGGATGCCTGAAGGACTGCGCAGAGGGATGCGCCTCTACCGCAATTACGACAAGCGCTTTGAGGAGGTGCTCGCAGGCGAGAGTGCCGAACGGACACTGCCGGTGAATATAATCATCGGTTACAACAAACAGGAGAAGAAATTCATCCTTACGATGAGAGCACACGATAAAAACACTTTCTATGAACCTGAAATCAGCAATAATACTGTTTCGCTCACGGTTCCCTTTCAGCCTGAGCTGGCTCGTACACCACAACACGAAAATATCCTGCGGCAGCTGTCGAAACTTGGAAACACACCGTTACGGCTTGAGTGGCTGGAAATCAGCTTTAAGGAGAATTACTTCATCCCTTCCTCTTTGCTCTCGCAATGGCGGCGTGATTTGGCGAGCTTGTTCATGTCAGGGAACACGAATCAGCTTCAAAAGTCTGTCACATCGTCTGTTGTGCCGCTTCAGATCTGCCAAGTCAATGTGGGAAAGCGTCTGACTAAGACTGATTCAGAAGGAATATTTTCGGCTGATGCCGATCCAGGAGAAAAAAAACGGAGGGAAGCTGGTTCCGAAAGGTGGAGCAGTGCGCTGACTCCCATTGCCGGCAACTTCAACATCGCTAACCGCCTGTCACGTGGTTTCTATGAGCAGGCAGGCATCACCAGTCTGGATCCGGCTTTTGAGTTGCAACTCTCATCCGACACCCCGCTAATGACTTGCCGCCACTGTATCCGCTATGCCCTCGGGTGGTGCTATAAGCGGCAGCGCAACAATATAGAAAAATATCATCAATATCAGGCTGATAGCCAAAACCATCTCGACTTTCAGAACCTCTTCCTCTCTCTCCGCAACGGCACCCGCCTTGCCCTACGGTTCGACTGCCAACGTTGCCTGATGACCGTACATAGCTATAATGGGAATATTTCAATTGAAAGTAACGGTGTCTTAGCTCCAAAAACAGAAAAGAATAATTGAATCCTTGAGATTTGGGCAAATTTGAATTTTAACAGATTGTATGTTTTATTTTCTTCCTAATTCCTTCTCACTTATTTACTTCATTTTTAACTCCCTTTTTAACTTCCATTTTAACTTCCATTTTAACTCCCTTTTTAACTTTGAAATACATTCAAATTAACCCTGCGTCAACTCTCTAGGAACTAAAAATCTAAAAACTAGCAACTAAAATCTTTGCTGATTTCGCTTTTTTTTCGTAACTTTGCACTCTTCTATGTGGCAAATAAAACGGATGTCTGGTTTTATTTGTTGTTAATAGCTTGATTTTAAGGTAATAAAGAATATAATTTCAATTAATAACGTAGAATAGTAATATGAAAATTACATTGCAGACCACCGACAAGGTCAATGGCGTTTTGACCGCTGTGGTTGAACCTGATGACTATCAGGGAAAAGTGAAAGATGCCATCAAGAAACTGAAGAAAGAAATGAACATGCCGGGATTCAGAAAAGGCATGGTACCAGAAGGACTCATCAGAAAAAAATATGGAACCTCTATTCTCGGAGAAGAGGTGAACAAAGTCCTCTCTGAGGAACTTTACAAGTATATCCATGAGAATAAGGTGAGTATGCTTGGTGAGCTGCTTCCACGTGAGGAGAACAACCAGGTGGAGCTCGTTGATGGAAACGAGATGACTTTCTCGTTCGATATCGCAATCGCACCAGAGTTTGAGGTGGATCTCACTGGCAAGGACAAGGTGCCGTTCTATCAGGTTTCTGTCGATGACAAAACCGTAGAGGGACAGGTGGAAATCTACCGACAGCGTGGAGGAAGTTATGAGAAAATGGAGGAATATGCCGACAACGACATGGTGAAAGGAACCATAGTTGAGGTGAATGAGAATGGCAACCCTGTAGAGGGCGGCATTGAGGCACAAGACGTGGTGATGCTCCCGAAATATTTCAAGGACGATAAACAGAAAGCCCTGTTCGACAAGGCAAAGCTCAATGACATCATCACGTTCAACCCATCTGTTGCTTATGCCGACAGTGAGGCGGAAATCGCATCGCTCCTAAAAATTCAGAAGGAGGAAGTGGCTGGTCATAAGGGTGACTTCCAGTTCACTATCAGCGAAATCACCCGTTACATGCCGGGACCGCTCAACGAAGGGCTGTTCGAAAGCGTGTTCCCTGGTGCAGGCATTGAGACTCCCGAGCAGTTCTCTGACAAAATCAAGGAACAGATTGCAGCGCAATATGCCAAACAAGCCGACATGAAGTTCCTCGTTGATCTCAGGGGGTACCTCGACAAGAAAGTGGGCGAACTCACTTTCCCTGATGAACTCCTCAAGCGGATACTTAAAGCGCAGCTCAAAGACGGTGAAAAAGTTGACGAGCAGTTCGACAGCGACATCAAAGCCCTGAAATGGCATCTCATCAAGGAGAAGCTCGTGGAACAACTAGGCATCAAAGTGGAAGACGAGGATGTGAAGAACACTGCCAAGGATGTGGCGCGTATGCAGTTTGCTCAGTATGGCATGCTTGATATCCCCGAGGAATACATCGAGAATTCAGCACAGGAGATTCTGAAGAACAAAAAGCAGATTGACAGGCTTATAGATATGTGTATTGATGACAAAATCACGGCTGAGGCAAAGAAGATTGTAAAGCTTGAAACAAAGGAGGTCACATTCGATGAGTTCTCGAAATTGTAAAAAAATACAAAAAAACTGAAAAAAATCGCGGATAATTTAATTATCTGCGATTTTTTTTGTAAATTTGAAATCTTAACACTATTTTCTGGCATGATTTTTGCGTAATAAGATAAGTCTATTGCCAAGTAGAACAAATAAGCTTGGTATTAGTTGAGTTAGTCATAGCAAAAAGAAATAATGATAAAATAATAAATATACAATATAATTCGTAAATTTGGAAATAGTTTATTATTTTGTTTGCTTGTCTTCATTGGAAGCGTACCACTTTTTTAAATATTATAAAACAGTATATATATATATTATGAAAACAGATTTTGAAAAATTCGCACAAGCTAACAGGGGCATCAGCAGTATGGTGCTCGACGACGTTATCAGATCACAGGCAGGATACCTTAATCCCTATATCCTTGAGGAGAGACAACTCAATGTGACACAGCTCGATGTGTTCTCAAGACTGATGATGGACAGAATCATTTTTCTTGGAACCGATATAAACGATTATACTGCAAATGTGCTACAAGCACAGATGCTCTATCTCGACTCCGTGGATCCGGAAAAGGACATCAGCGTTTATATCAACTCACCAGGTGGAAGTGTGAGCGCTGGATTGGGAATATACGACACGATGCAGTATATCAACTCTGATGTACAGACCATCTGCACAGGCATGGCGGCATCAATGGCTGCAGTGCTGCTTGTGGCAGGAGAAAAAGGTAAACGTGCAGCACTGCCACATTCACGAGTGATGATACACCAGCCAATGGGAGGAGCTCAGGGACAGGCAAGCGACATCGAAATCACTGCAAAGGAAATTCAGAAATACAAGAAGGAACTCTACAATATCATAGCGCACCACTCCGGACAGCCTTTTGAAAAAGTGTGGGCTGATTCAGATCGCGACTATTGGATGACATCAGAGGAAGCTAAGGCTTACGGCATGATTGACAATATTTTTATGAGAAAGAAAGAAGATTGATAACATCAATGAAAAGAGAGGATAACTGACAGCATGGCAACTAAAACTAGAAGAAAATGTGCGTTTTGTGGAAGAACTGAAAACGAGGTGAGTCTGCTCATCTCAGGGCTTGAGGCATGCATCTGTGACGACTGCGCTAATCAGGCTCATCTCATCACAATGGAAAGCCAGAAGCAATCTGGCAGTGGATTTAATATTGACAAACTGCCTAAACCAAAGGAAATAAAAACATTTCTCGACCAGTATGTGATTGGACAGGATGAGGCGAAAAAGACCCTCTCTGTGGCGGTGTACAACCACTACAAACGACTGAAATACTTATCTGAGGGACGTGAAGAAACGGATGTGGAAATTGAGAAATCAAACATCATTATGGTGGGAAACACCGGTACGGGAAAGACGCTCCTTGCGAGGACTATCGCAAAGATGCTGACCGTGCCTTTCACCATCGTAGATGCCACGGTACTCACTGAGGCGGGATATGTGGGCGAAGACGTGGAGAGCTTATTGTCAAGGCTTCTGCAAGAATGTGATTACGACCCCAAACGGGCAGAGACCGGTATTGTTTTTATCGACGAAATCGACAAAATCGCAAGGAAAAGCGACAACCCCTCAATCACCAGAGATGTTAGTGGTGAGGGCGTACAGCAGGGACTCCTCAAACTGCTCGAAGGATCAGTCATCAATGTGCCGCCATACGGAGGACGTAAACACCCTGAACAGCAGTTTATTCAGGTGGATACAAAAAACATCCTTTTCATCTGTGGAGGAGCATTCGACGGCATTGAGAAACGAATTGCTAACCGGCTCAACACGAATGTTGTGGGGTTCGACGCAGTTGAGAAGTCTGCAAAATTCGACAAGGGAAACATGATGCAGTATATAGCACCGATGGATCTTAAGGCGTTCGGACTGATACCAGAGATAGTAGGACGATTACCCATACTCACTTACCTCAAACCGCTTGACAGAATGGCACTACGTGACATTCTGACAGAACCGAAAAACTCCATCATCAAGCAGTATGTTCATCTGTTTAAGCTCGACGATGTGGAGCTGACATTCACTGACGATGCTCTCGATTTCATCGTGGATAAGGCGGTGGAATACAAACTTGGAGCTAGAGGACTAAGGTCAATTGTGGAATCTGTGATGACCGAGCCGATGTTTGAAATGCCGTCGTCGAAGGTTAGAAAGTTGGTGGTCGATCGGGATTATGCTAGACAACAACTTGAAAATACCAATCTTAATATTATCAGTAAACAAATGAGTGAGTAAAAAAAAATTTTGGAAAAAAACTGTTTTTTTACCATTAAAATTTGGATTTCTCATTTAGGAATGATAACTTTGTTACGACAATCTTAACTCCAATAACTGAACACATTCTCTATGAACCAGAAAATGACACTTAAAAAGGCGCTGAAATATTATTTCGGATTCGACCATTTTAAAGGAGAACAAGAAGCCATCATCAAATCTCTGATGGCGGGAGAGGATGTGTTTGTGATTATGCCCACAGGTGGAGGGAAGTCTTTGTGCTATCAGCTCCCAGCTCTCCTCATGGAAGGGACTGCTATCGTGATTTCTCCTCTCATCGCATTGATGAAAAACCAGGTTGATGCCATCAAAAACTACAGCGAGGAGGACAGTGTGGCGCATTTCATCAACTCATCGCTCAGCAAGTCGAATATAGATGCTGTGAAAGAGGATATCCTCACTGGCAAAACTAAGTTGCTCTACGTTGCACCGGAATCGCTTACAAAACCGGAATATGTTGATTTCCTCAAAAACGTGAAGATATCCTTCTATGCTATCGACGAAGTACATTGCATTTCAGAATGGGGACATGATTTCAGACCCGAATACAAGAATATCCGTCCGATAGTCAATAAGATTGGAAGAGCCCCTATCATCGCACTTACCGCTACTGCCACCGATAAGGTGAAACTCGATATCAAGAAGAATCTTGAGATTCTCGACTGCACTGAATACAAGTCATCGTTCAACCGACCTAATCTTTACTATCAGGTGAAGCAAAAAATCCCAAATGAATCGAATAAGGATATCGTCAGATTCATAAGGAAGAATGAACATAAAAGTGGGATTATATACTGTATGAGTCGGAAGACGGTGGAGGAACTTGCAAAATTCCTACAGGCAAACGACATCAAGGCGGCACCTTATCATGCTGGCCTCGACACTGCACTCCGTACAAAAACACAGGATGACTTTATTATGGAGAGGGTGGACGTTATCGTAGCAACCATCGCTTTCGGTATGGGTATAGACAAGCCGGATGTCAGGTTTGTCATCCATTTTGATATTCCCAAAAGCCTCGAAGGATACTATCAGGAGACTGGACGTGCAGGAAGAGACGGAGGAGAGGGAATGTGCATCGCTTATTACAATAAGACCGACCTTCGGAAACTTGAGAAGCTCATGGCTGCGAAAAACGGGAGGGAACAGGAAATCGGACGACAGCTGCTGCATGAGACTGCCAACTATTGCGAGTCGTCAGTCTGCAGAAGAAAGTTGCTGTTGCATTATTTTGGAGAGGAATATAATGAGCCTAATTGCGGAAACTGCGACAACTGCCTCTATCCGAAGAAAAAGGTGGATGTGCAAGAACAGCTATTGTCCCTACTGAAAACCATTCTTGCCGTGAAAGAGAATTTCAAGTCGGAATATGTCATCAATGTACTGAGAGGTGTGGAGACTGAGGCTATCACAAGCAGGAACCATGACAGGCTTGATACATTTGGTGAGGGATGCGACACTGAGGAAACAATGTGGAATGCCATCATCAATCAAGCTATCCTGTCTGGACTTATCTATAAGGAGGTGGATAACTATGGTATTCTGAAACTCAATCCTGAAGGCAAGAGATTTATAAAAAAACCTTACTCCTTTCTTGTGGTGGAGGACAATGACTTTGAGGAGGACGACGAACAGGGCATGACACATGGCGACGGAGGTACCGACCAGGTGCTCTACCGTATGCTCATAGACCTCAGGAAAACACTCTCAAAGAAACTGGATCTGCCACCCTACGTCATTTTCCAGGACAACTCCATCGATGCCATGTCAACATTATATCCAGTGGATATCGAAGAGCTCAAAAACATTCCTGGGGTGGGAGAAGGAAAAGCAAAACGATATGGGAAAGAGTTTTGCGACCTTATAAAAAAATATTGTGAAGACAATGAAATCGAAAGACCTATGGACATTGTGGTAAGGTCTGTGCCAGACCGGTCGAAAAACAAGCTTTCCATCATCAAGAGTATCGACTCTGAGAAATCGCTCGAGGAAATTGCGAGAATGCTAGGACTTGAGGCTGAGGAGGTAATCGAAGAGATGGAGAATATTGTTTACAGTGGCACAAGGTTAAATATCGACTATATGCTTGAGGAGCTTGATGTCGATGAAGATGTGATTGAAGATATCTATGACTATTTCAGGCAGAGTAAAACCGACAGTATCGAAACGGCTCTAAATGAGCTCGACGAGAGCTATTATGAGGAAGATATCAGACTCGTGAGAATCAAATTCCTGTCAGAACTGGCGATTTAAATCGTAGTGTCAATCTTGATTGAGCAGTGTTACAATAATCAGGCTTTTTGATTACGATAAACCTTTTTTGTCCATCCTGATTAGCTTTTTACCTGTTTTTATTCCTTATTTTCATCATATAAACTCTCGTCATTCATTATTTTGAAGGTTTTTGGCTATCGTTTCGTTTTTTTTTCCTACCTTTGCGTGCAATAAAAAACAAACAATTGCTTTATGTCTTCATTTATTGCAGAAAAAGTCGTGATGGAAGGTCTGACTTTTGACGATGTCTTGCTAGTTCCGGCATATTCCGAAATCCTTCCGAGAGAAGTGTCACTCACCACCAAGTTCTCACGTAATATAGAGCTGAAGATTCCGTTCGTCACAGCCGCTATGGACACTGTGACAGAATCATCTATGGCAATAGCCATTGCCCGGGAAGGTGGTATTGGTGTAATACACAAGAATATGTCGATTGAGGAACAGGCGCGTCAGGTGGCCATCGTCAAAAGAGCTGAAAACGGTATGATTTACCATCCGGTGACTATAAAAAGAGGGTCAACGGTGGGAAAAGCACTTGCGATGATGGCGGAATTCCATATCGGAGGTATTCCTGTGGTAGATGATGAGATGCGTCTTGTCGGTATCGTCACAAACAGAGACTTGCGTTTCCAGACAGATATGAACTGCCTGATTGATAATGTGATGACATCCGAGAACCTGATTGTCACCCATCAGAAGACAAATCTTGACCAGGCTTCACAGATTCTGTTGAAACATAAAATTGAGAAACTTCCAGTGGTGGATGATGACAACAAACTCATTGGACTAATAACCTATAAAGATATCACGAAAGCAAAGGATAAGCCGATGGCATGCAAGGACAGCCTTGGAAGACTTCGGGTAGCTGCTGGGGTGGGAGTCACACACGACACGCTCGATCGTATGGAGGCTCTTGTGAATGCAGGAGTGGATGCAATCGTTATCGACACTGCTCATGGTCATTCAGCGTCTGTGATACAGAAAGTCAGGGAAGCCAAGCAGAAATTCACCAACGTGGATATTGTCGTTGGAAATATCGCAACAGGAGAGGCTGCTATGATGCTGGTCGATGCCGGAGCAGATGCAGTGAAAGTGGGAATCGGACCTGGTTCCATCTGTACAACACGTGTGGTGGCTGGAGTAGGAGTTCCGCAACTCTCTGCCATCTATGATGTGGCAAAAACGCTTGAAGGTACTGGGATTCCGCTTATTGCTGACGGAGGACTGCGCTACAGCGGAGATGTGGTGAAAGCCATTGCTGCAGGAGGCACATCGGTGATGGTCGGATCGCTCGTGGCAGGAACAGAGGAGGCACCGGGTGATACCATTCTGTTTAACGGACGTAAGTTTAAGTCGTACAGGGGTATGGGGTCGCTTGAGGCAATGGAGAACGGATCGAAGGACCGCTATTTCCAGTCGGGTGTGGCTGACAACAAAAAACTCGTGCCGGAAGGTATCGCAGGAAGAGTACCATACAAAGGAACGGTACAGGAAGTGGTATTCCAGCTTGTTGGAGGATTGAGGTCTGGAATGGGCTACTGCGGGGCTAAGGACATCAAAGCACTCAATCAGGCAAAGTTCGTCAGAATCACCAATGCTGGTGTGCAGGAAAGCCACCCGCATGAGGTTATCATCACCAGCGAAGCACCTAACTATAGCCGTCATCAATAATAAAAAGTGTTAAAATCAGCAATATTAAGTGGACGTCATTTCTTTGCGCCCACTTTTTTGCTTTTTTTTGTGTAACTTTGCATTTAATTTCAATTTTTCATGAACTAATTCACGATAAATAATCCAGATACTGATTTATTCTCATTTGTTCAATTTTTTATGAAGAAAATATTTTTGGTTGTTGCGGCATTCATAGCCCAAATTGTGGCGTTTGCACAGGATTCCGACCCTGTCATTATGAAAATTAACGGAAACGACATCAAAAGGTCGGAATTTGAGTATTCTTATAATAAAAATAATTCTGAAGGAGTAATCGACAAAAAAGATGTGCAGGACTATTTGCAGCTTTATATCGATTATAAAATAAAGGTGGAAGCTGCAAAGGATGCGGGTATCGACACTTTGTCCAACATCAAGACTGAACTCCAGGGGTATAGGGAGCAAATGGTATATCCGACAATCGAAAACCCTGTTTTTGTGGAAAGTCAGGCTTATAAAACCTATTTGAATGCAAAGAAATATTATGGGGATGCAGACTTGCTCGAGTGTAGCCATATTTTTGTGCTTATGAGGCAAGATGCAAGCGAACAGCGGCAGATTGCTGCTAAGAACACAATCGACTCTATCTACAGTTGCCTTTTGGCAGGACAGAGCTTCGAGGAACTTGCCCAGAAACACTCGGATGACCCGGGAAGTGCCAAGAATGGAGGCGAACTACCTAAATTCGGCAAAGGACAGATGATACCTGACTTTGAGAAAGAGGCATATCTGCTGCAGCCTGGACAGATGTCCAAGCCTTTTAAAACCACACTGGGATGGCATATCGTCAAAATGAAAGCAAGGGCACCGTTCGAGCCATATAGCGAGCATCACGACCGTATTTTGGACTATCTCAATAAGCAGAAAGGATTCAAGGAGGCTGCTGCAGAGGCTCTGATTGACTCACTTGCGCAACAGAGAGGAGTGGACAAGACCGTGGTGTTTGAGCAGCTGTTCAACGAAATGATACAGAAAGACTCCGACAATAAAAATCTGGCACAGGAATATTATGATGGCACACTCATGTATGAGATTAGTAAGACACATGTCTGGGACAAGGCTGCCAAAGACACTGAAGGACTGGAGGAGTATTTCAAAAAGAACAAAAAGAAATACGCATGGAATGAACCACACTTCAGAGGGGTAGTCGTTTATGCAAAAGATAAGGCTACATTCAATCAGGCGAAGAAACTGACTAAGGGAGCGAAGCTGGCTGAATGGCCTGAGAAAATCAACGCGGCACTCAACACAGGCGACACAAGAGCCGTGAGAGTGGAGAAGGCGGGCGTTTTCAAAAAAGGCGACAATAAGGCGGTGGATAAATGGGCTTTCAAGACCAATGCTGAGGTGAAGCAGCAGAAAGATTTCCCATACGGCGGCGTGGTCGGGAAAATGCTAAAAAAACCACAGACATATACAGATGTGAGAGGAGTGGTGGTGGCTGACTACCAGAAGGAAAAAGAAGACGAGTGGATTAGAGCTTTGCGCCAGAAATATCCTGTGGAAATCTATCAGGATGTAGTCAATACTGTGAATAATCATTGATTCTTTAAGTTACTGACAATGAAGAGTAAAATTGTTCTTTATACCACATGTGCCTTAATGATGGGCTTCATGAATGCATCAGAAACCATGGCACAGAGCAATGTGATTGATGAAGTGGTTTGGGTTGTAGGTGATGAGCCTATACTAAAGTCGGATGTGGAACAGGCACGGCTTGATGCGATTACTTATAAGATGCGAATTGACGGCGACCCTTATTGCGTAATACCCGAGCAGCTTGCTATTCAGAAACTCTTTCTTCATCAGGCGGCTATCGACAGTGTGGAGGTGTCTGACACCGAGGTCATGAATGATGTTGACAATAAGATGGAGGAGTATGTCACGATTCTCGGATCGCGCGACAAGGTGGAGGAGGAGTTCGGTATGACTTGGGCTCAGAAGCGGGAGCAACTCTTCGAGACGTTGAAGAACGAGAAGATGATTAATGAGGTCAGAAGAGGACTGATTAAGGATATCAAGGTCACACCTGCCATGGTGAGAAAGCATTTCAAGGACATGCCGGAAGACAGTCTCCCGTTCGTCCCAACGAAGGTGGAGGTGCAGATAATCACACGCGAGCCTGTCATCGCACCGGAGGAAATTGAGCGGGTGAAAGAACTTCTACGGGACTATACTGACAGAGTGAAGGCGGGGACATCCAAGTTTTCGACGCTTGCGCTTATGTATTCAGAGGACGGGTCGGCACAGAATGGCGGTGAGCTGGGATGGATGCCAAAACGAGCACTAGCGACAGAATTCGCCGATGTGGCATTCAAACTCACTGATCCAAACACCGTTTCGAAAATCGTGGAGACAGAGTTTGGATTTCATATCATCCAGCTTATCGAGAAACGTGGAGACCGAATCAACTGCCGGCATATTCTAAAAAAACCAAAAGCTACGGAGGAAGCGCTCATGAAGGCAATGGCTGATCTCGACTCCATCAAGGCGGAAATAGACAAGGGACTCTATACGTTCGATGAATGTACGCAGTTTGTCTCATTCGATAAGGACACACGAAACAACTACGGAATCATGAGGTATTCCGACCCTCAGACACTTGATGTCTATACGAAGCTGGAGATGAAAGAGCTCCCGTCAGAAGTTGCTAAACAGGTGGCTGGCATGAACGTGGGGGATATTTCCAAACCGTTCATTATGACTGATTCCAAAGGGAAAGAGGTTGTTGCTATGGTCAGGTTACGTGACAGGATTGAAGGTCATCGGGCAACGATGAAAGATGACTATCAGATTCTTCAGGATGTGGTACAAAATAAAATAAGCGAGGAAAAGGTTGAGAAATGGATTCGCGACAAGCAAAAAGTCACCTACGTAAGAATAAATGAGGATTGGAGAAACTGCGACTTCATTTACGATGGATGGATGAAATGACAAACTGAGGATGAAAATCGCTAAAGCAGACAGACCTACAGGTAAACGGAGGACGGTGAGGACGCTGATCCTCTGTTTTATGATTATCGCCATATCTGCAATGGCGGAGAATATGGGTATGTCTGTGTTCAGATTGCTTAACAGTAATGAATCCAATGACAATCCCGATCCTCCGGAGAAAATAGAAATACTACATTCCGATGTTCTCTTCAAGAAGGCCAACGACCCGAGAGCTGACGTCCTCGTCGGAAAAGTGAAACTCAGGCATGAAGGGGCTGTTCTTGACTGCGACAGCGCCAGATATTACAAGGACAACAACTCTTTTTATGCTTTTGGAAGGGTTGTGCTCGTTCAGGGAGACACGCTCAGGCTACTTTGCGACACCCTCGACTATTATGGTGACTCAAGAGTGGCAAAGGCCAGAGGCAATGTCACGCTTTATCACCGAAATCGGAAACTTGTTACAAAAAAACTTGAATACAGGCGTCTGCAAGGGGAGGCGAAATATTATGAGGGAGGCACCATCTACCAGGAAGATAAAGTGCTTTATTCCTATTTCGGAGAGTATAACACCAACACCCATCTTGCCGTATTCACTCAGGATGCCAAGCTAAGAGACTCCAAGAACACCATTGTGTGTGATGTGGGACAATACAACTCCGACACGCATATATCTATACTGAAAAACAATGTGAAACTCACTACCCATGATAGAAATGTGCTCTATGCCGACAATGGAAAATATAATTCCGACACGCATTTCATGCAGGCGTGGGACAACGTGAAAATTGTGGATAAGGATAATAATGTGCTCTATTGCGATCGTGGTGACTATAACTCCGACACCAAACTTGCACATTGCTTCGACAATGTCAAGGCTATTGACACAAAGAACAATATCATCACATGTGACCGCGGAGACTATAACACCGATACCAAACTGATGCACTGTTTTGACAACGTGAGGCTAACTGACAAGGACAACAATGTGTTGTTGTGTGAGGAAGGAGAATACGACGGGAAGACTGGACTTGCTAAATTCAGGACAAATGTGGTACTCAATGATAAGGACGGAGGTAAGCTTGTTTGCGAACATGGAACATACAATTCTAACACAAAACTCGCAGACTTCTATGAGAACGTGAGGATAAACAAACCTGACGGAAAAGGAGAAATAATCACATCACACGTTGTTTACAACACGAATACAGAAATCGCATCACTCGACTCCGAAGCAAATATCACTGGGGCTGACGGAGAATTCATCTACACAACCAGAGGTGAGTATAACACGAAGACGGGTATGGCTGATTTGTTGGAACGCTCGTATATCATTAAGGATGGACGGCGGATTGACGGGGACAAACTGAGGACATACAAGGACGAGGAAACCGGACATACCATAGATGAGGCTATCGGAAATGTGATTATCAGTGACCCTGTCAACCAGTTCGGACTTATAGGTGACCGGTGTGTGAGAGTGGAGGAGACTGGTTATGACAAGGCATTTGGAAATGTGGTTATTACAGACTCTGTCAACAAATGTCATGTACTTGCCCAACACTGTGAATACGACGAGAATGCAGGATATGCCATGGCAACCGACAGTGCCGAGGTAATCTACTATTATTACCAGGATACCGTCTATGTGCACAGCGACACCATGAAGGTGTTCACCTATAATATTAATACAGACTCTGTATATCGAGATTTATATGCCTACAAAAGGGTAAGAATGTATAGAAACGATGTGCAGGGGGTGTGCGACTCGCTTGTGCATCATGCACTTGACTCTTGTACATATATGTATGGACAGCCAATCATCTGGAATGCCAACCAGCAGGTGTTTGGAGAGGAAATCAGAGTCTATAACAACGACAGCACTATTGACTGGGTCCATGTCGTTAATCAGGCGATGACCATAGAACAGATTGATTCCGTCAGCTATAACCAGGTGCAGGCGAAGGAGATGTTCAGTTATTTTAAACATGGCGAAATCGACCATAATGAGGCGAAAGGAAATGTATATGTGACTTATTTCATCGACGAGGAAGATGGAACACGCATCGGCATGAACTACACCGAGACAACCGAGCTGAAGATGTTTCTCGAAAACAAAAAGGTGAAAAAAGTGTGGATGCCGGCTGCGACGGGAACGATGTACCCACCTGTGAAAATACCGGAATCAAAGCGCTACCTCCCCGCATTCGCTTGGTTCGACTATATACGGCCCAAAGATAAAGACGACGTGTTTGTATGGAGAGACAAGGATGAGAAAAGCATGCTTGTGAAAACCGTGCAGAAGAAGATGCCTACACAGAAACTCGAAGACATAAAATAACTATATTTAATAAAAATATTAAAACCGCAGAAAAACATTTCCAGAAACTCCACAAACACCCATCTGCGCACGAAATTGCCGTAGATGCCATAGAGACACCCTGATGGGCGTCAAAAAAACGTAAAAAGCCAGCAACCAAAAGAACCCAACTAAAAACTATAGACTAAAAATAAAAAACAAATATGGGATTATTCACAGTCAGAAAGCCAAGAGGATTCAGAAGAAGCTACATCTACTATGATGAGCGGAAAAAAAAACGCGAACAAATCAAGGAGAACGCGGAAAGAGAGATGGGACTGCTGCCGGAGAAAGAATTCAAACCCGAAGATATCCGGGGAAAATTCGTGGCTGCCACCACACATCTGCGACGGCGCAAGGAAAGTGGCAAGAAACCGATGAATCCTGTTGTGGGAATTGCTCTCATTATTGCACTCCTGATACTTATGTATTTCCTTTTACAGTAAGCATGGAAGATATTATTCACCTCTTACCTGATTCCGTCGCCAATCAGATTGCAGCGGGGGAAGTCGTTCAGCGTCCGTCTTCTATTGTGAAGGAGATGGTAGAGAATTCCATTGATGCTGGAGCCGACTGCATTCAGGTGCTTGTCTGCGAGGGAGGAAAGAACTGCGTGCAGGTTATCGATAATGGATGCGGCATGTCGGAGACGGACGCTCGTATGGCATTCGAACGCCATGCCACTTCCAAAATCAAGGGGGCAAGCGATATCTATAACCTTACCACAATGGGATTCAGAGGCGAGGCACTGGCATCAATCGCTGCTGTGGCACAGGTGGAAATGAAAACACGTAGAAAAGAAGACGAAATCGGTACACTTATCCAAATTGACGGGGCAAAGGTGGTTGAACAAAAACCTGTGGCATGTCCCATCGGTACGAATATTGCCGTGAGAAATCTTTTTTTCAATATCCCGGTCAGAAGGAAATTCCTGAAGAAAACACAAACAGAACTTAACAACATCATACAAGATTTCGAACGGATTGTACTCGTGTATCCCGACATCCGTTTTGAACTCTACCATAACGACACACCGGTCTTCAAACTTGAAAAAACCACACTTAAACAGCGGGTCGCCGATGTTTGTGGAGAGAAGACTGCCAACGGACTGATTCCCATACAGACAGAAACACCCATCGTTAATGTGATTGGATTTGTGGGGAGTCCAGAAGGAGCGAAACGAAAAGGGGCGAGACAGTTCTTTTTCGTCAACGGACGGTTCATGCGGCATCAGTATTTTCATGCGGCGGTGGAGCGTGCTTTTGACAACATCATACCGCAGGGAGAACATATCAATTATTTTGTTTATCTAAAGGTCGATCCCCAAAATATCGACGTTAACGTTCATCCCACGAAGACGGAAATAAAGTTTGAGAATGAACAGATTATCTGGCAGGTCATCAACGCAGTGGTAAGAGAGGCTATCGGACGATTTAACCAGGTGCCAACCATCGATTTCGAACGGAAAGACGATGACATTGACATTCCTGTGATGACAGACGGAAAGACAGCTGTAAGGATGACACACACCTATTCGGGGTATAACCCTTTCAAGACTCAGCAAAACAACCAGAAACAATCTGTTTATCAGTGGGAAAAACTTTATCCCCAGAATGAATTGGAAAACCAGCGGCAGGAAATCATCGTTAAAGGGGCACTATCAGATCAAGCGCCAAGACAGACAACCCTCTGGCATGGATTTGAAGACCAGATATCCGACGATGTCTCTCAAGAACAGGACAGGGAAATGGACCTGTTCCAGTTCCGCAAAAAATATATCATTTTGAGTATGCCAACGGGAATTGCTGTCATCGACCAGCACCGTGCACACGTGGCTGTGCTCTTCCACGACTATATGGAAAGGATTAGACAGCCCCGAGATGTGGCTCAGGGACTGCTCTTTCCTGAAATTATTCAGTTAAGTCGTCAGGAGGATGCGGTTCTTCAGCAAATCAGCGAGGAAATTCAGGCAGTGGGATTTGAACTCACACCGCTTGGAAACAGCTCATATTCCCTTAATGCCATACCGGCTGGAATCAATGGTACTGACTATGCCAAGCTCCTGCACAACCTCTTATGGGCATCATCCGAGAACAAAAATGCGGTAAGGCAGTCCATGATTGAGAATATTGCACTCACTATGGCACAGTCTGCTGCCGTAGGTTACGGACAGAAAATCACTGGGGATGAGATGAGACTTCTTGCTGACCAGCTTTTCAAACTCCCGAATCCTAAACGGACACCCGACGGAAAACTCGTGTTCTGTATTATCGATGACAACAAAATAGAACACCTTTTTTGACTTTTTTAGGATTTTTGATATCCGATTCTTTCTGTTTTTATAGTTTGACACTAAATTCTTTGTTGAAATGTTAAAAAAATGATTTTTTTTCTAATTTTATGGTGGTTATTTTCTAAGAAAATACTAACTTTGCAAAGATTTTAGGTGTATTTTCCAATTTTTCAAGGAGAGATAGCCTGTTTCCAATATATTAAGGTAAGTGTAAATTTTGAAGAAAGAGATTTTTTATTTATAAATTAAGGTGTAATTAAAAAGAAAAAGAAATTTTATAATTTATTGTTTTATTCAAAAAAGTGTTTATGAAAAAGT
Source organism: Bacteroidaceae bacterium (assembly GCA_016284045.1). Classification (GTDB taxonomy): domain Bacteria; phylum Bacteroidota; class Bacteroidia; order Bacteroidales; family Bacteroidaceae; genus UBA3839. The sequence continues at coordinate 46,499 of JAEEOB010000085.1, forward strand.
TTATGATTGCACTGGCTTTTGCCAGTCTCGGAACTGTTACAGTTAATGCACAGAGAACTGTGGCACTCAATCCTTTTTGGAACAACTGGTTTGTTCAGGTAGGTGTTGACATGGCACTCGCTAACCCTGGCTATGTAAACCATTGGGCAAATGAGGTTTTCCCTAATGGTAAATCTTTCGGTGTTGATCTCGCTGTTGGTAAGTGGTTCTCTCCTGAGATCGCTCTCCGTGGTAAAATACAGTGGGAAAATGGTATTATCGATTCAGATCACCAGAACCGTAACAGACCAGATAGAAACCCTGGTTTGAAATGGGTTCCTGAACATGATGGTGGTGGTTATGCTCAGGTTTCAGCAGACGCTATGCTTAACCTCAGTAACATTATTTGTGGATATAATGAGAATCGTGTTTGGAACTTTATTCCATTTGCAGGTGCAGGTTTCTTCCGTGCTTTCGATATTCATGAATATACACCGTCACTCCGTACAGGTATTGAGAACAAGTTCAGACTTGGCAAACGTGTGGATCTCTACTGTGACCTTACTTATCAGTGGACTACTATGTATATTACAAGAAAATATGGACCATCCGCTGGTGATGCTTCTGACCCTGCACGTCACAATGGTATTTTCACTATGGAACTTGGTGCTACTATCAACTTGGGTAAGACCAATTGGGATCGCGCTTACTCACAGGCTGATATCGATGCTCTTCTCAAGCAGAAGGATGACAGAATTGCTGAGCTCGAGGCTGAACTCAATCGCCTTCGTGCTGAGAACGCTAAGCTCCAGCAGGAGATTGGCAAGCTCCGCGACCAGCTCAAGAACCAGCCTGTACAGCCGCCTGTAGAACCGATCGTTCGCGTAATTGGTTCAGCTGCTACATCTGTGTTCTTCGAGAAGAACTCAACATCAATCGATTCAGAGAAGGATCTCGTGAACCTTCAGGCTGTTGCTGCTGTAGCTAAGGCTAACAATAATAAGGTAGTTGTTACTGGTTCTGCTGACTCTGCAACCGGTACCACTGAAATCAACCAGCGCCTCTCTGAGGGCCGTGCTAACGTTGTTGCCGATAAGCTCGTTGAGTATGGTGTGCCACGTGCTAACATTTCTACTGTTTACAAGGGTGGTGTGCTCGAAGTTGAGCCTTATAACCTCAACCGTCGTGCCGTTGTTGAACTTAAGTAATTCAACACCATTATCCATAAAAAAGATGATGCCACTAAAATGGCATCATCTTTTTTGTGCCTTTTTTTGGTCGGTTCGGAAAAAATGTGTAACTTTGCAAAACTTTTCAAAAGATAGACCGTAATAAATAACCGGTAATCCTTTTCTACGGGGTATAGCGCAGTTGGTAGCGTTCCTGGTTTGGGACCAGGCGGTCGCGTGTTCGAGTCACGCTGCCCCGACTTTGAACCATCATTTATAACCACGGGGTATAGCGCAGTTGGTAGCGTTCCTGGTTTGGGACCAGGCGGTCGCGTGTTCGAGTCACGCTGCCCCGACTAAAATAAGGAATTGGACACACGCTGTTCGATTCCTTTTTTAATTTCTATGCTTGAGCATTGTTCCCAATGGAACGTTTTCAATTCCTCAACCACGTATGAAATAATGGTGGAACATGTATAGACTCCATGTGGGGTGTCTAAAACACAACTGTACAAAACAACATTACTAAAAGAAAACAAATAAAAATATAGAACTAAAAATGAATGACTGGAAAAAACGTCTCGGTATGGTCTATTCTACCAACCCTGATTGTCAATTTGATACAGAACAAGAACAGGAAGCCGACACCCTTCCTCAGGATAAACAGAAGCTCAGAGTCTTTGTTGAACGCAAAGGAAGGGCGGGAAAGGTTGTCACTGTTGTCAAAGGATTTATTGGTTCAGCTGATGAACTAAAGAAACTTGAAAAAATGTTAAAGAATAAATGTGGGACAGGCGGCTCTGCTAAAGAAAATGAGATTATTCTCCAGGGAGAAATGAAAGACAAAGTAATCACGATTCTTAGGGACTTAGGCTACAATAATACAAAATGAAAGAGTTGATTATGATATGTGAATCTACTCCAAAAGGAACAAGTAACCGCTTTTTTCTGCTTATTAAAAAAATATAAAAAATACTGATTTTACAAGTAAAAATCGTATCTTTGCATTAAATTTAAGAATATATGTAGGAAGTGGGACAGGTACGACCACTATTTGGATTATTATTTTTGTTTTTATGTGTAGGATTATCGCTTTAGCCAATCAGAAAGGAGGGGTCGGAAAAACCACCACGACAATTAATCTTGCCGCATCGTTGGCTACAATGGACAGGAAAGTGCTTGTCATTGACGCTGACCCTCAGGCAAACGCCTCTTCAGGACTCGGTGTGGATATTCAGCAGGTGGAGACATCTATTTACGATTGCATCATCAGCACCGTTTTGGCTTCCGCAAACAAGAAGGAAAAAATGATTGACCCGCATGAGGCCATTTATACTACCGACCTCAATGGACTCGACATCATACCAAGCCACATAAACCTCGTCGGAGCGGAAGTGGAAATGATTAACCTCAAAAACAGGGAGCTCGTTATCAAGAATATGCTCAATATTCTTAAGCCTGAGTACGACTATATTCTCATTGACTGCTCACCCTCTTTAGGATTGATAACCACTAATGCGCTTACTGCGGCTAATTCTGTCATCATTCCAGTACAGTGTGAATATTTTGCGCTTGAGGGAATAACTAAGCTCTTACAGACAATCAAGATCATTAAGTCGAAAATTAATCCCCAGCTGGAAATCGAAGGATTTCTGCTCACGATGTTTGATTCCAGACTACGACTCGCTAATCAAATCTACGATGAGGTGAAAAGGCATTTCAAAGAGCTCGTGTTCAAGACTGTCATACAGCGTAATGTCAAACTCAGTGAGGCACCAAGCCACGGAATACCATGTATTCTGTATGATGTTACATCAACTGGAGCTAAAAACTATCTGTCATTGGCAAAAGAGCTTATCGACAAATATAATTAACTGAAGACGATACAATATGGCTGTAAAGAAAAAATTCTCAGCACTCGGAAGGGGACTTGATGCACTCATCTCTACAGAGGAACTCACAACCAACGGGTCTGACACCATCAACGAAATCAACATAGAACTCATTGAGGCAAACCCCAATCAGCCAAGAAGGGAATTTGACGAGGAGACACTGCAGGAACTGGCAGACTCGATTTCCGAAATCGGTATCATACAGCCTATTACCCTTCGTAAACTCAATAATGGAAAGTATCAGATTGTAGCGGGAGAGAGAAGATGGAGAGCTTCCATGAGAGCCAATCTGAAAACCATGCCGGCATATATCATCAGTGTGGATGAAGAGAAACTCATGGAGATGGCACTCGTTGAAAACATACAACGGCAGGACCTCAACCCCATTGAAATCGCACTCGCATATCAGCAACTTATCGAACAATATGGGCTCACGCAGGAAAAACTGGCAGAGAAGGTTGGTAAAAAACGAGCCACAGTTGCTAATTTCCTGCGCTTACTACGCCTGCCTGCACCTGTGCAGATGGGATTGCGCAATAAACTCATTGACACAGGACACGCTAGGGCTCTGCTAGCGGTTGATGACCTGAAACAGCAGATAAAAATCTATAACGAAATCCTCCAGAAAAAATTGTCGGTCAGAAATGTTGAGGAAATTGTGAAAAAAAATAAAGACGGACAGACTAAGAATGTTAAGGAAAAAAGTGAGACATGCAGTCCGGAACTGAACCATATCCGAGAAAAGGCAACGGCTGTTTTCGGAAATAAAGTGAATGTTGTCTGTGATAAGCAAGGAAAAGGAAAACTTATCATTAATTTCAACAACATTGAGGAAATCAGCATGATTATCGACAAGTTTCCGTCAACTGAATAAAACCAGATGAAACAAACTGGCAGAACATATCTCATAACCTTTGCCATCACTGCGTTTTTCTGCCTTGGTAGCTGGGCTCAGGACGTAACACCTGTTTCTCCTGTCATGTCCAACGATACCATACATGCTGACACCCTCAGAAAACAGCTGATTATCGACAATGGAGATGATATAAACAAGGCTGTTGTCATCACAGATGAGTCTGCTATGCTCGCTAATAACGAAAATTTGACAAATCTGAAGGATAAATGGATTCCAAATCCTAAAAAGGCACTTTGGCTCGCCATTGCTTTCCCCGGTGGGGGACAAATATATAACAGGAAATACTGGAAGTTGCCACTTATCTATGGAGGCTTTTTGGGATGTTTCTATGCCATCAGCTGGAACAATACCATGTACCGTGATTATTCCCAAGCTTTCGTTGATATTATGGACAATGATCCGAATACCAATAGTTATAATAATTTCCTGCCGCCAACATACGATGTCAACGCTAACCTCGAAAGACTTCAGAATCTCTTCAAAAAGAAGAAAAACTACTATAGGAGATACCGAGACTTGAGCATTTTCTGCGCAATCGGAGTTTATGCCCTCTCTGTAATCGATGCTTATGTGGATGCGGAGCTTTCCAGTTTTGATATCTCCAGAGACTTGAGCGTGAAGTTAAAACCTTCGGTCATCACAGATAAGGCTATGGCCAATACTAACAGTAACTCCTATGGGTTAAAATGCGCCATCGCTTTTTAAGTTTATTAGTAATTATTCATTATAAAATAATATAATATGAGACATTTTTTGACAACAGCATTTTTTGCTTTAACGGTAACAGGCCCAACCTTCGCACAGAACTATGAGCCAAGTTATAATTATGGAAATCAGATGCAACAAGAGCAGATTTCACAAGTTGTGTTGCCGTCAAGTGAAGTGCTGATGCAAGATTATAACAACAAAACTTATCTTAGGGAAAACCAGACATCAAGAAGCATGGTAAGAAACTCCGATGCAAGCGACCTCACGATCCAACAGCGGCTAAACCGGATTCAGACCACCATGGAGTTGCCACTCAACGATATTACAAGAAGTTATATCAACAAATGGTCTAATCAAATGAAACGTTCTGTAGGTGTCATGCTTGCTTCCATGAATTTCTATCGACCGATTTTCGAGGATGCTCTTGAGAGATACGGACTGCCCTATGAACTGGAATTTTTGCCAGTCATTGAATCTTCGCTTCGTCCGTCTGCTACTTCTCCTGTGGGAGCAGCAGGTCTTTGGCAGTTTATGCCATCAACAGGGAAACATTACGGGCTTGTGATCAATACGCTTGTGGATGAAAGAAGAGACCCTATCAAATCAACCGATGCCGCTTGCCGATACCTTAGAGACCTTTACAACCGTTTCGGCGACTGGAGTCTTGCAATAGCAGGATACAACTGCGGAGAAGGTGCTGTTCAAAGGGCTATGGCTAGAGCCGGAGGAAAAGAAGGTAAGAATTTCTGGGATATCTACAATTATCTGCCAAAGGAAACTAGAGGATATGTGCCGGCATTTATTGCTGCAACTTACATCATGAACTATTACTGTGAACATGGTATCACACCAATGACGGCATCTCTCCCAGAAAGTGCTGACACCGTGGTGGTAAGAAAAGATGTAAGGCTTTCAAAAGTTGCAGCTGAATGTGGGGTCTCTGTTGAACAGATTAAAGCACTCAACCCACAGTTCCGACAAGACATCGTTCCTGCTAATTATGCCATTATGCTTCCTGAAGAGGCTGCAGTAACATTCGCAAGCAAGCAGGAGGACATCTACTCTTCATACTCCTCTGCTTCAAGTTATGCCATGAACAGCAGCTATACACTGTCAAATTCATCCAATAAGCGTCGGAGTTATTCTGGTTACAGGCGACATAGGTAAGAGTTGCTTATAATCCATAATCTATATACCAAACACATTTTTATATCATGTCCGTATGATAGATGAAATAAACGGCATTGAGGAACAAGAGGAGATGATGGTGGAACAGGCTTTCCAGAAGCTTATTCAATCCTATCTCAACTCAAAACACAGAAAGAAAACTGATATCATCCAGAAAGCTTTCAACTTTGCGAAATATGCACACAAAGGTTGTAGAAGGCTTTCTGGAGAGCCGTATATTATGCATCCTATTGCTGTGGCACAGATTGTCTGCTCGGAAATTGGACTTGGTAGCACATCAATTTGTGCAGCACTTTTGCATGATGTGGTCGAAGACACAGACTATACGGTTGAGGATATTGAGAATATGTTTGGAGATAAAATTGCACAGATTGTTGATGGACTTACAAAAATTGCCGGAGGTATATTCGGAGAGAATGCGTCAGCACAAGCTGAGAATTTCAAGAAGCTATTGCTGACTATGAACGACGACATCCGTGTGGTGCTTATTAAGATCGCCGACAGACTGCACAATATGAGAACACTCGGATCACAACCAAAAAACAAACAATATAAAATTGCGGGGGAAACTATATATATCTATGCACCTATAGCCTACCGACTCGGTCTCAACAGAATCAAAAGTGAGCTCGAGAACCTTAGTTTCCAGTATGAACATCCTAAGGAATATCAGGATATTGTCAACAAACTCAAAGACACAGAAGAGAAACGTAATCTCCTGTTCGAAAATTTCACCAAACCGATATCGGCAGAGCTTACCAAACGGGGAATTGTCCATGAGATTAAGGCCAGGGTCAAAACACCATATTCCATCTGGAAAAAGATGGAGAACAAACACCTGAATTTTGAGGAGATTTTTGATATTCTTGCGGTAAGGGTCATTTTTGAGCCTAAGGATGAGAACAATGTCCTGCAGGAATGTTTCAACATCTATGTCGCGATGTGTAATTTCTATAAAGCACATCCCGATAGGCTTCGTGACTGGGTGTCACACCCCAAGTCGAACGGATACAGGGCGTTGCATGTCACGCTCATGTCTAAGGACGGTGAATGGATTGAGGTGCAGATTCGGTCCAGAAAAATGGATGAGGTGGCTGAGAAAGGATATGCCGCACACTGGAAATACAAGGATGGTGACGGTGTGTCGGGAGAGGGGGAAGGAGAGAAGGAACTTGAGAAATGGCTAACAACTATCAAGGAGCTTCTCGATGACCCACAGCCCGATGCTATGGACTTTCTGTCAACAATCAAGCTTAACCTCTTTGCATCAGAGATATTTGTGTTCACACCTAAAGGCGAGCTGAAAACACTGCCGACAGACAGCACGGTGCTCGATTTTGCTTTCTCCATCCATACAATACTTGGCACACACTGTATCGGAGCAAAGGTGAACCATAAGCTTGTGTCTGTAAGCCATAAGCTGAGAAGCGGAGACCAGGTGGAAATTCTTACTGCAAACTCCGTGAAAGTGAGGAGAGAGTGGCTGAAATTCGTGAAAACGGCGAAGGCCACCAACAAAATACATAGTGTCATACGAAAAGAGGAACGGGAGAAACGGAAGAAAGGTGAAGACACGCTAAAGGAATTCTTCAAGAAAGAAGATTTGTCATACAATAGCGTTGGGGTTGAGAGAATCGTCAAATTGCATGGGGACCAAAATGCACAGGAGCTGTTTTTGGATATTGCAGAGGGTAAAGTTTTGCTGGCTTCAAGGGATGTCGATGCAGTGAAGCAGAAAACATCGAGTACCGGATGGAAGCGATACATTCCTTTTGGAAGGAAAAAGGACAACGATAATAAAAATGCAGATACAGCTGGACGGAATTCTGCTGAAGAAATCAATGTAAAAAAAGTATTTGTCATCAATGAGACAAGTTTGCAGAAACAATCTTCACTTGCTGACTGTTGCAACCCCATTCCCGGTGACTCTGTCATGGGGTATCTCAACGAGAAAAACCATGTGGTTATCCATCAGCTAAACTGTTGGGTGGCACAGAAACTCAAGGCGAATCATGGTAACCGTATCTTGGAGGCAACTTGGAATATTGGTGAATCCACTAGATTCATTGCTACTATAGAAATACAGGGAATTGACAGAATAGGTCTGCTTAACGATTTGACGAGAATAATCTCAACACAGCATAATGTCAATATCAAAAAGCTTGTCGTCCAGTGTGACAACGATATGTTCAACTGCACTGTCACAATGCAGGTGAAGAACACTGAAGAGGTTAATCAGATGATAAAGAACATACGGACAATCAACGGTGTGGGTGCTGTCAACAGAATCTGACTTTAAGTCTTATTGTCCTTAGACTAAAATAAACTGAAAACTAAATAACTTATGAAAAAAACTACAATTATTTGCCTGATGGCTTTCGTGGCGGCAACAATGCTTACAGGGACAGTTAAAGCTCAGGCATACGATATTAAAATCAATGTCAGGAAAGATGTTCCCCTTGACTCCATCAGGATGAGTGACCCTTTTGTCTTTGCTGACACAATCTCACAAACCTACTACATGACTGGCACGGGGGGGATGCTGTGGAAAAGCAAAGACCTCGCAAAATGGGAAGGTCCTTACAGACCTTTTAAAATCAATCCTCAGTCGTGGATGGGACCTAAACCAATGGTTTGGGCGGCAGAAATCCACAAATATAAAGACAAATACTATTTCTTTGCTACTTTCACTAACATGGCAGTAAATATCGACACGGTACAAGCGAATATTATTCCAAGGAGAGCATGCCACGTACTTGTCAGCAATAGTCCTGATGGACCTTATATCCCTGTCAGTGATAAAAACTATTTGCCTGCCGATAAACCCACTCTTGATGCAACACTCTGGTTTGATACCGACAATAAGCCCTATATGGTCTATTGCCATGAGTGGCTCCAGAACAGAAACGGGACAGTGGAGAAAATCCTCCTTACTGATGACTTTTCGACGACAATGGGGAATGCAAAAATACTTTTCAAGGCAAGTGAGTCGCCTTGGAGCAGGGAAACCACTGATGACGGGTCAGTCAGACCCAATATGGTCACAGACGGACCATTCCTTTTCAGAACGGCAACAGGAAAATTGGGCATGATATGGACTAGTTGGATAAGAGACATTTATACACAGGGAGTGGCTTATTCTCAAAGCGGAACGCTCGACGGACCTTGGATTCAGGAACCGCAGCCAATCACACCGCCCAATTTTGGACATGGAATGCTTTTCACCACTTTCGACGGAAGAACACTCATGTCGCTTCATAGCCATAAGAAGATATCACAGGACCATGTGGACAGACGTCCTCATTTCTTTAATGTCAGCTTGGAAGGGAACCGGCTGAAAGTTCTCGGTGAATACAAACCATAAATTCAATAAGGGAAGAAAGGGGCAGGTATATGTTTCAACATCTACTTGCCTTTTTTGTATCAGTTGAGATGTTCAGACGGGCTTCTTCATAATCATCATAATAATTGGTAACAGAGACGCACTTTAGTGTGTTTTGTTATTATAATTGGTTTCGAATGAACCTTTCCCCACTAATAACTAATTCTGACAGCTAAACTGTTAAAGACGAATAATGAAACGTTAAAGAACATCTTCTAAATGTTAAACTATTTCAAATACATGGTTTAATTATTGTGAAATGTTTTGTTGGCTTTAAACTTTTCTATAATTTAGCGGTCGAAAAGTTAATTTTTGCCCGTTTTTAACATATAAGATGTTTTAAATTCATAATTTGATATATATAATTAAATAAACAATAATCTATTTAACAATTATGAAACAGTCTTTGAAAAGAATCTATGGCATGGTTTTTGCCATTGCGCTTTTATCAGGAGTAACTGGTGCTTTTGCCTTCTCATGGGTGGGTAAGGCATGTGGAGATGTGGAATTTCCTAGCGACAACGTGAAAATCACTAACACCTTATTCAAGGAATCAGCTATCAAGGGTACGCCCGTGCAGCCAGTCGATCTCACAGAGGCAGCAGAGAAGGCATGTCCCACTGTTGTCTATATCAAGGTTACTATAGCTGGAAAAACCCAGACTATCGACTATTTTGATCCCTTTGAGGATTTCTTCGGCGATTTCTTTGGAAGAGGGAACGGAGGCGGAAGTCAGAAAAGGCAGATTCAGACACCAAAACAGCAGGGTGCAGGATCTGGAGTCATCATCTCTAACGACGGATATATTGTAACAAACAACCATGTTGTGGAAGGTGCGGAGGAAATCACTGTTACACTTAACGATAACCGTGAATATGAGGGACGTGTGATAGGACTTGACTCTACAACAGACTTGGCATTGATTAAGGTGGACGCCACAGATCTTCCGGCTATCACCATAGGCGACTCTGACGCTCTCAAAGTGGGAGAGTGGGTGCTCGCCATAGGAAACCCGTTTAACCTCACATCAACAGTCACTGCTGGAATCGTCAGCGCAAAGGCCCGCCACGTCGGTGGATCTCAGAATGGTATAGAATCGTTTATCCAGACTGACGCTGCCATCAACCAGGGTAACAGTGGTGGAGCCCTCGTCAATGCAAGGGGTGAGCTCGTGGGTATTAATGCCATGCTTTATAGTCGTACAGGCTCGTTCACTGGCTATGGATTCGCCATTCCTGTTTCTATCATGAAGAAAGTGGTGGGAGACCTGCAGAAATACGGAACCGTACAGCGCGCGATGCTCGGTGTGTCGGGTATGGATTTACACAACTATATCGACGCTCAGAAACAGAAGGATGAGAAGTTCGATAAGGATTTCGGAACTAACGAAGGCGTGTATGTAGCTGAGGTCCTCGACGACGGAGCAGCAGCAGCAGCAGGTCTTAAAGAAGGTGATGTGATCACAGCTCTCGGAGACAAAAAAATCACAAAGATGTCCGAACTTCAGGAGGCTACAACTAAATACAGCCCAGGAGAGACTGCCATCGTCACATACATAAGAGACAAGAAGCAGAGAACTGCGAAAATTACTTTCCGAAATGAAAAAGGAAATACCAATGTGGTGAAATCGCAAAAAATCGATGTCCTGGGCGCTGAGTTCAAGGAGCTGACTGAAGGACAGAAAAAAGACTTTAACCTCTCATACGGTGTCCAAGTTAACAAGCTCAAGGATGGTATCCTCAAGGATGCAGGAGTGCCTGAGAAGTTCATCATCCTCAAGTGTAACAATCAGCTTGTCAAGTCTGTACCAGATCTGGAAAAAGCATTCAAAAATGCGCAGACATCAGAGGAACAGACACTTTGGATTTATGGAAAGACACCAGCTGGACAGGCTCGTAGTTTCGCTGTGCAGCTTGATGAAGAATAGGCAGTACAATGTAGTAAATATATAGGAATCTCTTGGAAGATTCTCATCAGCAGAGGAGGACATTTCTACGGAAGTGTCCTCCTGCTGTATATGCCTTTTTAACTTTTTACATTTTCACTTTTTACTTTCTTTTTCTGTTAAAAACTAAAAACTAAAGTCTAAAAACTAAAAACTAACAACTAAAATTGTGTATTATGAATTCTTTTTTGTAACTTTGCAAAAATTATATGCTTTTATTGAAGATTATTCTTTTTTAATGCTTTTCCTATGAAGAAATTGTTGCTTTTCACCGCATTTGCATGCGCGATGATGATAATGTTCAACGGTTGCAAGTCGAACTATAAGAACGTGGTATATATGCAGAACAGTGATTCTATAGATTTGTCGCTTGCAAAAGGTCTTTATGACGCCAGAATCATGCCGAAAGACGTGCTCCATATTTATGTCGTCACACCTGAGAATGCTGAGGTGTCCCGAATGTTTAACTTGACAAGGAGTTCAATAGGTGGTTCCGCTACGGGTGGTGGAGCAATTGATTATCAGGTGTCTAACGACGGTACAATCAATTTCCCCATTCTCGGTGAAATATATGTCAAGGGCATGACTATCAACGAACTGCAGGATTATATTGCTGGAAGGCTTACTGGTACTTACCTCAAGAATAAGCCTGTAGTTACTGTTGAGATGGAAAGCTTCAAGATTTCTATTTTAGGAGAAGTTGGAAAACCTGGGCAATATACAGTCTCAACAGGAAAAATAAATATTTATGAGGCGCTTGCTATGGCTGGAGACATGGGTCTTCAGGCAAAGAGGGACGAGGTGAAGCTTGTCAGAGAGGATGCTAACGGTAATAAGAATATCTATATTCTTGACCCCACATCTGCTGATATGATCAACTCGCCGTTCTATCAGCTTCAGCAGAATGATGTCCTTTATGTACGTCAGAACGATACAAAAATCAGGAATGCGGCTCTCAGTTCAGAGGTCACAGTATGGTTTTCAAGTTTGAGCTTGCTTATGTCTGTCACAGCTTTCCTTATTAACCTCCTGAAGAAATAAGTTGTGTCTTACTTTATGTATGTTCGGAAACCTTCCTTGTGGTCACTGAAATCTTAAACTGTCAACTAAAAAACTAACTGAGAGATAGCCCATGGGTGACTATCCGCACAATAAACATTTTGGGGGAATAAAGATGTATATCACCATTATGATATGCATAATGATGTTTGTTGTAGGATGCCAGAACGAACCTGAAGGTGACGACCTATATACGACTACAGACATTTCCATTAACGATTTTATCACCAGTAACGAAGAGCTGTCTTCGTTTCATTATATCTTGTCGCGCATCGGGCTTGACAAGCGGCTTGGCGCATGGGGTGAGTACACGTGTTTTGCACCGGTCAACCGGGCTGTTGATGAGTATATCGACAGCCTATGGAACGACTCTGAATGTCGGATACTCCACAACGGACTGACTGAGAACTCTTTGCAAGGACTGACAGACAGTCTCTGCCATGATATCGCTGAGTATCATCTGCTTAACGGATCATACGCTATCGTCAACCTTGCTGAGTCGTCGGGGAGCCTTAACACAGTGCTTGGTGTGAGTCTTTCAACATTTGTAAGTAACGGATCCACTTTCCTTAACAACGCCAGAATCGTTTTCCCTGATAACAAGGCAGTTAATGGTGTTTGCCATGTTACTGACAAGGTGATTGGACGCTCCACACGTCTCATCTCCGATGAGCTGGAGCATGTGGAGGGATTCTCTATTTTTATCGAGGCATTCCGGCTTACAGGATTAGGTAAGCTTCTCACTAAAACCGACAAGGGCAAGGTGTTCACCATCAATGACGACTGGGATGTCAGCGAATACACGGGGGTGAAGACTGCGACCCTCTATTGGCCTGAAAGGTGTAGGGTGGGCTATACGATTCTTGCTGAGTCCGACAAGGTGATGGCGAAAAACGGAATCCATTCGCTTCCAGATCTCATCGAATATGCCAACTGCCAGTATAAGGACTGCAGGGGATGGTACGACTATGTCAGCGAGAAGGGCATCGAAGTCAGCACAGGCAACGACTACACCAACCAGTGGAATGCGCTGAATATGTTCATACGCTACCATATCTTATATGCCGACATGGCGAAGGGACAGTTTGTGTTTGAACGGGGAAGCGACCCCAGCTGGAATTTCAACAACACATTGTGTGGTGGTGAGCCTTACGATTACTATGAGACTTTCTTACCTAATACTCTCATCAAAGTGTGGGAACCCCAGGCTTTTGCTTGCGGGACGAGCACCGACGGTTCTAGCAAACATCTTTACATCAACCGCTACCGTCCAAACAACACCCTCACAGACGAGATAGGCACCCTGGGTTCTCAAGCAATGCACGGAACCACTCGGGAGAAAATCCGAATTGACACATCTCTCGACCGCCAGGCATATAACGGACATATCCATGCCATCACCGACATGCTGGTGTATGATTGGGCAGTGAAAAACGAAGTACTCCATGAGCGCTTGAGATTTGATACGGCTAATTTTCTTCCCGAGCTCATCAACAATAAGGCGAAATTCCTTACCACAGCCGAGCTAAGCGTTATGAATGGGGGTGGGGAGGGGCTTAGAATGGCGTTTCCACTCGATTACTTCGACAATGTCTGCTGCTACAACGACAACAACAAACTGAGATATACGCTGCGGTCCAACTACCGCTCTTGGGAGTCTGACACATTCCAGGGATGGGGTAATTACGACCTGGCAATCAAGCTGCCGCCCCTTCCAACTGGCAGCTATGAGATGCGTATTGTGTATTATCCCTGGCCTCTCGGAGGGTTCATGCAGTTCTATTTGGGCACATCAACCGATAGAACAACCATGCGTCCGTTGGGAATACCACTCGATGTCAGAATAGAATCCAGAGACGAGAGGATAGGGTGGACTGCGTCTGATGAAGAGGAGGATATGGGCATTGAGTCCGACCGATCACTTCGTAGCAGAGGCTATATGCGGGGACCATTCTCCTATAGAGGGCATGGGTCAGAGTGGCCAGAGCAGACCACTGGCACTGGCAACTGCCGAACCGACGGCAATGTGCTTATCCGAAAAATCATCACCACCCAGTATTTCCGCCAGAGTGATGAACATTGGTTCCGTATCAAAAACATGCTCGTTGATGGAGATGCGCAGAAATGGCAGCTCGACTTCGTTGAGTTCATCCCAGTTGATGTACTCAACAATGATCGCTATCAGGAAGACTGGATGTAATTAATCTAATCCTTATAGAAATCGATATTTTCTTTGGTTAACAGGTCGATGGCCATGTAGTGATTCCGGTTTTGCTTATAATGGAGCACACAGGCATTTATCATCGTGCGTATGCAGTTCAACCCCTGTCGCATAGGGTGCTGGGCGATAAGAAAATCCACGCTGCCGTCCTTGATACAAGCAACGTTTGCGTCGATGGCATCGTAGCCTAAGAGTGTCACATGACGGTGACGAGGCATTTCTTTCTTCAGAAAGTTTGCGATGGTGTGAATCGAAGAGTTAAACGAAACACCATGGAAAATATCGGTGTTTTTTGTGAAAAATGATTTCAGACGCTCTTTAACTCCTGCCTTGTCATACACAAACAGACTGAGTTCCACAATCTCTGTGTCTGGACTGTGCTCTTCCATGTATTTACGGAATCCTACCTCACGGTTTAGCTGCTGGCGGCTTGCTACGCGGCCCTCACCCATCAGTTTGAACAGGGCGATTTTCTTTGAACTTGCTGCTGCCATGAGGATGATACGGGCGGCGAATTCACCGCTGCGGATGGAATCCTGACCATAGAAAGCCACAGGGTTGAATTCCGGCCAGTTGGAGTCAATCAGTCCGTAAGGAATCTCTGCCAGGTCGAGTTTGTCGACGAATTTGCTCATTATGTTGAAGTTGAATATAGGACCGATCACTACGGCGAATGGTTCCCATTCCAATAGCAGTTGAGTCTGAACCTCAAACGAGTTGTCGTTGAATGGATCGTAACGGAATATCTGATAGGAGATCTTGAAATCGGAATAACGTTGAAGACCTTCTTCCAGTCCCTTCTCCACTCGGGCCCAGTAGCTGTCAACCTCATGCATCGGCAGAATCGCTGCAATTTTGTATATCTTGTTGCTAGCCAGCGCACTCGCATAGTGGTTCGGAACATAATTCAGCTCGCTCAAGGCGCGCTCCACCTTCTCGCGGCTTAGCTCTGACACGTTAGTTCGGCCATGGAGTACACGGTCAACTGTGCCGACTGACACGCCAGCACGCTCTGCGATGTCTTTTATCCTTACTTTTGAATGTATCTCCATTTTTCAGTTTTAGTTAGTCTTTAGGTTTTATCTGTAGTAAATAAACTATTCACTATTCACTAAAAATAATAATTTATCTTCCTTTTAATTTTACACAAAGTTAACCATTTTTTCCCGTTTTTCCAACTAATAACCATTATCTTCATCTTTTTTATTGAAAAATAGCGAAAAACGGCGAAAATCTGAAAAATTATACTTAACTTTGTCAATAATACTAACTCAAATTATAAATAATATGGCAAAAATCGTTACTATGGGCGAAATTATGCTTCGCCTTTCCCCTGAAGGAAACTACCGTTTTATCCAGACAGATAAATTCAATATCATCCCAGGCGGAGGTGAGGCTAATGTGGCCATCAGCTGTGCCAACTACGGGCATGAGTCTGTCTTCGTCTCAAAACTTCCGAAGCATGAAATCGGACAGATTGCCGTCAATGCTTTGCGCAGATACGGAGTTAACACTGATGCCATCGCACGTGGCGGCGACCGTATCGGACTGTATTATGCCGAGACTGGCGCATCGATGCGTCCGTCGAAAGTGATTTACGACCGCGCACACTCTGCCATCGCAGAAGCTAAGCCCGAGGATTTCGATTTCGATAAGATTTTTCAGAAGGCAGACTGGTTCCACTGGTCTGGAATTACACCTGCCATCAGCGATGCTAGTGCCGAGTGTTTGCGTCAGGCATGTATTGCCGCCAAGAAGCACGGAGTGACTATCAGCTGCGACCTCAATTTCCGCAAGAAGCTGTGGACCTCAGAAAAAGCCATTTCGATTATGAGACCGCTCATGCAGTATGTAGATGTGTGCATCGGTAACGAGGAGGATGCCGAGCTTTGCCTCGGATTCAAGCCGGATGCTGACGTGGAGGGAGGTAAGACCGATGCAGCAGGTTATGAGGGGATCTTCAAGGCGATGGCTGCTGAGTTTGGATTCAAGTATGTGGTCAGCACCCTGCGTGAGAGCTTCAGTGCCACTTATAACGGATGGAAAGCACTCATCTACGATGGCAAGGAGTTCTATCAGTCTAAGCGCTACGAAATCAACCCGATTATTGACCGCGTGGGAGGAGGTGACTCTTTCTCTGGTGGACTCATTCATGGTCTGCTCACCAAACCTACACAGGGCGAGGCGCTCGAGTTTGCTGTGGCTGCATCTGCGCTCAAGCACACCATCCCGGGCGACTTCAACCTTGTCAGCGAAGCTGAGGTGGAAGCGCTTGCAGCCGGCAATGCCAGTGGACGCGTCCAGAGGTGATTTGCTTTTTTCTTTAGCTTTTAATTTTTTAGTTTTTGGCTTCTAGATTTTGCATTTTTTTCTTGCTTTTAGTATGTTGGCACACTACAGCGCGTATCTGTTTGACAACGGAAGGACATACATAAAGAAAGTCCCTATATGCAGAATAGTTAAATGTCCAAATATCCAAATAATTTAACAATCGTAAATCATTAAATCGTAAATAAATTTTATGTCCAAATTCGATAAATTGGCCGTTATGGCAAAAATTGGTGAGACTGGCATGGTGCCGGTTTTTTACCATAAAGATCCTGAGGTGGCAAAGCAAGTAATCAAAGCTTGCTACGATGGTGGGGTGCGTGCTTTTGAGTTTACAAACCGTGGCGATTTTGCACATGAGGTGTTTGCTGAGTGTGTGAAATTTGCAGATAAAGAATGCCCAGAATTGGCGCTGGGTGTGGGGTCCGTGGTTGATGCACCCACGGCAGCTCTTTACATCCAGCTGGGTGCCTGCTTCGTGGTGGGACCGCTTTTCAATCCTGACATCGCACCAGTATGCAACCGTCGTCTTGTGCCTTATTGTCCAGGATGTGGCTCTGTCAGCGAAGTGGGAAAGGCACAGGAGCTGGGATGCGATCTCACGAAGGTGTTCCCGGGTGATGTCTATGGACCTGCGTTTGTGAAAGGGCTGAAAGCACCGATGCCATGGTCTAAAATCATGGTCACCGGAGGTGTGGCTCCCACGAAGGAAAACCTCACAGCATGGGTGAAAGCCGGCGTTTATTGTGTGGGTATGGGCAGTAAGCTCTTCCCTTCCGACAAGGTCAAGGCACAAGACTGGCAGTATGTCACTGATATGTGCAAGGAAGCGCTCGGATATATCCGTGACGCTCGCAAGGCATAAGTTTTATTATTTGTCTTTTAAGAGTGGGTATATTGCATATCCGCTCTTATTGTTTTTTAGATATGAAACATATTCGTCTTACTTTCTCATGCCTCTTGCTTGTCTTTTGTGTGGGAATGGCTGCACAGACAGCGGAGAACAGCGATATCGCTACTTTCCGTACGTGGGCGATGACACCACCTATGGGCTGGAATTCTTGGGACTGTTACTACTCGTCAGTGACTGAGAAAGAAGTGCTTCAAAACGCACAATACATCGTGGATCACGACCTTATCCGCTACGGCTGGGAGTATGTGGTTATCGATATCCGTTGGTATTGCAACCACCCTTCATTAGGAGGTGGATACTATAATCAGCGGGGCGATCAGGATTATGTGCTCGATGAGTATGGACGCTACCTGCCTTCGCCGCGCCGTTTTCCATCATGTATGGTTGATGGTAAGAACATGGGATTTAAGCCGCTTGCCGACAAAATTCATCAGATGGGGCTGAAATTCGGTATCCACATTATGCGTGGGGTGCCCAAAAACGTGGTTGGAAGCTCGTATAAGTTGAAAGGAAGTGAGCAGACGGCATGGAGCCAAGTTTATAATGGTACTTCTTCACCATGCACATGGCTGAAGGACAATCTGCTGGTGCGTAACAACACCGCCGGACAGCTCTATTACAATAGCATCATGGACCTCTATGCGGAATGGGGTGTTGACTTCCTGAAAATCGATGATCTCAGTCGCCCTTTCTATACAGATGAGATTCATATGATACGCAAGGCTATCGACCAGACCGGACATCCCATCGTGCTTTCGCTCTCTCCAGGAAAGACACAGTATCAGTATGCACAGGAATGTTTGGACAACGCCAATATGTGGCGCATGATGGATGACTTGTGGGACAACTGGAGTGCTGTCGATGCTGTTTTCAACGAGGCGGATGTGTGGAGTCAGTATGCTCGCCCGGGTAATTATGCCGACTGCGACATGTTGCCGCTCGGACAGATTTCTATGACCATCGGTGATTCAGGATATACCGGTGCTGACGGAGGCAGGTGGACACGGCTTACACCGAATGAGCAGCTTACGATGATGACGCTCTGGGGCATCTGCCATTCACCGCTTTTCTTCGGAGGTGAGATGACTAAAAACGATGAGTTCACACTCTCACTGCTGACTAACGAAGAATATCATCAGATGCATAAATACGGTCAGGATGCACGTCAGGTGATGAACGACGAGGACTTGGGACGTGTGGCGTGGACTTCTGTCGATCCAGCCACAGGTAACCGTTATCTGGCTCTTTTTCAGCGCGATAATACCCGTTGGGTAGTGGGGCAGAAAGCACTTTACAGGAGCGAGATCGTGGCATACACAACCGACGGACATGCCGTGGATGTGGATATAGAATGGCCGGAGGGGGAGAGAACACTGGTGCTGGTGATTGACGACGGCGGCGACAACTTTAACTATGACCATGCCGACTGGATCAATCCGACACTTATATTGCGCGACGGCACAGAAGTACCGCTTACTGGCTACTATAAGACACGTGAATATACAAAATCGTATTTCAACCGTATCTACGAGAACAAGAACGTGGACAATGGGGGAAAGATGAAAGTGATGGGGGTGAGCTACGACCGGGGATTCTCTGCCGATGCAAATGCCGCCATTTTTTTCCAGATTCCGGATGACATGGATGTGGTGCGGTTCAAAGCTATGGCAGCTGCCGACGACTCGGGTATCAACCAGTCTAACGCCACAACGAGTATACGTTTTATGGTGTTCTGTCAGAACCCGATTACCTCTGAGCAGGATAATTCGGTGGCAAGGTCAGGACTCATCAGCAGGAAGGGAACCAGGTCGGTGACGCTTGAGGCTGACGTGACGGATGCAGAACAGCTCAAAATCGTGGTGAGCAACTGTGGTGACGGTTTCAATTATGACCGTGCTGACCTTGTAAATCCCGTACTTATCGATGAGGATGGA
>JAEEOB010000086.1 GCA_016284045.1 Bacteroidaceae bacterium
CAGATTCGCTTCGCAGTTTTTCGTTATAACGCATTTTCGGCTGCACTCGGCATAGCTCGAACAAGTTCGGCTCTGCACTCGTTTGCACAAAAATTCTCTTTTTCATGACAATACTCAAACAAGTTTGGCATTGTTCATTTGAAAAATTCGAAAAATCGTTGTAGAAAAACAGTTGTCAGTTGAGCAGAGAGAGCACGCCGATTTCGTTGAGCAGGATGGCGAGAATAGCAACCGGTGCCACATAGCGCAGTATGAAAATGAGGATTTTCACGTAAGGCGCTCTTGATTCCCCATAGTTGGTGATTTCGTCACGGAAAAGTTTCTTGTCGAGATACCATCCCGCGAAGAGGGATATGAACATTCCGCCTACAGGCAGGCATATTTTCGCAGCTACCCAGTCGAATATCCCGAAGATGTTCTCTCCTCCGACCGTGATGCCACTGAGCACACCGAACGAGAGCGAGCAGAAGATGCCGAAGAAGATAATGCCTCCGGTCTCCCATGCCGCCGCTTTCTTGCGCGGCATGTGAAACTCCTCTGCCATATAGGAAGTGACCACCTCATGTAGCGAAATCGTGCTAGTGAGTGCTGCCACGATGACGAGCAGATAGAACATCACAGAGAAAATATAAGCTATCCATGGAGCACCGGCAAACGCCTGCTGAAATACGTTAGGGAGGGTGATAAACAGCAGAGCCGGTCCCGATTCCTCCGGTCTGATTCCAACAGAGAAGGCGGAGGGGAAGATGATGAATCCTGCCATCAGCGCGATGATGGTGTCGATGACACACACCTGCACCGCCGTCTTGCCGAGACTCGTGTTCTTGTCGAAATAAGATGCGTAAGTACACAGGCAGCCCATGCCGAGCGAGAGAGAGAAGAACGCCTGTCCCATCGCACTGAGCACCACGCTGCCGTCAACTTTACTCCATTCGGGCTTCAGCAGGAAAGACACCCCTTCAGAAGCATTGGGCAGTGTGACAGAACAGCCCACGAGAATCATGATGATGATAAACAGCATGGGCATCAGCACTTTTGACCACCGCTCAATACCTTTCGTCACACCTTTCACAATAACGAAATGGGTCATCAGCACAAACACCACCATCCACAACAGCGGAAGCCATGTGGATGACGAAAAGTCTGTAAACACCTGTGCGAACTCAGCTGGCGTCTTGCCCGCAAACTGGTTGCCGATGGCCAGCACGGCATACTCAATGGTCCAACCTGCTATAACGCCGTAATATGACATGATGAAGAAAGCGGTGAACACACCCAGACGTCCCACCCATTTCCAAGAGGTGCCAGGAGCCAGCTTCTGATAAGCACGGGCTGTGTTCGCCTGTGTGTTGCGTCCAATCAGGAACTCACTCATCATCAGTGGAAGTCCCAACAAAATGATGCATGCGATATATACCAGGATGAAAGCAGCACCGCCGTTCTTTCCCGTCTCGATCGGAAAACGCCAGATATTGCCCAGCCCCACTGCGGACCCTGCTGCCGCAAGCACTGCACCTATCTTTGTACCAAAATTCTCACGCTTTGACATTTTTCAACTATTTTTGGAAACTAATACTTCTATAAAGTTTATAAAAAACTGTAACTACTGCTTAAATAAAGACCCCGAACTGATCAAGGAAAATAAGCAGGATGGCCACAGGGGCGACATACCTGAGAACGAATATCAGTACGTTGAACAAGGGCACACGAAGCGTGCCCCCGTTTGTTATTTCGTCTTTTACCAATTGCTTCTTCAAGTACCATCCCACAAAAATAGAAATGAGGATGCCTCCTATCGGCATGCAGAATTCACACACAATCCAGTCGCAGAAATCGAAGATAGTACGTCCAAAGACTGACACATCGCCAAGCACGCCGAACGACAGGCTGCATAGCACACCGATGACGATGCAAGCAACCGTCTCCACCGTGGCTGCCTTCGGACGGCTCAACTTGTATTCTTCTTTCATATACGAGGTGACAATCTCATGCATTGAGATAGTGCTGGTGAGCGCGGCGATAATCAGCAGCAGGAAGAAGAGCACGGAGAAGATGTATGCCAGCCACGGCAGACCAGCGAACGCCTGCTGAAACACATGCGGGAGGGTGATAAATATCAGGTCCGGTCCCATCGTGCCAGAGTCAAGCGGCATCCCGGCAGCTGAAGTGGCAGGGAAAATAATGAATCCAGCCATGAGCGCAATAAGCGAATCAACTGTGATGACACTTACCGCAGCCTTTGGCAGATTGGTCGAGCGTTTGAAATAGGAGGCATAGGTGCAAAGGCAACCCAGCCCGAGCGAGAGCGAGAAAAACGCCTGACCTAAAGCACTGAGTATCACACCACCATTCACTTTCGAGAAATCGGGCTTCAACAAAAATGTCAGTCCTTCGCCTGCACCAGGCAGTAGCACACTACAAACCACCAGCACCACGATGATGATGAAGAGAGCAGGCATCAGGATGTTCGCACATTTCTCAATACCTTTCTTTATGCCCATCACCACGACAAGATGGGTGAGCACAATCATCAGGACCAGATAGGCAAGCGGTTCCCAAGGATGAGAAGAGAACTCCAGGAACTGCGATTTCAACTGGGCGGGGTCAGCACCCTCAAACTGATTTCCTATAGCCAGCACCGCATATTTACAAGTCCATCCCGCCACAACGGAATAATAACTGAGCACAATGAAACCGGCGAACACGCCAATGCGTCCCACCCATTTCCATGGTGTGCCCGGTGCCAGCCTGTGGTAAGCACCAGTGGCATTCGACTGTGTGTGACGGCCAATCATAAACTCACTCAGCATGAGTGGCAGTCCCAGCAAAAGGATACAAGCGATATATATAAGGATGAAAGCGGCTCCGCCGTTCTTACCTGTCTCGACGGGGAAACGCCAGATATTTCCAAGTCCGACAGCCGATCCGGCTGTGGCTAAAATTGCCCCGAATTTACTTCCGAAATTTTCTCTTTCCATGACTCATGCAGATAGAAACGCATAAATATGCAAATTTACGATTTTTTTTCGTAAATTTGCATATTCATTCAATTAATCTGCAAAAATGGCTCAAATTAAGTGCTATTATCCCTCCATTCTCATCACATTGGCTGTAGTCATACTCAGTTTGTCCCCCATGCCCGAAGTACCGCAATTAGGCTATGTGCCATTATGGGACAAATGGATTCATTTCGTGATGTACGGTGGTCTTTGTCTCGTGTATTGGTTTGATTTTCACCGCAACGGACACAGCAAAAAAAACTGGATGAAATGGTTGCTGTGGATTGTGCTGTTTCCTATCGCATTAGGCGGACTGATGGAACTAGGACAAGCATATCTCACTACCTGCCGCAACGGTGACGTTATCGACTTCATTGCCAACAGCATTGGTGTGCTGATCGCACTGCCCATTGGACTTTTTCTCATGAAGAGAAAAAAAGAATAATCAGATTATTCTGATTATTCTAATTGCTCTTGCTGTTCGGTAAGCTGCATTGCTTACGCAGCCCCCCTTCTGCCTTAAGCTCAAAAAAAACTTAAACTAACCCATCATCTCTCAACTCTTTCAGAAACGCGTTTTTCCACACACAGTAAGGCATACGCATGAGATGAGAGTTATAGAAACGTTTGTCGCCAGTAAGTTCCTTGCCAAGGAAATCGGGCTTCTCATAGGTTTCATCCTCGCTTTTCAGTTCTATCTCGGCGATAATCAGTCCTTCGTTGTCACCATGAAACTCGTCCACCTCTATGGTGTGCTTGCCGTTTTGGATAAGCCATCGTGTTTTGTCAATCTTTCCAGGACGGCATAATTTCATCAGCTGATGACCGTCATCAATCGGAACTTCAGTCTCAAACTCATAGCGAGACAGTCCTCCGTCGTCAGAAGGACCTTTGATAGTAAGATAAGCTTTATCATCGCGGATGCGCACACGGATGGTCTTTCCCGGAGCCGATTCAAAATAACCCTGTTCGATATGGCTGTGGCTATATGCCAGCGACTTGAATTCCCCTATCACGAGAAATTTCCTTTCGATTTCGTAGTTCACCATTTTGATTTCAGAATTAAATAATTTAAGATGTATGATTTAAGGGTGGTTCAAATAATTATGTCGGATTATTTTTTGAATTTATGTGAGTGAATTTTTAGAACCATCCTTAAAAGCATCCGATTTTATTAATCAATTCGTTCCATCTGCGGCAAACTCCATCAGATATGCCTTGATGAAATCATCAATTTTTCCGTCCATCACGCCCGTCACGTCAGAGGTCTGATAATTGGTGCGGTGGTCTTTCACCCTACGGTCATCAAAAACGTATGAGCGTATCTGGCTGCCCCACTCGATTTTCTTCTTGCCCGCCTCAATTTTCTCTTGCTCTGCCATCTTCTTCTTCAACGCGCGGTCGTAGAGCTGTGAACGGAGAAGCCGCATGGCATTCTCACGGTTTTCTAGCTGTTTGCGTGTCTCGGTGTTCTCGATGAGGATTTCCTCCGCCTCGCCCGTGTAGGGGGCTGTATATTGGTAA
>JAEEOB010000087.1 GCA_016284045.1 Bacteroidaceae bacterium
CTCGCTTCAAGCAAAAGTATCATGGAATTGTAGTAAATTTGTGCAATAAATCACGTCCTTTAAAAGAACAACGTTTAAGAACAAAACTCGTAATTTATTGATAGTCAGATATGGATTGGAATTTCCGAGGTTTCAAGACATGCTGAATAAATAGCTGATGCTATCGTTTTCCAATAAGATTGCACTGCTACCCTGCGTTCAGGGATTCGTGCCGTGGCACGCGCCGTTTACGACGATTCAGCAGTACTTGGGGACAAAGATACAAATATAAAATTAAAAGTGAAATAGTAAAAGCAAAAAATGTTAATTCTCCTTCTATCTTCTTCTATCTTCTTCTACCTCCTTTTATCTTCCTCTATCTCCTTCTACCTTCTTCTCCCTCCTTTCTAAAATTTTTTGTGCCTTTTGCTTGCTTGTGATTTTGTTTTTTAGTACTTTTGGAGGGCAAATAAAATATATGTTTCACTAATAATTCTTTTATCAACTATGATCCATTGGACGGATATAGAGAAATCGAAGGAGGGCCTCCTAAGGATTCTCGAGGTTATCAAGAACTACGAGAAGGACGGGGAGGTGAGGTTTATCGAGGGCATTCAACGCCGCCATTTCTCTGAAAGCAAGATACAGCAACTGATATGCATCGTGCGCGAACGGCTGAACATGACGCGGCGCGAACTGCTCAGACTGTCGGAAATTGCGCCTACGTTCAACAAGATGTGGGCCACGGACGACAACAACTGCTTCCGCGATGCCGACAAGCTGTTCCGCAAGATACGAAGCACGCTGAAGGGCACGAAGATTATATACAAGAGGTTTACGCCTATATGCAGGAAGAACGTGAAGGAAAGGGATTTCCGCTCGTCGGTTTTCGTGAGTTCGACGCTGGCCTATGCCGAGTGTGGGCGCGACATGTACGGGCTGGAGTCGTTTCCTGAAAGTGTCACGACGCTCTATGCCGAGATGGGTGCGTATTTCACCAACGTGGTGGCCGTGCTGTTCGTATGCCATCAGGAACTGACAAAGGAGGCGATGATAAGCAACGACGCGGAGCTTTGCCTTCAGTTGCTCAACGAGCAATGCAAGAGCATCGTGGGCGACATGAAGGACGTGATAGGCATGCTGTCGAAAGAGAAGGCGAGTCAGGACGAACTGCTGAAGAAGAGCAAGAGGACGGGCTCGCTGAAGGCTTTTGCGCAGGAGGGCTTTCACAAGTACAACATCGACAGCATCACGCGCTATGCCGCTTCGCGTGCCGTGGAGAGTGGTGCGCAGTTCGGGCTGGATGACCTGGAGGCGCTTTACTTTGTAGACAACCCTGAGAAGGGTGCAAGGGCGAAGGAAATAATGATGAACTTCGACGACTACGCGGAGAGGGGGCGCGGCAACAAGATGGACAGCACGGTCATAGCGGAGTTTGTATGCTGGACGGGGCTGGGCATTGCCAGGGGCTACAAGTATTTCTCGTCTGCCTACAAGGGGCGTTACGAACTGCCTCAGAAGAAGAGTGTCTGGGCGCGTTTCGACAGTTACAAGAAGGCAGACCCCGAGGCTGCCGCAAACGGGGGTATGGAACGCAAATTCGCCTCTGACTTTGAAAACCGCCTCGGCAGGTGCTGACGCGCTTCTTTTTGCCGATGTTTTAATAGACGCTCACAGGCCGTGGGCGTCTGTTTTTTTTGCAGTTAATGGACGCGGCCTACTGCTTTTTGTCCATTACTATTGGATGAGGGAAACGATTTTGTCCATTATCTTCGTCTTTTGGTTTCTTATTGGACAAAACCCCTCGTAAATGTCCAGAAACAGGGCGTTTCCGACGTCTATCTGTATTCGCGAAAATCCTTTTAAAGCAGCAAAATGATGCTTATCTTTGCACTACCAACCAACGAGGGAAATGGTCAAGCGAAGACCGAAGGCCTGTCTCACTCCCGAGTTGCGCGGAGGGCCCCTTGTGTGAGACCGAGGGTTTTCCCGGAAAGTAAAAACAGAAATGAAAAAGATTTTTTTCGCCGACCATGAAGGTTGGAACCGCAACACAGACTTGGGCTGTGACCTCAAGACTATTCTCAGTAGCGACACGAGCATGCAGACGGGCAAGGAGTACCAGGGCGTGCTGCGCCGCGACAACGACACCATCGTGGACGAGTACATCTGCAAGGACGCTCACTACACCTTCGTGGAGACGCAGCCGGCTGCTCCCGAGAAGCGAAACCCGCGGGTGTTCAACGGGGAGTATATCACCGTGACGCGCCGCGACGACGGCTCGCTGCGCCCTAACTTCAAGCCTATAAAGACAGGCAGGGGCTTCGACGTGGTGCGCTACGCTATGGCCGTGAGCAACGAACTCCTCTGGGCACTCGATGGCCTGGTAGAGGAAAGTGAGTGAATAAAACAGTCAAAATCTTCCAGTCTTCCAATTCCAGTTGTACAATTTAAGTATATACCCCTTTCTAAAGATTGTATAACTAATTGATATATAGATAGTTATATATAAATGTAGGATGCGGGGATATCAAAAAAAACTAATTGGAATTGGAAGATTGGAAGATTCTATCATTTAATTTTTTATCTAAAAAGCAGTATATCAATGAAATACGATATTACAAAACAGACAGCACCTAAGATGCCAAGGCTCGGAAAAGGCACAGAGTGCATCAAAATTCTGCTCTCGCAGGTATCAAAAAGCATGCACGAACCCCTCGTTCCGATGCTTTTCCCTATACTTGGCGCACATGTGAGTGGTTCTGAATTTCAATACCCTGACCTCACTTGGAAGGAACTTTGTGGCCAAATGGCTAATCTCGTTGCAGAAAGTGGGGGTAACAAGGGACAACTGTCACTTTTTGTAGAGGTAATAATAAGAGTGTTTCGTGTTTATGATGAAACGGAATACGAGAAACTTGTCGTCTAAAAAGCATTAGATGTTCGGCTTGTTGGTCTTATAGACTTATGGGGTCAATAGTATATAATGGCAAAAAATAAAAGAAGACGGCGTTAAACACCGTCTTCTTCATCTTCTGTATCTTGTTGTGCGTTTTGCTCTGCATCTGGTATCTCGTCGGGATGATTGTCTTTTTCTATGTGCACGTCACCCATACGAGAGATGCTTATAATGAAAGGCACGTAATCGTCGCTCATAGCATCGGGAGAGCCCACGCTTGCGGCAAGTACAAGACGGTCGTCTTTCACTTCATTGAATACCACCGCCAGCAAAGCGCCGTCCTTAAGTGTCGACTCATTCAGGTATTCGCGGAACGACTGTTTTGTGTACTCACGACTGAAGAACTCTGTCCCGTCAGGACGAATCACCTTAACCTGAATGCGGTTGTCATAATACTCGGCACCCGACTCGTCTCGCGTCAAAGGCATTTCCTTATCTGCGCGGCGATGAATCTCTACGGTATATGTCTTTCCCAGCCATTGCACGGCATCGGTATTGTCGGTAGACTCCAACGCCTGAGGCCCCTGCTTCTTCACGATAACAGGTTTCTGGGTGATAATATCCTTTGTTTTCTTTTCCTCCTTACATGCTGACAATAAGCACAATGAGGCTAATAGTGCGATTCCGAAATACTTCATATCAGGTAAATTTAATGCAAAAGTAACTAAAATCTGTCTAAAATCAAAATTTATCCTTTCATATTTTCATTTGAATGGATTTTTCTATTATCTTTGTCCCACAATAAATAAGGAACACATGAGGGATTATTTGATTATTTTGGTTGTCATCGTGTCGCTATTCTCTTGTAGCGACTCTGCCGAGCAGTTGCAGAAAAACCAGCTGACGCAAGACTCCATCCCGAAACTCATTATGCAGGTGCAGAAGAGTGCAAAGCTATATACCGCAGAGATACAGGTGCATAAAATCATCACTCACGACGATGACCTGAAGATAAAGGGCAGCATCCTGCAACAGGACTTCGACATTCCGCTGCCCCTCGGCTCTCGCAAGGTGGCAATCCCGATGGATGCTACGGTAAAGGCGTATATCGACTTCGCGAACTTCTCAGAGAAGAACGTGAAACGCGAGGGCGAGAAGATAGAGATTATACTCCCTGACCCGCAGGTGGAACTGACAAGCACCCGAATTAATCACGACGACGTGAAGAAACACGTGCCTCTGTTCCGTTCTAACTTCAGCGACAAGGAACTGGCCGACTACTCGTTGCAAGGGCGCAAGGCAATCGTCAACGACATCCCGAAAATGGGCGTTGTCAAGATGGCACAGGAGAGCGCCACGCGAATGCTGGTTCCTATGCTCCAGCAGATGGGATACGAGGAGAGCAACATCACAATAACATTCCGCAAGGACTTTAGCGAAAAAGATGTGCTAAGCATTATCAAGGTTAACATTGAAGGGAAATGAACAATAAGAAGAACAAGATACTCACTTTCGGCAAGGCATCTTGCCTGATATGGTCGCTTATAGTGCTGGCTATTGCTGTCAGCATCGTCATTTTCGTGGCAAGACTCAAACGCGACCATATCGAGACGGCTACCGACCAG
>JAEEOB010000010.1 GCA_016284045.1 Bacteroidaceae bacterium
GCCGTTGACATGCCTTCATCGAACCGCAAGAAAGGCAAATGGTACACCGCCTACCCTCCTCTCTGCCGTAACAATACGGGCTTGACTCCCGCCGACTATTTTGGAAGGACTATGGTCAAGAACCTCCCCGACTCCATCACGGTTGGTGTAATCAATGTGGCAGTCGGAGGCTGTTCCATCGAGCTGTTTGATGAGGACAAGTGTGCAAGCGTGATTTCCGGTTCTGAGGACTGGTTTAAGAACTACTGCAAAGAATACAACAACAATCCTTACCGCAGGCTGATTGAGATGGCAAAAGAAGCCCAGAAATATGGTGTAATCAAGGGTATTCTGCTCCATCAGGGTTGTTCGAACAACGGCCAGAAAGACTGGCCTGTTAAGGTGAAGCGCGTATATATCCGTATGCTCAATGAATTAGGTCTGGAAGAATCGGAGACTCCGCTGCTCATCGGCGAGCTGCTTGCCCAGAGCCAGGGCGGTGTCTGCTACGGCCATAACGAGGTCATCAGAAAGACATCTCCTGTAATTCCAAACAGCTATGTGATTCCATCGACGGCATGTACAGGCGCAAGCGACGGACTGCATTTCACCGCTGAAGGTTACCGTAAGATCGGAAGCCGTTATGCCCAGAAGATGCTGAAACTGCTTGGTGTGAACAAAGAAATCGATTTCGACGCAACTGAGAATCCGTTCCCTCTGACCACCGAGGCATTCAATCCCTGCCTTTATCTATGGGGCACCTTCACCCAGACTGGCAGCCTTGCCACGTTCACGAGCACCGACAACGGCAATTATGGCGGCTGGCGCTACAGCAAGGGCATCGACTTCTCGGATTACAACTATTTGGTTGTGAAACTCCGCCGTGCCGGCAACAACCCTGTTATCCGCATCTACGACACAGACGACTATCTGAACCCCTGCTATACTTACGCAATGGGCTCAAAGAAAGAAGTTGCGATCAACCTGAAGGAGATGAAGACCACGGACGGGAAGACCATCGACCCGAGCCACCTCTACCTAATCGGTATCCAGAACTCAAGCAACACCGCAGATTATATCGAAGATGTGTTCCTCTCGATGGACGGCAGCACCCCTACAGCAATCGATGAGATTGAAGTTGACTGCAACACGGATGAGCCATGTGAGATTTACACGCTTGACGGCCGCCGCATAAATTCGTTACAGCCTGGAATCAACATCATACGCACCGCTGACGGTCAGACAAAGAAAATCCTCAAATAATTCAGAGCATTTTTAAACAATAATAAGGAGTTTAGGAGCCCTCTCTTAAACTCCTTATTATAATGTATAAGGGATTAAGGAATATAAGGAATCAAGTTAGGAGAGGAACTGATTCCGATACACTTTCGCACTGATGCCACCATTGTTTTTAAAAAAACGAGAGAAAGAAGGATAGTCGTCAAAATTGAGCATAAAGGCGATTTGTTGAATAGTAAGGTCGGTTCTGTGTCGAAGGAGGTCTTTAGCCCTGATCATCACATATCTTGCAATCCACTGCCCTGCACTGACACCAGTTTCTCTTTTAATTATAAATCCGAAATATTTAGGCGACACACAAAGTTTGCGTGCATAAAACGCCACTTCTCTACTCTCAAGATAATAATCGACCAACAATTCATAAAACTGATAGAAATAATTTCTACTGTTAGCCCGTTTTTTCGTCCTCTTTTCCTCAGAGTAATTTGTGTTTTTGGAGTAAAATTCCTGAGATAACTCAGTCAGTACATCAATGATGTCGGTTATCACCATTGATTTTCGTTCCAGATCCATTTTTGAGACCGAATTCAAGAGGCTCACGATGTCACACATACAATTATATTGTTGCTCAGACAGATGAAACAGCGGTTGTCTATTATAAAAAGAACTGTTTTCATAAGTAAGCCTGTTTCTCATTTTATCAAAAAACGGCCCTGACATAACGATGAGTGTAACCCGATAGTCTTCAGAAGTATCCTTAGCCAAAATCGTGTGGTTCGGATAGATTACAGCAAAGTCATGTTTTCGGAACACAATCGGCTGAAAATCGTATTCACCATGAGATATGCCCTGATGGTTGATAACAATCATGAAATGAGGTGAAATATACGGCTCATTATAGACAGGCATTCTATTCACATTCTCCAGAACTATCCATCCATTTTTTTCGATTTCCACTTGCATGGATTCCAATGGGTGCAACACAGGTTTATTCATCTTTAAACAAGGAAAATATTTAAAAATACGACATTTTGCAAGCAAAAATAGCGATATTTTCATTATTATCCAAAAACACCCGACTTTTTGTTATATTTTTTCAACTAATTTATATCAAAAAATCATACAAAAACAAGTAATTTTGCATATTGAATTTATCACTAAACACAATTATGAAAAAACTAATTCTAACTTTAGTCGGAATGGTTTGTATGACGGTCGTGATGGCCGATGACGTATATCCATATCTGACATTTGAGTGTTCTGACGGCAGCACAAACACAATTGGTGTGAAGAACCTGACGATGAACACATCCGATAACTCATTGGTTGCCTCCAATGACCAAGAGACAAAAATCTTCACCCTGAGTGACTTGACAAAGATGTATTTCTCCGGCTCGACCACGACAACCACACTGAAAGGCGATGTCAACAGAGACGGTAAGGTAGATATTTCTGATGTCGTTGCGATTATCAACACCATGGCCGGCGTGATGATTTACGAAGATGCCGACGTGAACAGCGATGATCATGTTGACATTTCCGATGTTGTATCGGTAATCAACATCATTGCCGGAACCGAATCATCCGAAGGCTCCACCACAGAAGAAGAGACCGTCGTGGAGGAAGGCGACACCATTCAGACGCTCAACATCTGTCAGGGAAATGTGATATACCGTTTCCGTACCTGTGAGGTTGACACGATGACATATACAAGCGGCACCACATTGACTGTCATGGATATGACATTCAAACTGAATGAGATCACATCGATGTATGTAGATAAAAGTATAATATATGAGAATCAGGTTGATGTGGTTTATGCAGATGATGAAGCCAAAGTATATATTCCAGGTAACATAGGTCAATACATCTCCTCCAAACTGACCTCAGCTCATGTAGTGCTCACTCAAGGCGGCGTACCAGAAGAAGTGACTTATTGTCTGAGCGGCAGCAGTGATGACGGCTCATTCTACATGGCAGGCAGCTACAAAGCAAGTCTGGATTTAAGGGGGCTGACCCTGACGAATCCGAACGGTGCCGCCATCAATATCCAGAACGGCAAGCGAATCGACGTGAGCGTGAAGAAAGACACAGAGAACACGCTGAAAGACGGCATCTCAAGCACGGACAAAGGCTGTTTCGTCTGCAAAGGACATACTGAGTTTAAGGGCAGAGGCGTGTTGAACATCTATGCCTACGGTTCGGTTGCCCACGGAATCAAGAGCGGTGAGTATATGAGTATCAGAAACTGTACTATCAACGTCCTTGCCGCCACGAAAGACGGTGTTCACTGTGGCGAGTATTTCCTGATGGAAAGCGGTGAGCTGAACGTGAGCGGCGTAGGCGATGACTGCCTTCAGGTGGAATTAGACGGCGCCGCCTCCACTGGTGTGACGACAGACCATGAGGACGAGGACAGCGGCAACATCTATATCCTTGGCGGCACCTTGAACCTGAATCCGACCGGTGATGCCGTAAAAGGCATGAGATCGGCAGGAGATATCGAGATAAGCGGCGGCAGCATTACAGTAAACCAGACAGGTTCCATCATAGCCAGCGAGACAGATATCAGCTATCCGACAAGCATCAAATCAGACGGCAACATCAACATCACGGGCGGCAGCATCAACATTACTAACACAGGCGACGGCGGCAAAGGCATCAGTGCCGAAGGCGCCATCACCATAGACGAAAGCAAAGCCACAACCAACATCACCATCAAGGCTAACGGCAAAGGCGGCACGGCAGAAAATGTGAGCAGCGGCAGCAGCACAGAAGCCGAAAGCTCTTATAAAGTATATATCAGTCTTCCCACCTCCGGCGGTGGAGGAGGTCCCGGCGGTGGCGGCAACAACGCCTGGAAGAACCCGAAGCTTTACAACAGCAACGGCACGCTGATAGCCTCGCTGACTAATACCGTCACCAGGACATCAGGCTATACGACAACCACCTTCTACTATTACGATTTCAAAGACGCCGACACAAGCGTGAGCTATTATATCAAAGGAGACGACTACACCAGCCGCGGCGGCTGGAGCGGCGGAACGACCTACTCCATTGTGTCAGAAACGTTCTCCGCCCCCACCTCCGGCTCCGACATCTATTATTCCATCAGCAACAGCTATACGACGGATGGTACAACAAGAACCTACGCGTTGAGCAACGTGACTAACACCTACTCCGGCACAAGTGACGCGAGCGAAGACAACGGAACCGGCTATAATGCCATAGGCCTGAAAGCCGACAGCATCATCACTGTGGCAGGCGGCACCATCGACATATCGAACAGCGGTACTATGAGCAAAAGCATCAAAGCCAAACAGCATGTATATATCAATGGTGGCAGTCTCACGCTGAAACCGAGCGGTGCGATGCAGGTGATTAACAACGACGCCTCGTACAGCTCCGGCATCAAATGTGATGACCTTGAACTCAATGGCGGCACGGTAGAGATGACCGTAAGCGGCAGTTCGGGCCGTGGCATCTCCGCAGACAACGTGACGACCAACGGCGGAGAGCTTATCATCACGAACAGCGGAGCCGGGGTAAGCGGGACAAACGACACTTACACAGCCAAATGCATCAAGGCAGACGTGAGTGTGAAACTGAATGGCGGAACAATCACCCTGACAGCAACCGGCACGGGCGGCAAGGG
Source organism: Bacteroidaceae bacterium (assembly GCA_016284045.1). Classification (GTDB taxonomy): domain Bacteria; phylum Bacteroidota; class Bacteroidia; order Bacteroidales; family Bacteroidaceae; genus UBA3839. Next base: position 4,874 of record JAEEOB010000010.1, read on the forward strand.
CATCAAGAGTTCCGGCACCTACACCCAAGGCACCTCCGACGGAGAGGGCCCGACCCTGAAAGTGACGACCAGCGGCAGCAGCCTTGGTGGCACTGGCGGGGGTGGCGGCGGCTGGGGCCCCGGTCAGCAGTCGAGCGGCGGTTCTTCTTCGAAAGGCATCAAAGTGATGGGCACCGCAGTGGTTTATGGCGGTGAGACAGAAATAAGCACATCGACCGACGGCGCAGAAGGATTTGAGTCGAAGACCAGCGTTGACATCCGTGGCGGCAAGCATTATTTCAAGTGTTATGACGACTGCATCAACTCAGCTGGCAGTATCGCATTCAACGGTGGTGTGGCAGTTTGCTGGTCGACAGGAAACGATGCCGTAGATTCCAACTACGGACGAACAGGCGCTATCACTATCGGCAACGGAGCCGTCTTTGCGTATACTACCAAAGGCGCCCCCGAGGAGGGATTTGACTGCGACAACAACAGCTATATCCAGATAACCGGCACAGGAATCGGTCTTAGCGCCGGTGCAGCCCAAGGAGGCGGTGGCATGGGCGGCAGCTCATCGAGCACGATATCGAATGCCAAGCAAGGTTATTATTTCTGCACAAACACCATCAGCTATTCAGCCAACATCTATTACACATTAGCAGACGCAAGCGGAAACAACCTCGTGACCTACAGTCTTCCAAGCAGCCTCAGCAGTTCACTGGCCTTATTCACCGCCACAGGCATGGTGAAAGGAAGCAAGTATTATCTCACCTCATCGAAGAGCGCTCCAACTGATGCAACGACGGCATGGCATGGAATGTATATCGGCAGCAGCGCGAAAGGCGACACAGAAGTAAAGGTGTTTAAAGATGGTTCAACTTCTGTTAATTATTTCACTGCACAATAGGATTATAAAGAAGGCTATTAATGTAGCGGCAAAACCACTGCCTACTGAGAAAACAGGCTTAAAAAAACAAGAGAACAATAGTTTCAGAGGCAGATGAGATGACGCAATTGAACATATAATAGGACTGAAAAGAGCGTGTGCCTAGTATTGGCGCACGCTCTTTCTTAATTTTAAAAAAACAAATCGATTATTTCAAGACGAAATCGAGGGATTTGAGGTCGTTGTCGCGAGATGAGTTTCCGTAGAGGATTTGATAACGTCCTTTTTTCGGTGAGAGCTCGTCGATGGAGGGGTCGTAATATTCGAAAGCCTCGGCGTCGATGGTGATGACAGCATTCTTGGTCTCACCTGGTGCGAGGAACACTTTCTGGAATCCCCGTAGAGACTTGATGGGAGCCTCTGCATAGTCGAGCGCCTTGACATAGAGCTGAACGGTCTCACTACCAGCGCATGAGCCTGTGTTGGTGACGGGAACGGTGAGTGTGATTTTGTCGCCCACCTTCATGGACTTTTTAGACAGTTTTCCGTTTCCAAGAGAGAATTTTGTGTAGGAAAGACCGTAACCGAAGGCATACTGTGGAGTGCCACGGAAATAGCGGTATGTGCGGTTATCCATGCTGTAATCGAGGAAATCAGGGAGGTCGTCGTTAGAGCGGTAGAATGTGATGGGGAGTTTTCCACCCGGGCAATAGTCACCGAAAATCACATCGGCAAGCGCCTTCGCACCACCCTGCCCAGGATACCATGCCTGCAGCAGAGCATCGTAAGAACCCTCAACACTGCCAAAAGCGATGGCAGAACCAGAGCAGTTGACGAACACGACAGGTTTTCCAGTCTCATGCATCGCCTTCACCAGCCTCTGCTGCACAGCGGGGAGTTCAATGGTCTGCTTGTCGCCACCTTCGCCTTCCATTCGAGCAGAGATACCACCAATGATGATGATGGCATCAGCATCCTTAATCTCCGCAGCCAAAGGAGAGAAATCGACGATGTTACGCTCACAGATGTCTCCACGGAACATGGCAAAATTCGCATTGCCATGACGGTACTCAATCACGATGTCGTAGTTTTCGCCTTTTTTCACAGGGAACGACTTATACTCCACATTACGGCGGAATCCGCCCCTTCGTCCCTGCTGGGGCTGCGCCTCCTCAACCACCTGTCCGTTCACTTTCAGCACATAGCCGTTGTCTGTGGCAAGCGTATATTTCATGTCACCGGTAAAAGTAGCGGTATAAGAGCCGCTGACACGCAGTGAGAGCGTATCTTTGCTGATACCCTGTGCAAATCCCCAGGCGCCGAAAGTAGAGAAATTCAGCTCCTTATAATAGTCAGTCTT
>JAEEOB010000088.1 GCA_016284045.1 Bacteroidaceae bacterium
ATGAAATTCCCCATTCAGCCCATTCAACCTATTCAACCCATTCAACCTAAAAACTAAAAACAAACAAAAAATGAAAATACTAATCATCGGAGGAACCGGCACCATCAGCAGCGCCATCACCCGCCAGCTGGCGGCAGAAGGTAACGACCTGTGGCTACTCAACCGCGGCAACCGCAAGGACGAGGTGCCTGCAAACGTGAGAAAAGTGATTGCGGATATTGAAGACGAGGAGGCAGTGCTGCGCCAGATTGGCAATGAGCAGTTCGATGCCGTCTGCGAGTTTATCGGTTTTGTGCCCGCTCAGGTGGAGCGCGACATCCGGTTGTTCAGCGGACGCACACGCCAGTATGTGTATATCAGCTCTGCATCTGCCTACGCCAAACCTGCGCGCAGCCACGTCATCACCGAAGGGACGACACTTGTGAACCCCTATTGGGAGTATTCTCGCAACAAAATCGCCTGCGAGGAGCTGCTGACAAAAACCTACAGCGAGAGCGGATTCCCTATGACCATCGTCCGTCCCAGCCACACCTACTGTGAGCGCAGTGTGCCGCTGAGCATCCATGGTCCGTCGGGAAGCTGGCCGGTGCTCCGCCGTATGCTCGACGGCAAGCCCGTGCTTATCCACGGCGACGGCTCATCACTCTGGACAATGACGTGGAACGAGGATTTCGCACGCGGTTTTATCGGGCTGCTCGGCAACCCCAAAGCCATCGGCGAGACATTCCAGATCATGAGCGACGAGGCATTGAGCTGGGACCAGATATACCAGTGCGTAGCCAATGCCCTCGGCGTGGAGCTGCATCCTTACCATGTGGCTTCCGACTTCCTCTGCGCTGTCGCACCCAAAGAATACGACCTGACCGGCAACCTCCTCGGCGACAAGTCGGTCACCGTAGTGTTCGACTGCCGCAAGCTGAAACGGGCAGTTCCCGGCTTCCAGGCCACCACCCGCTTCGACCAGGGGGTGCGCCGCTGCGTGGAGTATATGCTCGCCCACCCCGAGCTGCAGGTGGAAGACCCCGCCTTCGATGCCTGGTGTGACCGCGTTATCGAAGCACAGGAAAAAGCAAAAAAGTGTTTTGACTAAATTTAAGGGTTAAGAGTCTTTAAGATCCCTAAGGACTTTAAGGACTCTAAAGCCCCTATAAACTACAAACTACAAACTACAAACTACAAACTACAAACTATAAACTAAAAATCTAATACCTAATCACCCCGTCGTAATTGAAAATCGGCTGGTCGGTAGGTACTTCGTTATCGTAGAAATGAACGGCGCTGTCGTTCATTTTTGGGTGTTGCTGACGCAGGAGCCTTATGATTTCCGCACCAGCCCATAGTGCTGGTCCATAGCCGTGTGCCGCCATAGGATGCACAGGGCGGTAGGCATAAAACGCGGCGTCGAACGCCATGCCAGTGCCGACACAGACCCCTTCCACCTGTCCTTTGCCGTTTACTTTCGACTCCACCGCCTTCCAGGCGAGCAATGCCACAGGTCCGTATGCCTTCGCGTCAACCCACCCCTGGTTGACGGCATGGGCGAAGCAATAGGCATAGATGGCCGTGGCGGAAGTCTCTAGATAAGTATCCTGGCGGTCAAGCAGCTGATGCCAGAACCCATCGTAATGCTGCAAAGCGGAAAGCCCAGCCACATGGTCGCGCAGCAGCTGGAGAATCTGCGGACGCAATGCATGATTCTGCGGCAGCACGTCGAGCACCTCGCACATCGTGAGGATTGCCCAGCCGTTGGCTCTTGCCCAGTGGAAAGCGGGATGCGACTGCATCTCCTCCACCCATCCGTGGCGGAACAGTCCTTTCTCTTTCACGAACATCTTATCGCGGAAAAGCAGAATCATCTTCGCCGCCTCGTCGTAGTAACGGCTGTCGCCTGTGAGTTTGCCCATATAGGCAACAGCAGGAATGGCCATGAACATATCGTCGAGCCACACCGTGTTTTTCTGCGGACGAAGCCGTGCGAACGTGCCGTCAGCAAGGCGGTATTCCTTGTGCATGATATAGTCAGCATAGTTGTCGATGAGCGGACGCAGAGGCTGCGACGGGTCAGCAAGCAAAGACTTTATCATCGAGCAGCAGACGGCACCAGCGTCGTCAAGCGCATGGGGATCGACCACGCGCCGCACGTTCACGTCGATTTTCCCGCCCTGCTCATGAATCCGCCGGAAAGCGGGTGCGATGTCGGCAAGCAGTTTCTGCCGCTTCACCACATAATCCCGGTAAGCGGCATCGCCCGTAACATCATAGGCGGCAAGGGCAGCCGAATAGGTGACACCCCACTCATAGCTGGTCAGGCGGAAACCGCCCGGTTTCAGCCGTGAATGTTCACCTATTTCTTTGAAGTTGGTCACTTCCCTGCCTGTCTTCGAATCGACAAGCACAGCCGGTGTCTCCGAATCGATATAACGGAGCACACGGTCCATCGTCTGCTTCACTTCGCTTTCAGCCGGAATGCCATACCCCACCTTATATTCAGGTTTCATCAGATGCAGCGGCGTGTTGCTGTCGTTCACCTGCTGCGCATTGGCTGTTGTCAGCATCGCAGCAGACAATAAGAGTAAATTGAATCGTTTTGACATTATTTTCATTTATTCAAGGAAGTTTCTGAAGTTCTTGAAAGCTTGATTTAACTTGGGGACGCGGGCATTCTGACCGCACGTTTTATCTCACCAGCACCTTCTTTCCGTTGACGATATACATGCCTTTCGACGAGGGGTTGCTGACTTGCCTGCCGGTCAGGTCGTAGGTCTCAGCACGTTCGATATAGGCGTCCTTGAGCTGAACGCCCTGGATCCCGGTGGGCACATCCACCTTGCGGTAGTAGATGTAAGGAGCCAGCTCTTTGTTTACAGTGATGCCGTTGATGGTGCCTGAACGGTTGTAGTTCTTCATGTGGAGCTCCACACGGTCGGGATAAACATAGACCATGAGCGCCTGCACGATATTAGGAGTCTCCACCGGCATGTCGCCCGGGTCGATGGTGTTGTAGTAATAGCGCATCGATCCCATGAAAGCGGAGAAGAAACTGGACTGTGCCGTCTCTTTCACGGGTTCCTCAAGCATCCACAGCGCATCGGTGTTCGATGCTGCGATGCTGATTTTCCCGCCGTTGTCCTTCACGCTGAGCCCCACGAGACGGTTGCTATCCGTAGCCGGATAGCCTTTGCACGTGAGCGCATAGAGCTGAGAGCGGTCTTTCGCGTTTTCTGCCACGATGAGGTATTTCCCGCCTGTCTCCGGCTTGCTCACTTTCTCTGCCTCGATATGGTTGTCGTCTGCGGATGTCACCTTATAAAAAAAGGTAGGATAGTTGTTCTCGTTGGCAGAGAACCGTCCGCTGGAACTGGAAATCACAAAGTTGCCGTTTGCCTCCGAACCGCTTCCGCTCACTTTGAGCGAATAGGCGCTCTTTGAGGCATCGGTGAGCGTGACTGTCGTGAGGTTCGGTTCGGTCACGGTGCCGAGATTGCGGGGATTGAAACCGAGGTATTCGCCTGAATAATCAGAGCGGATCCACCACTCAAAACTGGTTGGTTCCACCGACACATCCACCTCCTCGAACTGCCACAGCAGTGCCTCGTCGGCTGCTGTCAGCGTCAGTGTCTCCAAGTCGGATGAGAGGGTCACCTGCGTGCGCTGCATACGCTGTGCCGTTCCAGAGTTATAGGTCTGATTCGACAGCGCATAGTAGTCCGAACCGTTTTTGCCCACGAGCACATAAGCGTGGGCTGACTCCAGCTGCGCCGCTCTGCTGCCGTTTGTCGCAGCTCCCTCATCCAACTCATAGATATAAATATCTGATGCCTCGCCGCGGGAATAATAGCCGTTCGTGCCGATATGCAGGTAGTTGCCTGTGGCGTTGTTGCCGTCGAGTTCAAGATGCCAGCTTTTATCGCCCGACGGGGTGAAGGTGATTTTCACTTTGTCGGTCACCGGTGCGAGGTTATATTCATTATAACCGAGATAAAGACTGTTGCCATGGTTCTTCAGGTAAAAAGCAGGCGGCACGTCCTCGTTGTCATCCTCCGGATCCATCGTGGCTCCGTCCACATGGGTCTCATCGGTGGTGGAGATGACGTTGCCGTTCATGTCGTAATGTGTCACACGCTGCGATGTCTTGCGTCGTGTGTAGGCTTTGTCACCACCGTGGTCGTGTCCGTAGAGCATGATGAGGTTAGGATATTTCGACAATGTTTTCTTCAGCAGTTTCTCACCGTCGGATGACGCCATGCCTTTGCCGGGCTCACGGATACTGTTGGAGTCGCTGAAAGGGATATGCAGTGCGAAGAAAACGGTCTTGTCGGGGTTGTCGGCATAGATTTCAGCCAGTTTGTCCGCCACCCACTGCACCGACTCCACGGAGTAGGTATAGTCCCAGGCGCTTTTGAAAAGATATTTGCCGCAGTTGAGGATGACGAAGTCAAATCCGTTGATGACATAATGATATGCTGCCAGGAGGTTCATCTTACCCAGCGATCCGTTGTCGGCTTCCTCGTAGAAGGCGTCTCCGTCCGGCAGCTCACCGATATCCTCTTTCATCGGAAAGGTGTAGTAGTCGCCTGCGTTGTAGGGCTTGGGGATATTGTCCCAGTTCGCCACCTCATAGTCGTGGTTGCCGGTGATATAAAGCACTGGCCGCTTTTCGGCTGTGCCGAACACGTTGCGGGTGACCCTTGCGATGAGTGTCCTCACCTGCTTCCAGTTCGCAATAGGGATGGTAGCATCGCTAGTGCAGTCGCCTCCGAGCATCATCACGTCGATGTTCTCATAGCGTTTCATCGTGCTGAGTGTTTTCAGAAACGACCCCCGTAATGCGAT
>JAEEOB010000011.1 GCA_016284045.1 Bacteroidaceae bacterium
ACAGCGCCCGCAACGTCCAGCAAATTGACGCTGCTATGGAGAAAATCAACGCCGCATGGCAGGCCGCCTCGCAGGACATGTACAACGCCCAGCAGCAAGCCGGCGGTGCCAACCCCGGTGCTGGCTTCGACCCCAACAACATGGGCGGTAACCCCGGCAGTAACCCCGGCGCCAACCAAGGCAACAACGGCTCCGACCCCAACGTCACCGACGTCGACTACGAGGAGGTGAAGTAAATCGCTGAAATACAAATAAACAAGAAGAGGTGCAGTCATCAGATTGCACCTCTTTTTTATCTACAGCACAATAAAAAAGAAAGGGGGACGTTATTATCACTGAAATCTTACAAAAATAGTATTATGGCAACAATAACACTGGAATACGATGGACGCAACCGTGCAATCAAGCAGTTGATTGAGGTGCTGTTTACTTTGGGTGCTAAAGAAGCCGTATCCGATAGCGAAGAGAAGACACAAAAACAGATGGTGAAAGAAAGCCTCACCACAGCCTTCGACGAACTTTATTCCGACAAGGCACGCAAAAACGCAAGAAATCTCTTTGCATAATGTTTACCTTCGATTATTTGCCCGAGTTTGAGTGTCGAGCACAAAAGTAGGCCAAGAAATATCGTTCGTTTATTGACAACTACAACGCAATTCTTGACGAATTGGAGCGCAACCTTTTCAGCAGTACCCCGCTTGGTGGCAACACTTACAAACACTGTATAGACATTGCCTCGAAAGGCAAAGGCAAAAGCGGTGGGGTAAGGATTATCTCATTCAATGTACAGCAGGCGGAAAGTGATGTAGTAATTACCTTGATGTCTATCTACGATAAGTCTGAGATTAGCAACGTCTCAGACACTTATCTTTGTCAGTTAGTAAAAGAAATCGAAAGCAAGAAGGAAAACTATTATCAATTCATAAACAACTGAAGTGTAACTCGTTACTAGCTGAACTTCTGCTATTTTTGCAATTTTGTCTCGCATCATTGCAAAACGCTGTCGCAGAACCGAAAGTTGACTTTGTAATGATGCGGAGCGCATCCCGAGACAGAAAATTGACCTCGCATCACTGCAAAAGGCTTTCACATAGATGAAAAATGGCTTTGCAATGATACGAAACCACTTTTCAGCACCGTTTCTTACTTTCGCAGTTCGGCAAACATTAATTTTCGTACTTGGAATGTCTTTCTCGCCATTGCGAATATTATTTCTAGTTAGTACTATAATTTTCCCCTACCATTACAGACTTGACATCTCCCACTGCCTCTACACACGGAACATTCAACCCAGCTTCCATCAAATGAGGAACGGCATTCTCCCCGTCCCGCACAAAAGCTGCATTTTCCAGAGCCTCCACATGTTTGACATTTGTCATAATCGCTAGAGTTGTTATTTGAATTGTAGTTACTATAATTTCTGAATGATTCCATTGGTATTGTCACTCCCGAATGTTTACCACCCGCATTTTCATCAAGATTACCGAGAATTCCTTTTGCCCCATTATACATATTGCCGATATAATAAAGTTTCTTTTCCAAGTTCAGAGCCTCAACTATTCCCCAAGTACCTTTCCCTTGGCAAAGGGAGCAGTTTTCTCTACCAGCACCCTGACAAAACATGCATGTTTCATAGTAACTATCAAATCCATACCCTTTTCTTACCCTACCTGTACCATTACAATATAAACAGAGTTTGCTACCCTTTCCGCCACAATAGCTACACCGGTTTATTCGTATCCCTTCGACCCAACCGCTGTTATATACAAACCAAAAAACAAACTGTCCAGAATTCAAAGTTGTTCTATCGGTTTTTACGACTGTTCCCCAATCATTGAAATATTTCGAGTGGCTATATTTTGCATGGATGTCCATATATGCCAGCAATTGTTGCCCCTGTGCATGTGGACGTGCCCCGCCACCAAAGCCTGTGTCTGTAAAACTAGCCCAAGGACAGTTATGACTGATGAATTTTTCTGAAGAGATATCATAGACACCGACTTGAACGTAATATGTATTTGAACCTGACTTTAAAGGTAATGCTTTATAGGGTATGAAAACATCATAATCACTATATGTAGAATTGTCGTATGTTGGTGTTGATTGTTTAGATGCACAAACCTGTCCGTCAATGGTATTATAGCCAGAAATGCCACCATAGAGTTTACCTTTGTTTGCGTCATAAAAATATGCAATAACTTTTATCTGCTTTCCTTTCATTCCACTTACATCAATTTCAGAATGAATTTTCATTCCATTCTCCCCATTCTTATACACTTCGTGTTCAAGCCATGTTTTTTTGACTGTGGCACTTTGTGCATATGTCATTCCCGTTAGCCCTGCAATGAAAGTCATTAGCATCAAAACTATTACTCTTATTTTCATTTTTTTGTGTCGTTTGTTTCTGTCGACTCTTCAGTTTTATAATGATTAAACAGGTATCGGCTTCTGGCCATAGAGCCGGAAGCCGATTCTCTGATAAGGATATGAAAAAGGCGTGAGACCTTCGTTATAAATCCTTATTTCTTAATCAGGTGACTGGTAAATACCTTTGGACAAATAAGGAACGAACAATCCACGCCAACGCGTGAACTTTCAGTTTCTTATTCCCGTCCATCAAGATTACCAGTCTTCGATTAAG
>JAEEOB010000089.1 GCA_016284045.1 Bacteroidaceae bacterium
TACTTATAGCCACCGCTCTTCTGACCGCCTCGCGCGGCATACTCCCCCTCCGCCTCCGTGGGCAGACGGAAACGCTCACCAGTCAGGCTGTTCAGCTTGTTGATGAATCTCTGGCAGTCGTCCCATGACACACACTCCACCGGACGCTTGCTGCCCCTGAAATCAGAAGGGTTGCTGCCCATCACAGCCTGCCACAATTCCTGGGTGACCTCCGTCTGCCCGATATGGTAATCACTCAAGGTCACGCGGTGAGCGGGTTTCTCGTCATCTTCAGGATCCTCGTCGCCCTGCTCACTCGTCGCGCCCATCGTGAACGTGCCGCCTTTCACATAAACCATCGTGAATGAGACACCATTGACTGTAAAAGTGCGTTTGGAGATGAAGTCGCTTTTCGTTAGGTTCGACACGTTATAGGTGTAGGCTTGTGGAACAGACTGCTGCGCCATGACCGCCAATGAAAACATCATTAACAGCATTGTCAAAACTTTTTTCTCATAGTCTTTGTTTTTTATGGGCATATTTATTAACTTTAATCTAAAAAAAACGATAATCAAATCCCATTCCGAAGGAATTAACTCCAATTTCTGAAAGAAATTATAACTCCATCCCGAAGGGATATAACTCCATTCGAAGAATTTAACTCCATTCCGAAGGAATATAACTCCATTCGAAGAATTTAACTCCATTCCGAAGGAATATAACTCCCATTTAATTATTATACCTCTCAATGATGCAGGAATGGGATTTGGTGTCGGCATCGTAGTTGATGCCCACAAGCAGGAGATTGTCGGTGTACTGGGCTATTTTAGCCGGGTAGTTCTTCTGCTTTATCTGGTCAATGGCGGCAGTGGCGGACTTCTTGTTTTTCAGCTCAACCACCATGGCTGGGTAATCCACATTCTTGCGGGGGATGAACACAAGGTCGGCTATCCCCTTTCCTGATGCCATCTCCCGGTGGATGATGTAGTCGTTGCGGGCATAATAGTAGGCGATGCTGATGACGCAGGCGAGCGAGTTCTCGTCGTTGTAAGAGAGGATGCTGGTATGCTCGTCGTGGGCGGCATCGAGCGCGCGGGCTACAGCCTCCTCCTCGCCCTGGAGCGTGGCGGCAAGCAGCTGCTCCGACTGCTGGAGTGCATCGACGACCGTCTTCCAGCAGTTGCTCTTGACAGCACGCACCATCTCGCCCTCCACCTCCTTGTTCGGGATGTAGCACTCGCTTTTTTTCCAGTCGTACGACAGATAACCCAGATGAATCAGCACAGTGAACACATCATCCTTGCTTTTGACGGCCGACATGTCGTTACTGAATTCGTAAGGATCCACCTTACACCGTCCGCCTGCCAGCATCCTGACGATGTCGTCTTTGAGTCCCTCGTAGTTATAGCTTATATAACTCGACACGGCATCATATGCCCCGGTGGTTGCCCAGTAACTGCTGCAACGACACTGTCTGAGGGCATTCATCACTGAATTAGGATTAAACATGGAAGGCTCGTTACCTATCTGATAACCGTCGTACCATTTCACCAGCTCATCGAAGTCCATCCCATGTTTCTCTGCCAAAGACTTCACCTCTGTCAGGGTAAATCCGAAATAAGGCGCCATCGCACCAGGATTCACCATCGAATACTCGATGAAGTTGTTGAGCGCCGACTGTGTGTTGTATTTCTTGATGGGAAGAATACCTGTCATATACACCCCGGCGAACACTTTCTCGGTCTGTCCGCTCTTGAACAGCCGGCGCAGCCAGTCGACATACGCATCCATCACACCCGGAGTGTCGGTAAACTCACGGCAGATGGCATCCCACTCATCGATGATGAAAATAAACTGCTGGTCCATACGGGCAGCGACACGGGTGAGGTAGGTCATCAGACTCTCTTCCGCTTCCATGGGAATATCGGGGTATTCGTTGTGAATATCAGCCTTGATGGTCTGCTGCATCACCTTGACTATGGTGGCGTCCTTGATTTCTGTCACAAAGTCGCTCAAATCAAGATAAATCACAGGGTACTTGTTCAAGTGCTCCTCAAAATGCGGGTCTTGGGCAATCTTCAAATCTGCAAACAGGCTCCGCGAGTCGCACGACTGGTCATAGTAAGCACAAAGCATCTTGGCCGCCATCGACTTGCCGAAACGGCGACAACGGGTGACGCAGCTGCAGAAGTCCTCGGTGTTGAGCGTGGAATTCACCACGGAAATCAGCTCGGACTTATCCACATATTCTCTGTTGCGCGCATTGCGGAATCCGCGGTTTCCAACATTCACATAGTTTCCCATAGGTTCTTTCGTTAGTTTTCTCTCGCAAAATTAAGAAAAAAAACAGATACCGCAAAATTTGTTATATGTTTTTTATAAGCAGCTCATTGTTCTGAAACCGGTGGAAACACCATCGGGTTCGCCTGGGGGCGTGGTCGTCCCGACCGCGTCAGCCGTCGAGGGCTCGATGCCCGAAGACGGATGTAAAACAAAAAAACATCCGCTTGGCTCTATAAACTTCAAACTATAAACTATTATCTAAAAAAGATGCCCGAAGACGGATGAAAACAAAAATCATCCGCTTGGCTCTATAAACTTCAAACTATAAACTATTATCTAAAAAAGATGCCCGAAGACGATTGAAACAGAAAAAAGGAATCTATGCCTTAGCCAACTGTTTGACCGTGCTTCGCTCGGTCGGATATGCGGTCGGAACGACCACAAACCCAGCCGAAGTTTCGGATTTAAAAATAATTCAACAAATTAGTTTCTCTGATTTTCTCTTTTTCATGACAATACTCAAACAAGTTTGGCATTGTTCATTTGAAAAAATCGAAAATTCCTGTAATTCCTGTAAAAAATATATCCGGAACTCGAGCCATAAACAGCTGCCACCTAAATCTCACCTGATCATGTCGATTTGCTGCTTGTTAAGTTGCTGGGAAGAGATCAGCGTCCCGTCAGTGTCGTAGATGTTGATGACCGGTGTCACCCACTGCTTGTTGTATATCGTCAATTCGTCGTTTGGCTTTAACTCAACGCTCTCTGAATCGTAAATCGTGGATGTGGTGACGATGTAGTCCTTAGCCAAATCTTGCTCAGCCCCCATAAGCGCCTGCGTGGAGGTGTGGGAGACAGCAACGAAACGCTGGTTTTCCAGCTGTTTAACCCGACCAGATTCCAGATCAAGAAGCAGCACAACTTCAATCGAATGATTAAAGCCAGTCCAGATTTCCGACTTCATCACCACAACAGGTTTGAACGTGAATTCCTGCATCTCCACAACCTGCTTCGTTTCCACGATGGTGTGCTTCTTGAAAGTACTTTGTTTGTCGAGCAACCATTCGATACCATACACAAAGAGCTTGGCTTTTTCGTCATCGTTTTGATTGAACACTTCTTTTACGGCATTCTTCTGTGTGTCGTAAATCCAAAGACTGATATGTGTGAAGTCCTCGTCTTTCAACGGTGTCGGCTTCACGAAAAAATAGAATTTGTCATCTCCGGATTCAAGAGAGCTGTCCTCATAGTCAAACTGTGACGGTTTTTCGTCCTGGTTGAAAAAAAAACACTTGAAATAGAATTTTGCAGGTTTGGCATCAGCCGGAAGGCCCAGTTTCACCAGTTGGTCAAAATCGATGGCATTTGCTGAAAACGCAGTGCCAGCCAACAGAAAAAGCAACAATAACCGTTTCATAATCAATGTTTTTTATAAATTATTTATTAATAATTCAGGTGAAATATAAAAAAACTTGATACATTTTGCTACTGCCTGAGATATTCCGTCCAAAATAAGTATTGTCTTGTCTTCTTGCCTTCATTAAATAAATCGTTAAATCGTAAATCGTTAAATCGTAAATTATTTCGTCTTCTTTATTTATCTCGTTATTCAGGAATTCTTCATTACTCATCTACCATCTCATCAACAAAAGTAAATACACTTTTCACTTAATTGAATACAAAGATACTTTTTTATTGTAAAACTACGTCATAAAAAAGCAATAAAATGCATTATTATCTTTTTTTTAGTACTTTATGCGTCTTTACTTACAGGAAAACAAAAAAACTATACCTCATTTAACGTGATAATCCGTTTTTTTCTGTAAATTTGCATGAGAATCAAATAATAACACCTGTCATGAAAAAAATAATCACAACTACAATTTGCATTATCCTTATGGAAATGAACCTACTGGCACAGAATGCGCCACAACTGAGAGCCGACAACATCAGCGAAGTGATGAAAGCCATGACTTTAGAGGAGAAAGCACAGCTGCTCGTGGGAGGAGCCAACAACTTCTTCAGCGAGGGAGCCACGGTGGGCAGGGCTGCCGAGAGTGTGCCGGGAGCCGCTGGCACAACAACCGCAATCCCGCGCCTGGGCATCCCAGAAACCATCCTGACCGACGGACCCGCCGGCGTGAGAATTAACCCCACGCGCGAAAATGACTCCAAGACCTATTATGCCACGGGATTCCCTATCGGCACTGCTATCGCAGCCACATGGAACACCGGTCTGGCGGACGAAATCGGCCATGCCATCGGCAACGAGGTGAAGGAATACCACTGCGACGTGATTCTGGGCCCAGGCATGAACCTCCACCGCAACCCGCTCTGCGGACGTAATTTCGAGTACTATTCCGAAGACCCCGTCCTGACCGGCAAAATCGCAGCAGCCTACGTAAGAGGCGTACAGGCGGAGGGAGCAGGCACCAGCATCAAGCACTATGCCGTGAACTCACAGGAGACACAGCGTACGAGCGTGGACGAACGCGTATCGCAGCGTGCCGCCCGTGAGCTCTATCTGAAAGGTTTCGAAATAGCCGTACGCGAGAGCCAGCCGTGGACCGTGATGTCGTCGTACAACCGCATCAACGGCGAGTATTCACAGGGAAGCCACGACCTGCTGACAAAGATCCTGCGCGACGATTGGGGATTCCAGGGCATCGTGATGACCGACTGGATCGGCATCCGCGACGACCTCCCGGTCATCAAGGAGGTGGCGGCAGGCAACGACCTCATGGAGCCGGGACAGCCACAGCAGGCGAAGGCCATCGTAGAGGGTGTGCACAACGGCAGTCTGAGCATGGAGGATGTGGACCGCAACGTGCGCCGCATGTTAGAATATATCGTAAAAACTCCTGCGTTCAATAAATACAACGCCACCAATGCGCCCGACCTCCGGCAACATGCAGAACTCACCCGCAAAGTGGCGAACGAAGGCATCGTGCTGCTGAAAAACACCAACGGCGCCCTACCCTTCGGCAGCAACGTGAAGACTGTGTCCCTCTTCGGCATCTCGTCCTATCATTTCCTCTCGGGGGGAACCGGCTCGGGCTGTGTCCACACCCCTTATGTGGTGGATATGGTGACAGGACTGAACAATGCCGGCATCCAGACCACCGAGGAGCTGACCGCAGTCTATCGCAAGTATCTGGAGTTTGCGAAGCTGAAATTCGAAGCCGACCGCGACCCGTCGAAATGGTTCCAGCGCGAGGAGTTCGGCCAGCAAAAATACCCGGAGATGGAGGTGAGCGAGCGATGCTACAGGAAAGAGGCTGCGAACGCCGACGCTGCTATCATCACCATCGGCCGTCAGGCGGGCGAGGGAATCGACCGCGACGTGAACACCGAGTTCAACCTCTCCGACTTCGAGCGTGACATGATCATCAAGGTGAGCAACCTCTTCCATCAGGAGGGCAAGCCCGTGATTGTGGTCATCAACTCAGGATCGGTGGTTGAGACCGCATCTTGGAAAAACTATCCCGACGCCATCATCGTGGCTTGGCAGCCGGGCGAGGAGGGCGGTAACAGCATGGCTGACATCCTCACAGGCAAAGCCAACCCCTCGGGCAAGCTGACGATGACCTGGCCGATGGCAGCGTCCGACCATCCGTCAACCAAAAACTTCCCCGACTACGACCAGGACATGTACCAGTTCACCGACAGGGCGGTAAGCAACCGTCAGATTTCTGGGTTCCACTTCACCAACCATGAGGAGGACATCTACGTGGGCTACCGTTATTTCGACTCGTTCAACAAAGACGTGAGTTTCCCCTTTGGCTACGGACTCTCCTACACCACGTTTGAATACGACAAGCCGGCGGTGAGCATCAAAGGCGAGGAAATCACGGTGAGCGTGAACGTCAGGAACTCAGGAAAAGTGGCTGGAAAAGAAGCGGTGCAGGTGTATGTCAGCGCGCCCCAGGGCTGCCTTGAGAAACCGGAGAAGGAACTGAAAGCATTCGGCAAGACACGCACCCTGCAGCCGGGCGAGAATGAGACGCTGACAATGAAATTACGGCGCCGCGACCTCGCCTCCTACGACGAGAGCCAGACCGCCTGGGTGGTGGACGAAGGCACCTACACCTTCAAAATCGGTGCATCCGTTGCCGACATCCGCTGCACCGCCACGCTCAAAGTGGCTGGGATGACAGAGAAAACCACCAATGCCCTGGCACCGAATGCCAAACTGAATTTGCTACGGAAATGAACAATCAATGACTGATTGCTCCATATATAACTTATTCGCCTCAACAAATCTCAAGTGTGTGATTTGTTGAGGCGAATAAATCCGGGGATGACCGATATGCTGAACTGCGTTTATTTCAACGAATAAACCACATCCATGATTTTCTTTCCGATTTCGTCGGCTTCGGCTTCTGTCTGTGCCTCGGAATAGACGCGGATGATAGGCTCGGTGTTCGACTTGCGCAGATGCACCCACTTGTCGGGAAAGTCGATTTTCACGCCGTCGATGTCGTTCACCTCCACTGTCGGGTCAGAACCATACATCTCCTTCACTTTGAGCAGGATGGCATCCACGTCGGTGGTCGGCTCCAGGTCAATGCGGTTTTTGGCGATGGCATAGTCGGGATAGGTGGCACGGAGCTCACTCACTGTCTTGCGCTCATGAGCCAGATGACTTAGGAACAATGCGATTCCCACCAGCGCGTCGCGGCCGTAGTGGGCTTCAGGATAAATTACTCCGCCGTTGCCCTCTCCGCCGATGACAGCACCTGTCTCTTTCATCTTCGTCACCACATTCACCTCGCCCACAGCGGCAGCATTGTATTCCTTGCCGTAACGGCGTGTCACGTCGCGCAGGGCACGGGTGGAGCTGAGGTTGCTGACGGTGTTGCCGGGCGTATGCTTCAGGATATAGTCAGCCACGGTCACGAGCGTGTATTCCTCACCGTACATCTTGCCGTCCTCACGGATAAATGCCAGACGGTCAACATCAGGGTCAACCACAAACGCCACGTCGTGCTCACCCTTCGCCATCAGCTGCATGATGTCGCTCAGGTTTTTCTCAAGCGGCTCGGGATTATGCTGGAAGTCACCGGTCGGATCGTCGTAGAGGGGAGTGATCTGACTCACACCCAGCTGTTTGAGCAACATCGGCAGGATGATTCCGCCCACGGAGTTAATGGAGTCGAACGCCACCTTGAAATTCGCTGCCTTGATAGCCGGCACATCTACCAGTGGAAGATTCAGCACCATGTCGATATGCTTCTGGTTGTACGTGTCGTCCTCACGGTAGGAACCCAGCCCGTCAACATCGGGATAGTCAAAGTCCTCCGCCTCTGCGATACGCAGCACCTCATTGCCCTCGGCAGCATTCAGAAACTCACCGTCTTGGTTGAGCAGTTTCAGTGCGTTCCAGTGGCGGGGATTATGCGAGGCAGTGATGATGATGCCACCGCAGGCGTTCTCCATCGTAACGGCGATTTCAGTTGTCGGTGTCGAAGCCAGTCCGATATTCACCACATCGAAGCCCATGCCCATCAGCGTGCCGCATACCACATTCTTCACCATCTCGCCTGAGATACGGGCATCGCGGCCCACCACGATTTTGTTGGTATCAACTTTTGTAGTGCGGCGGATAAGCGTCGCGTATGCCGATGTGAACTTCACGATGTCCAGAGGGTTCAGTCCCTCTCCTGCACGGCCTCCTATTGTGCCGCGTATGCCTGATATTGATTTGATTAAGCTCATAATCTAAATTGAAGTTAAAATATCATTTGGAGTTAATTCTTCGAATGGAAGTTAAGTTTGAACGCCCGTAGGAGCTGACGTTTTCTTACGTCATGCAGTACTCACCATCCTGAATCGCACAATGGCAATACCCACAATAACAATCTAACTATAAACTACCAACTACAAACTAAAAACTAAAAAACTACTTTCCCAATTCATAATAAATGTCATAATAGAAGGGAAGCACATAGTTGGCTGCGTTGGTGGTACCCGATGAGTGAGGCACGATGAGCCGCACGTGCGCCTGACGTCCTGCATAGCGCGTGAGGCGGATGTAGTCGAGCGGTTTGAGCCATCCTTTCGGCACGTTGCTGCCATACACCGACTTCATGTAGCCCTCCGTGAAGGAAGCAGTATAGCTACGTCCCTGATGCTTGTAGGTGCAGAGCATCTTGTCCACAATCGTAGGCGAAAAGAAATTGCTGTGGGTGGTGTCGGAGTTCTCAATGTCGTATTCCATGAAACGGCAGAGAATCACCTTAGAGATGGTGGTGTCTGACTGCTCCTTGGACATCTCCACCAAGGTCTGCCCCTCACCTTTACGGCGAATCTGCATGTAGATACCGTCCTCATTGAAGAGAACATACTCGTTTTTCAGCGTGTCAGTGATAGAATCCTGCGCTAAGAATGCCGATTCGCTTATCACATTGATTGGCCCCGTCAGCTCGTTGTCCCTGATAAACCGGTTGACCGCCTTCTTCTCCTTATCCTTCATCTCTGCGTAAGTCTCACCGTCGTTGCAGGCAGTGAAAAGAGTCTGCGAAGCAACCAATGCCATCATAGCCACAATTACAAAAAACAACTTTTTCATATCTATTTTTATCAATTTATTATTTACCATTTGGAAGTTAAATCCCTCCAGAATTGTGCGTTTTAGTGGAAATATTCAGAATAATCAGAATAATCAGAGCATTCTGACAAAAATCTAATACCTAAAAAACCAAAAACCAAAAACTGAAAATCCCATCCGAATGGCACTAAAAACGAACAACTAAAACTGACAGCTAAAAATAAAAACCATCAAAAACGTGGCAAAGTTAGTCAAAATAATCGATATAATTAAATTCCATGGGCAAAAAGTTGTTAAAGTGGGGATTATGTTTGCTCAAAATCGCAAGAATCGCTATATTTGCAAGTTGGAAAGAACGGATGGAATACTGATCAGACGAAATTCACCTGCCAAAAAAGAGATGATTTTTCAGCCGTTCATTTCAAATTCAGCGTAACCACAAACAAGTCCATTCATGTCCGACGAAAAGGAAACCCCGAAAACAGACCAGAAACCAGCTCAAAAGCCAAAAAGTTGCTGGCATCGCATCAAGAAGATAGCGATGTGGGTGATTATTTCGCTGATCATTCTGATTATCCTTATTCCTGTGCTGATTTATCTACCTCCCGTTCAACGGTTTGCCGTGGATAAGGCCAGTAAGATTCTATCAGAAAAGACCGGCATGGACGTGAGCGTGGGTGAGTTCCGTCTGAAATTCCCTCTCGACCTGAGCATGGGCAATGTGCTGGCGCTTCAGGACGGCGACACAGCCGTGTTCGCAGAGAATCTGGACGTGAGCGTAGAGATGCTTCCGCTGTTCAGCCAACGCATAGTGGTCGATGAAGTGAAACTCGGCAATGCCGTGCTCCACACCAACGACCTCATTCCCTCGCTCAAGCTCGACGGCAAGGTGGGCAACCTGACGGTGAAAGCCGACAGCATAGACTTGAAAAACGAATACGGGCTTGTGAACCGTCTCCATCTGAAAAACACCGACCTGACCATCACGCTGCCCGACAGCGTGCCGCCCGACACCACAGTCAGCGAGCCGACAAAATGGAAATTCGACCTTGCAGACGTACGCACAGAGAACGTGAATCTGAAGATTTGCCTGCCACCGGCGGCGGACAGCACTAGTGTGACCGCACGTCTCGGCGACGGACATATCAAAGGAACGCTCGACCTTGGAAACTCAATCCTCTCTTTCCCCAACATCAAGCTTCAGAAATCGCACGTGGGATTCAAGTCAGGATCCAACACCGATATAGGAGCCGACTTCGACCAACTTTCCACAGCGGCATCGCTCAACCTGAATACCGGCAGCTATAAGCTTTCGGCACTGGAGTTTGAGAAGCCTGACATCGCCATCGGACTGGGCGACGACCTGTCGGTGGGTGTGCAGTCGGATGCACTGCGTCTGAACGGAGACATCAACATGGGCACTAACCAGTTTGAGTTCAAGGACATCGCCTTCGACCAGGCGAAGATACGTCTCGACCAGCAGCCCGACATGGCACTTGCCGTGGATGCGGAACGGCTGGGGCTCGATGCCCATCTCGACATGAACACCTCCGACTACCAGCTGACAGGCATCGAACTGGACCAGCCGGAAATCACACTTAACCAAAGTAACGGATCCACACTCGGCATCGAGATGCAGAAAGCACAGCTTGACGGCAACATCAACCCTGCAAACGCCCAATACCAGTTCAACGACATCGTGCTGCAGCAGCCGGCTGTCAACATGAACGACGGCGGCATGAACCTCGATTTACACCTCGAAGAGGCACGGCTCGACGGACATCTCGACCTCGCTGCGAACGAGTTCAAGCTCAACGGTGTGAAACTCAGACAACCCGACATCAGGATGAACGACGGCAGCGGTCTGGACCTCGACGTGAACATGGACCAGGCACAGCTCGACGGAAACCTGAACCTGGCGACCTCCCGCTATCAGTTCAAAGACGTGGCACTCGACCGCTCTGCTGTGAAGATGAAGCAGGGAAAGGACATCGACCTGAACATTGCGGTCGATAAAGCCCACCTCAACGGCGACATGGACATGGAAGGAGCCGTCTATGACTTCAAGGACATCATACTCCATCAGTCGGATGTCAGCCTGAAACAGGGCGACGGCATGACGATGGACGTAAACACGGATAAGATGTCGCTCGACGCCAATTTCGCGCTCAACCAATCGACCTACTCATTCAACGACGTGCGGATGCAGGCATCGAAGGTGAACATGAAGACGGGCGACGGACTGGCGGTCAGCGCCGACATCGGCAAGGGAGTACTGTCAGGGAAAATCGACCTCGACAACGAGCGCTTCACATTCAACGACATCGCACTTGCAAACACCGACGTGAGATACGATGCCGACAACTCCACCCCTGCAACAGGGCTCGACCCGGCACATATCGCCATGAAGGGTATGAACGCCGACATCGCAGCCATGGAATACCGGGGCGACGGATCCATGCACCTCGACATCAACCACCTCTCCGGCAAAGAGCGGAGCGGACTGACCATCAAAGACTCCCACGGCACGTTTGCCATGGACAGACACCGCATGAACCTCGACAACTTCCACCTGCAGACGCCCGGTTCCAACATGAACATGAGCCTGGCGATGGACAACAACGCATTCGACACCCCTCGGCGGGGCAGCCAGCCCGGACAGTTCGACATCAAGATGGACGGCACGCTCGGCAAGGATGACTTGGCAATGGCATTGCAGGGCATCCGCCCCGACATAGCGAAAAACCTGCCACAGAAAAGCCTGCACACTAAAATCGATGCCCACGGTAACATGGAAAATCTGAATGTGAACCACTTCGAGGCGAAGATGGACGGCGTGATGGACGTGAAAGGCAACATGAAAGCGAAAGGACTGTCAGGCAGCAGTCCGTCGGTCAGCTCGTCGTTCACTGCCAAGATTCCCGACACACGGTTTATCAACCATCTGCTTCCGGCTGACATCAACCTGCCATCCTCAATCGACCTGACCGCCGACACCCGCTACGACCGCAACGGCATCTACGCCAAAGCCCACGGCACGCTCGGCGGGTCGAAAGTAGATATCGACGGGACCGTGGGTATGGACAGCGAGGACTACGATTTCGTGGCGGATCTCAACAACTTCAGGCTGCGCGACTATCTGCCCCACGGCGACCAGATTGAGCTGTCGGGCTATGTGGCAGCAAGAGGCCATGGTTTCGACCCCTACGCGCCTACCACAACGACAAACGCCACCCTCGACATCAACCATCTGAGATATGAGGACCTCGAGCTGGAACAGATCAACGGCACACTCGCATTATTCAAAGGCGACTTGGATGCCAACCTCAGCATCCACGACCCGAAGTTGGAGACCGTGTTCACCGCCAACGGAAGGATGCTCAAGAAAGGGGTGGACGCCAGCATCGACATCGACCTCCGGCATGCCGACCTACATGAGCTGGGGATGTATGACGGCGAGCTGATGCTCAGCACCAAAGGGCAGTTCAGCCTCAATTCCGACCTCGACCGTCTGTATAAGGCAACGGCAAACATCGACACCCTACATATTCTGCTCGACGGAGAACAGCTTGAGACCGACCACACCGACTTCTTTGCCGAGACCAACGAGGACACCACAATCATCGATCTACAGTCGGGCGACCTATCGGTTAACATGCATTCACCTGAGAACCTGTTCACCCTCATCGACAAATATGCGCATACGGCGGAGCTCGCCACACGGTTCGCCAAACGCAAAGACCTGAACATCGGGCTGCTCAAACGGCACTTCCCCGAAGCAAGGCTCAAAATGAACGTGGGGAGCAGCAATCCGATCATGCGCGTGCTGCAGATGCAGGGCGTGACACTCAACAGCCTCCTTGCCGACCTGCAGACCGACTCCATCACCGGACTGCAAGGCAACGCCGCACTGACCGGACTGCTGCTCGACTCCATCCGGATAGACGAGGCTGACATGAACATTCGTCAGGATTCCACAGCCATACGGTTCGACGCACAGGCTGTGCTGCCCGACCATAAGGACTTCAAGGGGTTCAGCGCGAAGGCGGGAGGCTACCTGAAGACTGACGAGCTGGAGGCTGAGGTGAAACACTACGACAAGGACGGTGACATGGGTCTGGACCTCGGATTCAACGTACATTTCGCCGACAGCGGCATCACAGGACATCTGCTGCCTGAATTCCCCACCCTCGGATACATCAAATTCAAACTCAACGACGGCAACTACATCCGTCTCGACACACTCAACAACCTTTTTGCAGACATCAGAATGGAGTCGGAGGAAGACAGCTGCAGGATGCACCTGAAAGCAGACAACGACACCGGCAGCCAGCATATCAACGCCGACATCACAGATCTCGACCTCACAAAAGTGACCAATATCGCACCAGGACTCCTGCCACAAATGGAAGGCCTTGTGAACCTGAACATGAACTATTTCAGTGAGCTGGGGCAATACAGCCTGAAGGGCAGCGGAGCCTTCCGTGACTTCGTGTTCGACGGCACAAATGTAGGTGATATCGGCGCTGACTTCACCTATTCACCCCAGGGCGACAGCATACACGCCATACAAGCCAACATCAGCAGCGGAGACTCCATCGCGCTAGCCGTGAACGGCACATACAACTCCACGGGCAAAGGCAACATCGACGCCGACATCAACCTCTTCGACTTCCCGCTGTCGATGTCGGCACCATTCATCCCCGACCAGATATTCGTGCTCGACGGCACACTTGGAGGCAACCTGCACGTTGGAGGCGGCGGTGACCACTACCTCATCGACGGACAGCTCACACCCAATCAGGCAACGGCAAGTTCCGACATCTACTCCCTCACGCTGAAATTTGAGGACAAGCCTATATGGTTCAACAACAGCAAAATCACCTTCGACGACCACAAGATTTTCAGCGCAGGAGAGAACCCGCTCACGCTCAGCGGATGGCTCGACATGGCAGACATCGGCAGCCCGAACATGAACCTCACGCTACACGGCAAGAACTTCAACTTCATGAATGCCAAACGCACCAAAAAGTCGCTCGTGTTCGGAAGGATGGACGGCGATGTATTCACACGCGTACACGGAACGCCCGACGACATCAGCATACGTGGCCTGGTGAAACTGCTGCCGACCACTGATGTCACCTATATCATGGCCAACACACCCCTGTCGGTGGATTACCGTCTGTCCGACCTCGTCACATTCGTGGATTTCAACCGTCCGCCCGACGAGGAAATCACCCGTGAGAAACCTGTCTATACGAACACAGACATGCTCCTGAACCTGGTGGCCGACAACGGTGCGAAATTCCACTGCGAATTCTCTGCCGACCGACAGAGTTATGTCGATGTGGTGGGAGAAGGGTCGTTCAACCTCACCTACACCAATGCCGGGACACTCTCGCTCATCGGACGTTACACCATCGACCAGGGCAAGATGAAATACACGCTTCCTGCCATACCCCTCAAGACCTTCGACATCAACAAGGGCAGCTACATTGAATTCACGGGCGTGCCAGGCAACCCCACCCTTAATTTCGCAGCATCAGAGCTGACCACCGCCACAGTGAGCGAAGAGGGAAGCGGCAGCAGAGCCGTGAAATTCAGAACCGGGCTGGAGGTGAAGGGCACGCTCGACGACATGGAGCTTCTCTTCACCATCGACGCACCAGAGGACATGAGCGTGAAAAACGAGCTGGCAAGCATGAGTCCCGAAGACAGAAACAAACTGGCGGTTGCCATGCTCTGCACGGGCATGTATCTCGCAGGAGGCAACTCGTCAGGATTCGACACCAGCAATGCGCTCAACAGCTTCCTCGAGAACGAAATCAACAACATAGCCAGCAAGGCACTCAACACCACCACCGTGGATGTGGATATGGGTCTGGAACAGACAACCCGCGAGGACGGAACCACACGCACCAACTACTCGTTTAAGTTCTCACGGCGCTTCTTCAACGACCGGCTGAACGTGATTATCGGAGGAAAGGTGAATGCCGACGGAGGCAACTACGAGAACGAATCGGGTGCCTACATCGACGACGTGTCGCTGGAATGGCGGCTCAACGAAAGCGGCACACGCTATGTGAAGCTCTTCCACGAGCGGAATTTTGAGAACCTGCTTGAAGGCGAGCTCATCTCCAACGGCGTGAGCTACGTGTTCCGTAAGAAATACGGCAAGCTGTCGGAAATCTGGAAACCAATCAAAATCAACAAGAACCCAAAAAAATAAAAAACCTGCTCAACTCCCATTTGAATAACGGACACACTTAAAGTAATTTCCTACAGCCAAATGTTCACATGTCTAAATGGCTAAATAAATAGTAAATCGAAAAAATCTAACTTCCTTTTTCAAAGAAAATCAATGAAAAAATACCTCTTCCTGCTAAGCATTCTGACCATCTGCGGATGTTCCACGGTGGATCATCTGCCGGAGTGGGAACGGCTATACACCGGCATCAAGAAGACTGAGGTACACGACCAGAAGAAGACTTACGAAGAGAGCGTGGCGTTGTCGGAAGTGAAAGGTGCCTTGGCATACGCCCCCAACAACGCGCTGTTTGGAAGTTCTTCCCGTCGCACACCGCTGCCTATCGGGCTCTGGATTCACGACAACTTCGAAGGCAAGGAGAATCCGTCGGGATTCAGCAAATGGCTGAACCGTTCGTTCGGATCAGATTATGTGACTGTCAACGCCGTAAACCCGCAAGTACGCACACAGGTGGCTACTCATTTGTTGCAGAACTACGGCTATTTCAACGGCAAGGTGGATTACGAGCTTATCGACCAGAAAAATCCGAAAAAGCAGAAAATCAAATACGATATCCACTTGGGAGAGCCATATAAATACAATAAGGTGGACTACTCTTTCAGCGGAATCCAGGACAGCATCGTTCAGGCGAATTTCGACAAGCGTTTCCTGAAAGAGGGCGACCAGTTCAGCACCACCAACTTGGAGGCTGAGAGGGAGAGGCTTACCGAGGACATGAAAGACAACGGCTATTATTTCTTCCGCGACGACTATATCTCCTACTATGCCGACTCGGCACGCACACCCCAACAGGTTGACCTCCTCGTGGGAACTTCGCCCGACGTGCCGGAGAATGCCCATAAGCGGATGAGCATCGGCAACATCAAGGTGTACTTACGCAACCAGCAGACACAAGATCGGAGTAATCGGAGTGACAGCATCATCCGCAATGACTCTGCCAGAGAGGCACGACGAAGGCAACGGATGACATTCGACGACAGCATCACGCTCGGCAGGGTGCAGTTCTTCTATCAGGGAAAGAAACCGCCCATCAGCACAAAAGTGGTTCGGCGGAACATCCGGCTCCGCCAGGGAAGGCTGTATCAGAAAAGCCTCGTCGATCAGACCACACGCAACCTCGTCAACATGCAGGTGTTCCGCAATGTGCAGTGGACATTCACACCACGCGACACCTCCGCCACCTGCGACACGCTCGACGCCAGCATTTCGCTCAGCATGGACAAGCCCATCGACCTCGAGGCGGAGTTCAGCTTCACGCAGAAGAGCAACGACCAGGTGGGCCCCCACGGCAAGGTGTCGGTGTCGAAACGAAACGCCTTCGGACACGGCGAGACACTGAAACTCGACCTCATCGGATCATACGAATGGCAGACGAGGACGGTCAAGCGGCACGGAGAGACACCGCCCGATTCCTACGAGGCAGGTCTCAACGCATCGCTCACCTATCCCTGGCTCGCCGCACCCTGGCTGTCTGCCAAGCGGTTCCGCTTCCCAACATCCACCACGTTTAAGGCGGAGATTGACCACGTGAACCGTGCAGGATTCTACAGGCTCCTGTCATTCGGACTCGAAGCGGCATATAATTTCCAGACAAGCAAGTTCTCAAGACACCAGTTCATGCCGCTTACAGTGAAATACAACCACCTGCTGCAGACATCAGAGGAATTCGAAACGCTGGCGATGGATCACTATAACCTCTACATGCATATCGACGACATCTTTATCCCTGCCATGCAGTACACCTACACTTACGACAACGCGTCGAAAAAACTGTCGAGGGTGATCACACACTTCGACGTGACGGTGAAGGAGTCGGCTAACCTGCTCAATTCCATCAACGCGCTCTGCGGTCAGAAATACAGCGAGATAGAAAAGAAAATTCTAGGCAATCCCTACTCACAGTTCCTCAAAGTGCAGGGCCAGCTCATCAACTACTTCAAGCTGTCAGAGAACAGCACGCTCGCCACAAGGCTGAAAGCGGGTGTCATCTGGACATACGGAAACTCCGATGTGGCTCCGTTCAGCGAGATGTTCTTCGTTGGAGGTGCCAACTCCATCAGGGCGTTCTCAAGCCGCTCAATCGGACCGGGGCGGTTCCATTTACCGGCTTTCAACTTCCTCAACCGGGGAGACTTCATGCTAGAGGCAAACGCAGAATACCGGTTCAAGCTGATGAGCAACCTCTACGGAGCCACCTTCCTCGACATGGGTAACGTGTGGGCGCTCGACGAGGATTATCTCTGGAAAGAATGCTCACTCAGCGGCTCCCCGTTCTTCAAGACGCTCGCTGTCGGCACCGGCGTAGGACTGCGCTACGACCTCCAGTTCCTCGTGCTCCGGCTCGACCTCGGTGTCGGAATCCACGCACCCTACGACACATCAAAAAGCGGCTACTACAACTTCGAGAAATTCTCCGACAGCCTCGGACTACACTTCGCCATCGGATATCCATTTTAATTATAATAGGGAGTTAATCCTTCGGATGGGAGTTAATTCTTTGCACACCGCCCGACAGTCATCGGCTGGGGACTTGGTTGTCCCGACCGCATAATTCAAAAAAGAAAAACAGCCAAATAGGTTTGTAAACACACACATGGAAGAAGCAACTAACATATTTCCATTTATACCAGAAGGGTATGATAAGTGGAGAAAAGAAATCATTTCTTTAATAAAGCTGTCAAAATTCAAAGCGGCATTAAATGTTAATGCTGAAATGTTGGCTCTTTACTGGAAGATTGGTGCCGACATTATTCAAAAACAAAAAGAAAAAGGATGGGGAGCACAGATAGTTGCCCAATTGTCCAAAGATTTGATGAATATTTTTCCTGAAGACAAAGGGTTTTCAGAGCGAAATCTCAGAAACATGAAGAGATTTGCACAAAACTATCCTGATTTTCCATTTCTGCAAGTCCCGCTTGCCAAATTACAAGATGAAGAAATTTGGCAAGTGGCACTTGCCAAATTATGTAACAACGGTGATGACTTTGTTCAAATTCCATTAACTCAGATTACCTGGTATCATCATATTTCCTTATTACCGAAGGTGAAAGACATCACACAAAGAGCGTTTTATATCATGACTACAGCTATGGAAGGATGGAGCCGTGATGTAATGCTTATGCAAATAGATAATGGATATGTATATGCAAAAGGCAAGAGTATCAACAACTTCACGAACACTTTACCACCAATTGATTCAGATCTTGCACGCTATACATTTAAAGACCCATATAATTTTAATTTTCTCGGAACGGTAGCACTCCAAAACGAACGTGACATAGAGAATGAACTGACAAATAAAATTACTGAATTCCTTCTTGAGATGGGAAGAGGTTTTGCCTTTGTAGGACGACAGTATCACTTGATGGTAGATGGAGATGATTATTATATTGACTTATTGATGTATAACTTGAAATTACATTGTTATGTTGCTGTTGAACTAAAAGCAGTAGAGTTTATACCAGAATTTGTCAGCAAATTGAATTTCTATATTTCTGCAATTGATGAATATGTGAAATTACCAGAAGACAAGCCAACAATAGGCCTTTTGCTTTGCCGTACAAAAAGTAATACAAAGGCCAAATTTGCTCTCCGTGGTATTTCACAACCTTTGGGTATTGCTCAATACGAGACAGAAAAACTTTTTGCTGATGTGGCATCATCTCTACCTCAAATTGAAGACATTGACAATGAATTAGATTCAGAAAAAGAATAACGGAAAAGTGGGGAAAATACAATTTAGAGGTTTTTGCGGAAATCTAAACGAATCCATTTGGAAGCCAACAGCATCTACGTGATTATATTGATATTAGTAAGAATTATTATTCCTTCGGAACAAAAAGAAAAAACAACCATACACCGCCCGACAGTCATCGGCTGGGGGCATGGACGTCCCGTCCGTGCCAACCGTCGAGGGCTCGATGCCCGAAGACGGTTGAAAAAATCCTCCGCATGGCTCTATAAACTATAAACTAAAAACTATAAACTACAAACTATAAACTACAAACTATAAACTATAAACTACAAACTATAAACTACAAACTATAAACTACAAACTATAAACTACAAACTATAAACTACAAACTATAAACTACAAACTATAAACTACAAACTATAAACTACA
>JAEEOB010000012.1 GCA_016284045.1 Bacteroidaceae bacterium
TTACAATTTTACGATTTACGATTTATTTGTATATTCGGATATTTAATATTTACGATTTACAAATTTACGATTTACGATTTATTTGTACATTCGGATATTTAATATTTACGATTTACAAATTTAAGATTTACGATTTATTTGTATATTCGGATATTTAAACATTGGTAATAAGACGATATGACAAGCAAAGAGGACGTGTCTCGCGACAGGTCCTCTTCCTAATTTTTAAAACCTTATAGTACAAAAACATTATTTGTACTTACCATAGAATGGGGAATTACCGGCTACATCTTCATCCCTTCCAAGTCTTTCTCCGAGATGTTGCCTGTGAGGATTATCACCGACACTTCACCTTCTTCAGTTTCCGTGAGCAGTACAATCTCTTTGCAGTCTTTCCGCAGCTCTTTCATCCGGATGCACATGTAATCATCACCTTCATCGTTCACCTCCATCATCACCTCATAATTGTTATCCTTCATAAACTTCTCGGCAGTGGAACGCAGTTCTTTACTTTTTGCAGAATCCTCGGTGTTGAAGATGTTAATTTTCTCAAGTTTGCCTGCCATGCTGTTTGGTATCTTTCCTCCCATACTTCCTGCCATTCCCATCATAGCTTTCGACACATAGACAGAATTGATGCCCTTGATTTGTCCAAGCTTCTCAGCAAGTGTTGTTGAACCGCTGTCGAAGTGTCCCAAGATTTCCACTTCAGGGACATTCCCTTCCATCATTCTCTGCTGTGCGCACATTATCTGCGCACTTAGTAAATATATGGCAACTGTCATTGCCAGAGTCATCAGTTTTTTCATTTTTTCAGTTATTGTTTGGTTAAGTGTATAGAATTTAATTTTTCAAATGCATTGCCGACTTTTTCCATCTGCCGGTGGCCGCAGTCAATCGCCTTGCTGAACTGGGTCATTGCCATGTTAATATACATGCTTGCTTCCTGCGGGTCTTCCACCTCGCGGATATAGCTGACTGGCCGCATAAGATATGTGATGCCCAAAATCAGGACTGCACAGGCGGCTACAGCTGACGCCCACCAGGAAAGGTGCCGGATACGAGTGTGTTTCTTCTGCCAGATGGATTCTTTCTCCTGTTGCCGTGCCTCTTTCTCTGCCTCTCGGCTGATGAGCGCATCGAGCTGCTGTTCAAGACTGGCAGGACATTCCATTTCCGCGCCTTTTTCTTTCTCCAGCTGAAGAAACATATCCCGGTCGGAAGTCAGTTCCTCGGGCACATCACCATGGAGCATCCACTCACGGAGTGTATCTTCCTCCTGCGGTGTGGTTTCGCCGTTATAGTATTTTTCTAACAGTTCTTTCATTGTCTCATTTGTTGTTTGATTGCTTCTCTGACGTATTTTCTCGCTCTGCTGAGCGACACTCTCACGTTGACTTCCGTCAATCCCATTGTCTGGGCGATATCCGGATAGTCGAGACCTTCGATGTCGCGCATCATTATCACCCGTTTTTGCACCTCGGGCAGCGTGCCGATGATGCGCATCAGGCTGGAGCGGGCCTCATTGCCCTCCATCTCGTCCTGCGCGCTCCGATCCTGAACCGCATCGTGCTCCGCCGGCTCGTCATCCACGGTTTTCAGATGTTGCCTCCGCATGAAATCCACCGACAGGTTGTGGGTAAGGGTTACGCAAAAACCGGTGAGGTTACCGTCTTTGGGAATGGTGTCGCGTTTCTGCCAGAGTTTCAGCCAGACTTCTTGGAGGATGTCTTCTGCATCCTGGGTGGTGCCGGAGATACGGAATGCGGAACGGAAGAGGATATGCCGGAGGGGCAGGAAGAGCCGTTTGAATTCCTCTGCCGTCATCATGTCACGGGAAATTAACGCCGTTCAAATTCATGAGACCACCACCCTGCTGCTTCAACTCATCCAGGTCGAAATCACCGGCTACGTGCACCATTGCAGGGTCTTTCTCGGAGGCAGACAGCACCACCAGCTCCTTACAGCGGTTTTCTTCGATGTTGGCGAAAATTTTGACGTGCTCACCTTCCTCATTAGCTTCCACAAGCAGTTCCAGACCGTCGATAGTCAGTGTCTCCACAGCCTCGCAGAATGCCTTTCGGTCGGCTTCGGAACTGCCTTCCAGCGACAGGATATTGACGAACTTCAGCTTGCTGAGCATATCCTTCGCCTTCGCCATTTTCTTGGAGGTCTCCTCATCCTGCGTGCCGCTATTCATCGACAGCATCATGCTGAGGGTGTTCTTGTCCAGATTCACCACCTCTGCTTTCTCCACTTTAGAGAACCGCTCAACAAACTGGTCGAGGGTCTGCGCTTTTGCAAACAGGCTCATGCCAATCAGCATGGCCAATAAAAAAATCCTCTTCATTTCTTTTGTTTTTTGTTGATTAATGAAACGTTTCTATCCTATTAACGCAGGAAGCAATCGTTTTGTTACAAAGAAAAATGAAAAAAACAAAAGGAAATGTGCGGGCGAGACGCCCACTATCCCAGCCGATGTCCTATTCAGCTACATACAAAACTGAAACCGGTGGAAGCACAGATGGGTTCGGCTGGGGACGTGGGCGTCCCGCCCGCGTCAACCGTCGAGGGCTCGATGCCCGAAGACGGTTAAGAAAATCCTCCGCACGGCTTCTTTAAACTTTAAGCTTTAAACTAAAAAAGAGGGCTCGATGCCCGAAGGCGGTTGTTAATTTATAAACCGCACTAAGCCCATCTCCAAAACGCTCCCAAATCCCCACTACAAACAAACGTAAAGTAGAGACTCCCCGTGGGGAACTCATCACAGAATCGATTGATAATCGATTCTGTGATGAGGTGGTGCAGCACTCGTCTTGTGCGAGCCAAGGAACGAAGGCGAAGCAGAAGACGCTAAGTGTAAAGGTGGGCTCTAAAATAAACCGCACTAAGCCCATCCACTTGGGGACGCGGTCATCCTATAACTTCTAAAGTCAAAATAAGGAGCTAAAGACAGTATGCCACATAAAACAGACCTTCCTTATGAAGATGGATAACATACTGATTTGATGCCTCCAACGACAATATGAACTTCACATCTGACATTTTTGGAAAATTTTCCGCGCTTCGCGCGGCTTTAACGGGCTACGCCCGAATAAATTAAATAATTAATACGTCGCTTCGCTCCTTTTATTGGCTTCGCCGATAATCGGCTGCACTCAACAAAGCTCAAGCAAGCTTGGCTCTGTATTCGTTTGCACGATTATTCTGTGACAGGGCGAACCGAGTGACCGTAGCTACGGTAGTAGCCGTTCAAGCTCCCGCCGCCGCTGCCGAAGCCATGGTAGTACGCGCTGTAGGAGAAGTCCGGGTACTGCGTGGACGACCAGTAGTTGCCGTATCTGCCGACATCGTACGTGCCGTCAGCCCAGCGGTTGCCCGCAGCGGGCAGGAATATAGAACCGCCATTGGGAGCTGTGAACTTTCTACCGTTTATTCCGTTGACATTAGTCCATTCTTTGGTGCAGTTTAAAAGAAGTTTAATTTGATCAAAGCTTGGCATACGCCACTTGCCACCCCATTTCACGTGGGCGACGTCGTATTGAGTGCCGGCGATGTCACTGCCGAGGTTATGGCAAGTTGAAGAACTGCCGTCGCAATGGATGTATGAGCCCCAATTGTAGGTGGTTTTCTCCTCCGTCTCGCCCCAGGCGTAATAACCGCCGTATTCCCATGGAGCAGAGGCACCGACGTTGCAGCAAGACCATTTGCCCGCTTCGCCCATGTCGATAATATGGGGGTGATGAACGTCTGGGCAGAGACCTGCCACTACCGCCTCATCTGGTGAGCCGTTGGCGATGATATTGATAATCGCCACGACATCGGAGATGTCAATTGTGTTGTCACCGTTCACATCAGCGGTAGTCTTATAGGTTGTTGAGCCTGCGATGCTGTTTATGACAGCAACGACATCACTGATATCAACCTCTTTGTCAAGATTCACATCGCCTTTCTTCTGGGCTGACAGGGAGAGGGAAAAAGCCATGAAGGCAAAGAAAAAAAATAGTCTTGATGGTTTCATATTATGAAGAGTTTTAATTGTTATTATTTTGTACTGACAAAAAAGGAACACAGTCCATCTAATCTACAGCTTTTCAATGACACAGGAGTGCTGCTTCGTGTCCTTATCGTAGTTGATGCCCACCAGCAGCAGGTTGTCAGTGTATTGAGCCACCTTCGCCGGATAATTCTTCTGCTTGATTTGTACAATGGCGGCATCAGCGGTCTTGTTGACATATAAACCCATAGTCTTAAGGGTACTTCTATAAATTAGTTTTTATTATTTCATGGGTGCTCTATTGTGCTTCGACGCTTTACGTTTCTTAGCGGCATCTTTGTCCTTTTGCCTTGAACCATAGCTCGCTATGCTTCTGCAGCTGCAAGAACAAATCTACTCGCTAATAAACTGTAAATCGTCTGAAGCTAATTTATAGAACCACCCTTAAATCGTTTTCAGTGATTTGTTATCAGGCTGGTTAAAATCATCAGCTCCAACCTGTATAACTTCTTTTTGCAAAGATACGATTAAGCGAGCACAATACAAAATAAAAATTGATTTTTATTTTTATTGTCGAGCGAGAGTATCTTCGGCGAAGCCAAAGATACGATTAAGCGAGCACAAAAACAAATAAAACGCAGTTTTAATTTGGCTACGCCGAATTTTCTCGCGACTCAGCAAAGATTAAGTAAACTTATCTATGCATTCGCTGCTCAAAAATTTGGGTTTGTCGAGCGAGAGTATCTTCGGCGAAGCCAAAGATACGATTAAGCGAGCACAATACAAAAAAACAGACAATCAAGAAACACCTTGAAGATTTTGCGTTGTCAAAAACGGCATATTGCCTTTTTCAAGCCATGGTTTTTTCACTCCTTCATAAAAAAAATAAGCAAAAAAAATTAATTCCCCGAAAAAAATCCTTATATTTGCATTGAATTGTTGGAAATGGAGCATTCTACAAGTCCATACAATGGAATTAATAATTACAAACCATGCCGGACGCAGTGTGAAATCAAGCTGTCTGACAAAAAAACTACAATGTTATGAAACACAATTTACAAAACTTGTTGCTGACTGTCTTTTTATCGATAGTCGGGATGTTTACGGCAGAAAACGCCAGTGCTGCCACTTATATAAACCTCAGTTCCATTGCTCCAAATGAAGAACTCACATTGACCGAGGAGACCCATATCTATCTTGATGTCGATCGTACATTGAAATCGATAAAGGGCGATTATTCTCTTTATGTTGCCGGTCCTAAAAAACTGACTGTGAGTGCTTCCAACACGCCGGTTGAAGTGACAAATCTGAACGTTGATTCCGGTGAGATGGAGGTATCCTGCACATCTTACAACAAAGAAGCTGTCTTAGCTTATTTCAATGTGTCGGTATCAGGTAAACTCACAGTCAACTCAAAAGAGAAATGGGGTACGGCATTAAAATGCCTTTACAATGACATCACAGTTTATAAAGGCGGTACCCTTATTTCTAATGGTGCTGTAAAATGTGAACTGGGAGATGTGACTGTGAATGGCACTTTATCAGTCACAACAGACAACAGTACCGGTGTGCATGCTCCAAACGGTAATGTCAAAATCACATGGAAAGCCGATATTACTACCGGATATATGGGAATAGAAGCGAATTATATCGAATTTCTTTATCCAACTGTGACGATTAATGCCGACACCTATGGCACCCATTCTCACGGCGACATCTA
>JAEEOB010000090.1 GCA_016284045.1 Bacteroidaceae bacterium
TGGATGTCATCCTCGCCACGACCGACGCCACGGGCACCTCCTTCTTCCTCCACGACGCCAACAAGAACGTCATGCAGAAGACCGGCGCCAACGGCGTCCTGCTGGAGGCATACGCATACGCCCCCTTCGGCCAGGCGCTCGGCGCGGCGACGCCGCACATCGGATTCTCGTCCGAAGTAGACGACAAGAAAATTGGAATGATATATTATATTTTTCGATATCTTTCACCACGATTTGGAAGATGGACAAAGCAAGATCCCATTGAAGAACGTGACAGTCTTAATTTGATGTATTTTATCAGCAATGATCCCGTTGGGGATTTCGATTTGTTAGGAAACTTTTCAGGAACTAAAGGATTTGTGGTTTTGCTATCTGGGATCAAGAATCCTCACGGAATAGAGCATTTATTTCACCATTCTGATATTGGTTTTTTGGAGAGCATGGAAAATATAAACATACTCCGCATTGGATTAGGCGCTGATTCGCAAAGAAAAACAGGAAAAGCCAATATTGAAGAAATTTCTAAAATAATAAACTTGTCCAAAAGAAAGTCTGGGTATATTAGGTGGGGAGAGGCCGCTAAAATTAAATGCGCATGTGCTAGGGAAAGCGATATTCGAAATTGCATAATCGCAGCTCCTAGACCGTATCAACCATTAAGGTGTTCGAATCCTCCAGCTCAATCGTGTCAAACAGACGTATACTACATTATTACTGGATGTTGTTTAATAGGTTATCGACCTTCTTCATTAATATTACATTCTCCTGTTTATGATTATAGATTAGGGAAAGCAAAAGTTAATAAATGTTTTTCTGAAAAATACTTTTCAATGAACATAAAGAACAGAATTTTAATCGGACCAACGGTCATTTGGAAAATGTGTGAAGCAGCTGTGATGGAGGGATATTATGACTAAAAAGACAGGTACAGTTGTCTTTTTCTTTTTGTGTGTCGTAGGAATAGTGCTTTTGATTAACTATATTATTTACGCAAGAACGCGATTCATTGCCAGTCGAGCCTATTCAAATGTTCGGATACTTCATTCGTATTTATGTAGTTATTTGGAAGATACTAAAATTCTAAATATACCAACTTCGGCGCAATCGGGAATCGTATGGAAATCCGGCAAAGAACTACACTTTCCCACCCCCCGGGGAGACACGTTTAGATGCCCAAAAGACGAATGGGGCAATGAATATCTCATGTCAGTGTTTGCGTACATGAACATAGTATTTGTTTCAGTTCGGTCTAGTGGAGAAGATAAAATCTATTACACTGACGATGACATTTTCTATACCACCGTTGAATATTCCGATACTGGATATGTCTACAATCTGCGTTCAATTGCAGACATTGAAAAAATGCTTTTACATAGTGTCCAACAGAAGGCCATGGAACATGGAGACCACCAGTGACAAATGGATTGGGCCTCGCAGTTTTGTGCGCACTGGTGCTGGTGCAACCAGTGCGATTTTTGGTATAATAGGGTTAGGCGGCCAGGGAAAGATGCGGCAATTCGTTTCTGCTGGTAGTGAATGGTTCCAAGGCAAAGTAGAAGAAGCCGCAACGGCAGTGTCAAACGGAATGACCAGCCTTTTTCAAAGGATAGAGTATTTTCCAGCGGAAGAAGGTGTTTCCAATGGTATGATTTTCCCGCCAAGAGTTGGAATACGCTTTGAGCTGTATAGTCTCCCTTAATAAATGAAAACAACATGAATCCTTCC
This sequence comes from Bacteroidaceae bacterium, assembly GCA_016284045.1. Classification (GTDB taxonomy): domain Bacteria; phylum Bacteroidota; class Bacteroidia; order Bacteroidales; family Bacteroidaceae; genus UBA3839. Next base: position 1,726 of record JAEEOB010000090.1, read on the forward strand.
ATGCGCTGCGATCTGCCATGAACAATCTCAAAATGCATTTGATAAATGCCCTGAATACGTTTTTTTCCCCATCCACCGCTTTTTTCTTTGGCCTGACTCTTTTATTTTGTTCAAGTTGCTATATTGGGCCAGTGTGGTCTGAAAAAGATTTTTTCCCAAATAACTTTCATGAACAAATCCAAAACTATTTCCCGGAAAAGCAGGAAAAGTATCTTGTCGTTCCAGTCTATTCTGTCAATATGAACCAACTGACAGTTGCGGCACCTTTTTTTGATGCCCCACCGTTTTACAAGACGCGTCAGAAATGCAGGGAATCCAGCAAAGGATTGAGTCTTGGCATTGGATTCTTCGGAGTTGTTTGTTCCTCCCCATGTATTTTTATATTCTCCAATGACGGTTCGCTGACTGCCATGCCTTTTTTTCCATATCCAGTTTTCAAGGATTTTAGCCTGATTGTCTATCGTTCTTTTCTTTCCCCAAAATGGAAGCAACAAATTCAAGATGTTATTTCGAAAAAGAAAGTGAACATAGAAGAGGGTGCGTGGCTTTGCTTCTCCATCTACCAGTATTATGGTGGATGCTGGTGCTTCGCTGAAGACATGGATCATTCCGCTTCGGAAAAGTTGGAGATATTAAAGTTTATTGATTCTTTGCCAGCAGTGGTGCATGATTCCGGAAACTGGCGGCAGATTTGGCAACCACAAACTACAAGAACGAATAGCGATGAGATATTCGCGGCATTGAAGAACTCGCGTTGCATTGTGATTGAAGATTTGCCGATCAACCTGGATTTTAGCCGCCCATTCTATGCAAAACATGTAGTCAAGGTCAATGGGGACACGCTCATGCCTTGCACGGAATTCACTGGAAAACTGTCGTCTGCCATGTTGGAGGAACTACGGAATGGGGGATACACGACCATGGTGTATTTGCCGGAAAAGAGTAAGGTTCCTTCCAATTTCAACGATTTTGACAGCCTTCGACATTATTGCAGAAAGAACGGCCTCCGGCTTTTTTACGCCAAGCGAAATCAACGGAAAGCACAGGCCATGCCTTTTCCCTGGATTCCAGATGATGCCAAACTTTATGAAGTGAAGTTATAAGAGTTGCCATACTGAACGAAAGGGACACAAAAATGGGAAATGTGTGCTATATTCAAAAACATGCATTTTTCATAACAGTAACGAAAGTCTCGCCGCCCTCCGATGAAACGCCCCGACGACAACCGCACAACCCCGCTTCGCCGCATCGCCAGCCTGTTGCTGTGCCTGCTGCTGCTGTCGCAGCCGGCGCCGGCGAACCTCCCGCCGCGGTGCGAGACCTGCGGCCTCTGCCCGTGCACGGGCGGCGCGG
>JAEEOB010000091.1 GCA_016284045.1 Bacteroidaceae bacterium
GATTTGCTCCTTGTGCTGCTCACTCATGTCGAACAGGAATTCCCGCAACGTGATGTTGCGAGGTTCCTTGTCGAACACTCCGTTGAAGCAGCTGATGAGCCTGTCGAGATAGGATTTCTTTGATTCGTTTACCATAACAAAGATTTTTGAATGTTAACGTTAAGGTTGGTGTTAATCTTCTGATATTCAATCAGTAATGGGTTGATTTTGGGTTAACTTTTTATTTTGTATGTCAATCGGGAAAAAGTTAACATATCAACAAAATCGCTTGGCCTAACATGCTGATTATCAGTACACAATTTTTCAGAAAGTTAACCCAAAATCGCTTCCGAAAGACTGTTTTTCAGCGTGTTGGAGGTTTTTTAGGGTTAACCTTAACATAGAATCTTTCGCCTAAGGCTTGTCCTTATTGTTCAACGCTCTGCTAACTTGGCTAAGGCTTTTGTTGATGCCTTTGGCGAAATATGTGCGATTGACGATCTCAACGTGTCTGGCGAACTCGCGGATCGCCTGATCCTGTGTCAGCTTGCCTTGAAAGGGTGAGACTCCACCACAGATCTGTTCATAGACTGCCATGGCGCTTTTCTCGAAGTACTCCATACATCGGATGGTATACTCCATTTCCGGAGCCGTAACATTACGGACGATACCTCCCTCTGCATTGATGAAATTCATCAGATGCACGATGCCGGCAAGACGTTGCGCCTGAATCTGGAGTTTGCTGTATAATGAGAGGATAAAGTCATCGCCTGTAGTGGCCTTTATCACTTCCTTCTTTTGTTGCAGGGTATTGAAATACTCATTATACAGTTTGTCGCTCTCGCCTCCAATAGTGATGGGATTCCATTTGTCAATGTTCCTATAGTACAGTTCGTGGATGACTCCGCGCCAGTCTGCCGCAATGTCGCTATTCATCTTCTCCTTACTGCGCACTGGAAACTCTTGGATGTCAGGCATCGTGAACAGGAAACGTGAGGTTAAGCCTTTCATCAATCGCTCCATTGTACCGAACGCCTGTTTAAGCATCACGGGCTGGATGTCTCCCATGATGTTCATGAAGACATCGGTGAGCACGACAGGTCTGCTCTCACCCTTGCGGTTAAGGTAGATGTCATCCCCGTCATAGAGACGAAGCAGTTTGTCCTCACCACCATTCTTGTTATAACGTTCCTGGTCATCAAAGAATCCTTTGATTTCAGGGTAGTATCCCAGAACGCCAGTAGTACTGTTTTTGAGGATGCTGACTCTCGCTTCTTCGGTGCAGTCACCTACAAGCACTTGGATAAACTTCGGTTCATCAGCTTCATTGTGATCTTTGCTGGAAGCCCAAGTTTTATATTCGGCATCGAATTCCTGGTACCTTGTTCTATTGATGTTCCGTAGTGGTTTGAGGACTTCTTTCACTGGCTGAGTTTTGTTCGAGCCGCTTGGGGCCACGTTCACCACCCAGAACATGATAGGATTTGTGTATTTGCCATCAGTGATCTTCACGCGCTTACCGATTGTCGTAGAGAAGGCACTGAAGACAGCAACAGTAGGGAACTCACGAGGGCACTGGTAGACGCTTGCAACTTCGTTGATGTAGTCCTGTATATTCAATGGCAAGCCGTCGATGGGCAGCACTACCTCCTCGTGGAGGCGGTGCTTGCCCTTCTCTGGTTTTTTACGTGTGTTTTCCATGGCATATTACATTCTGCATCCAGCGAGTCGCTCGATGTCTCCTTTGCGGTAGCGGCGTTTTCCGCCGATCTCCACTTTCTTGAGGATGCCGCTCTTGTCCCAACGGTAGAGCGTCATCTTTGAGACGGAGAGCAGACGTGCGGCCTCGTCGACACTGATTAACTGGTCGCTAGATGCTGCGGCTTCCGCCTCGAGCATAGCGATGGACTTGGCGCCAAGAAGAATCTCCTCAGCGAACTTCTTCAGATCCTCCACTGAGACTTGGAGGATAATGTTGGTGTTTTCTGTGCTTTGAAGCATTTTGATTACAGAGTTTGTGTTGAAGGTGTTCATTTGTTTAAACGTCCCACTCGGTAGGCCATCTACTGCGGACGTGTGTTCACATCTGCAACGTCTTTAGTGGGTTGGCGCCCCCAAGTGCGTTGTCAAATGTGACGCGGCAAAAGTATCGTGTTATACTGGTTAACAAAAAGACAAACTTTTTTCGGCGTATTTAGTGCTCCCAATCAAAACATTCTTACTACTTTTGTATCATTGAATTACACTCGATGATAAATGGAGATTTCCTATGCTAACATTTGTTAAACGCTTAAAAACTGACGAAGACTGCTATAAATTACTGTCTAAAATCAAATGGCCGGGCAGACAATTTATATGTGCCAAATGCGGCAACACGACATACCATAAGGGGCGGTCTCCGTACTCGCGTCGATGTAATCGATGCAAGTATGATGAGAGCGTGACCGCTGGCACTATGTTCAACAAATTGAAGTTCCCGATCTTAACAGCATTCAAAATCGTTTACAGGATGGCGACAACAGATACAGGCAACTCATCTAAAGCGCTTGCTGAAGAATTTGGCATCCAGAAGAATACCTGTCTTACGTTCAAACACAAGATTCAGCAGGCGATGGGTGCCATGCAACAGGAGCGCTTGACAGGTGATGTGCAAATGTGCGTAGGCAATGTGCGTAAACGTTCTTCTCAAATCCCTTTTTGGGAACCTGATCCTGTAGTATATATTGCTATAGCAGTGGAGGTTAGAAACGGGAAACCTGGCAGAGGGTTTGCCATACCCGTGGAAAAAGAGGAAATAGCAGCCCTTATTCCCTTAATTGATCGCTATGTAAATCCTGATGCACGCATACAAACAGTAGGACAATATGGTTTTATGACGAAAATGAAGAAAAGATATAAAAACATTTCCTTTGTTCAGTATCTTCCATTGCTATATGAACATTTTCTTATTGTCCAGAATTGGGTAAGTAAGGAGTGCGGCAACACGACATCCGACTATCTGCAATGCTTCCTGAACGAGTTCTATTATCATTTCAACCATCACTATACTGATTGGAAAAGCTTCGTCAACCTTATACGCGCAATGGCCAAACCTGAATAATCCTTTGCATGCCCAGGCATCCTTCGTAATCATTTACGAAAATTACGACATTTACGAACTAGTGGACACTGTGCTACACTCGTCACTTTTAGGGTCTCGAAGTTGCGTACTTTTCTTTGGGTTTTAATACTTTTTCACGTTTGCACTATTGCTTTATTCGATTATATGATTATGAAAAAAAGAAGTTTGGAACATTCGTTTTTTTTGAGGAGGTAAGTCGTTGGCTTTTTCAACGAATTAACATCCTCTTTCGCTTCTGATGATGTTGAAAAGGTTGAGTGGTCTGGTAGGAGTGTTATTTAGTCTCATTCAGGAGAAGTAGTTTGTTGCTAGGGGACCATTTGGAAGAGTGGGGCAGTACGAGGGCAAGGACCGGTAGCACTTTTATTCTTGAGACAAGCAACCACGTTTTTTCACATCAAGGAAGAAAATCCCCATATTGTGGCTCGACAAGGGGTAAATGTCAATAACTTTCTATAATATATGGGGATTTATATGGGGATTTTGAAAATAAGAAAGCGGCAACTCGTTGAAATTCAACTTGTTGCCGCCTTCAAAAGGTGTCCAAGATGAGAGTCGAACTCACACGCCCAATTGGGCACTACCCCCTCAAAGTAGCGCGTCTACCAATTCCGCCACCTGGACAAAAAGAGAGCGAAAGACGGGACTCGGACCCGCGACC
>JAEEOB010000013.1 GCA_016284045.1 Bacteroidaceae bacterium
AGGCAATGAGCTTTCGATGTTCAATCCCAACTCTGTGATGGAGGCACTCGATTCCCGACTCTGCCAGAGCTATTGGGCGGCTACAGGGGCATATGCTGCGGTTGAGAATTTCATCCAGATGAATTTCAATGGGCTGAAGGATGATGTCATCTGGATGATGTCGGGGGGGCGATGCTATGTGGATCCCTCCGGATTCCAGAATGATTTGTCGATGATTCACACCAAGGATGATGTGCTTACGGTGCTTATCCACCTGGGCTATCTCGCTTACGACCCGAGAAGCAGCGAGTGCTACATCCCCAACCGAGAGGTGGCAGGAGAAATAAGGCATGCCATCGGCGGAACGGAATGGAAGTCGGTGGTTGATGCGCTCCAGTATTCAAGACAATTGATGCTCGACACCATCGACGGGAAAGCGGATGCCGTCGCAAAGGCCATCGATGTCGCTCACGACGACAACACCAGCATACTCTCTTACAACGACGAGAACTCGCTCGCCTGCGTGCTCTCCATCGCCTATTTCTTCGCACGAAACGACTATGTCGTCCACCGTGAGCTGGCGTCTGGCAAAGGGTTTGCCGACCTCGTGTTCCTCCCCCGCAAGAACGTGGACAAGCCGGCACTGGTCGTTGAGCTGAAATGCGGAAAGAGCGCAGAGGAGGCAATCGGGCAAATCAAAAGCCGCGATTATATCGCCAAAGTGCAGAAACACACCGACAACATCCTCCTCGTCGGCATCAACTACGACCGCGACACAAAGTCACACACCTGCATCATTGAATCATTACCTTATCTATAAATTTTTCTGATCTTTGTTCGATAAAATTTCCACACAAAATCCTGAAGTTCCAGATAATATTTAGAACAACCCTTTATTCACAAACTTGTCTTCAAAAAAACAAGCATATTTTTGCGGCTAAAAAACATATAGAGATGAAAAGGATATTTGTATTTATTGTCAGCCTTTGGGCTATGGTGGCTGTAAGGGCGCAGGAGGGTCCGACGATGGGGTGGAGCTCCTGGAACACATATCGGGTGAATATCAGTGAACCGCTGATAAAGCGTCAGGCGGATGCGATGGTGAGGCTGGGGCTGACAGACGCTGGCTATCGCTACGTAAATATCGACGACGGCTATTTTGGCGGTCGTGACACCGACGGCAGGCTGCTGACTCATCCGCAGCGGTTTCCAAACGGGCTGAAGCCGGTGGTGGACCATATTCACAGTCTGGGTCTGAAAGCCGGCATCTACAGCGATGCAGGACGTAACACTTGCGGGAATTATTATGATAAGGACAGCCTTGCTCAGGGAGTGGGGCTGTACGGACACGACCAGCAGGACTGTGATTACTTCTTCAAGGAGCTGGGCTTCGACTTCATCAAGGTGGATTTCTGCGGCGGTGACGGACCGCAGAACAGTGAGCGCCTGACGCTTGACGAGCAGGAGCGCTACACTGCCATCGCACAAGCTATACGTAATACCGGACGAGATGACGTGCGGCTGAATGTCTGCCGCTGGAACTACCCGGGCACGTGGGTGTCGGAGGTGGCGAGCTCATGGCGCATATCGCATGATATCCGTGCCCGCTGGAAATCGGTGGCAGGGATTATCCAGGAGAACCTATATCTCTCAGCTTATTGCCGCGACGGCCGTTTCAACGACATGGACATGCTGGAGGTAGGCCGTGGCATGGGCAGGGAGGAAGACCGCACCCACTTCGCAATGTGGTGCATTATGTCGTCACCCTTGCTGATCGGATGCGACCTGGAAAAAATAGATGCTGAGACACTCAGCCTGCTGACCAATCCAGAGCTGATTGCCGTGAATCAGGACCCGCTCCACCTGCAGGCTTACGTGGCTGAGAAAATTGGCGACTGCTACTTGCTTGTGAAGGACATCGAGCAGATTCAGGGCAACCGCCGGGTGTTTGCTGTGTATAATCCGTCGGACATTCCCCAGCGTGCCGATTTTGACTTCAAGACCATCGACCTGGGTGGCGACATCCGGCTACGGGATATCCTCGACCGTGAGGATGCGGGCGTGGTGAGTGAGTCGATGACATTGACAGTGCCGGCTCACGGGGTCAAGATTTACGTTGCTACAGCCACCGAGCGGCTGATGCGCACCCACTATGAGGCTGAATGTGGCTATATATCCGACTATCAGGAGCTGCGCAACAACCGTGAGGCGATGACTGCTATCTATGAACAAGACGACGACTGCGACGGCGGGATGAAGGTGTCGTGGCTGGGTGGCACGCCCGAGAACGACCTGGTGTGGGACAATGTGTATGTGCCGGAGGACGGAACCTACACCCTGGATTTGCGTTGCGTTACCCCTGACGCGAAAACTGTCAGGCTGACCGTGAACGGCGGAACTCAGAAAACCATCGGTTTCCCCGTCACCAGCCATCAGTCTTTGAAGGTGAAGCTCAAGAAAGGACGCAACACCATCCGCGTGTTCAACAAGTCGTACCGGATGCCTGATGTCGATTACATGACGATAACAAAGGAGTAGCTGTTGGTTTTTAATCTGATTATTCTAAAAATTCGTGCTGCAAACTTAGAATGAATAATTCATGTGCTGATAAAAACTAAAATAAATTCAATAAATTCCTGTAATTCCTGTAAAATATCTAAATCCTAAACTCAAGTTATTTATATTTATGACAGTGCATATGAGTAAAAGAATGATAACGGCACTGATGGCCGTCTGCCTGATTACTGCTCAGGCTTTTTCACAGAAAACCTATCAGGTCAGTCTTCCGGGTTCGAAAGGTTCCCTGAAAGCGGTGGTTCATATTCCCAAGTTGAAATCGGGCGTGCGATGTCCGTTTGTGGTGGTGATGCATGGCTTCACTGGCAACAAAAACGAGAAGATGCTCATTCAGATTTCCGAGGGACTGCAAAGCCGTGGCATCGGTTCTGTGCGTTTTGATTTCAACGGTCATGGAGAGAGTGACGGACAATTTGAGGACATGACCATCGGCAACGAGATAGCCGACTGCAAGGCAGTGATAGAGACCGTGAAGAAAATACCAGGTGTTGACCCCCGTCGTATCGGTCTGCTGGGCCATTCACAGGGCGGTGTGGTCACGGGGATGGTGGCAGGCGAGCTGGGTGATAAGCAGATAAAAGCGATCGTACAGCTTTCTCCAGCCGGCAATATCGGAGACGATGCACGGAAGGGAAAACTTCTGGGCACTCGTTTTGATGTCGCAAACTTGCCTGCTACCCATGATGTGTGGAATCATAAGGTGGGGCGTGATTATCTGAAATACGCCATCAACTGCGATATGTATGGAACAGCAGCCAAATATAAGGGCGCAGCATGTGTGATTCATGGATCTGCCGATAAGGCTGTGCCTTGTGAGTACGGCAAGCGTTTTGCCGATGGCTATGCCAATGCGAAATGGGTGCTTCAGCCTGGCGATGACCACGGGCTGAGCAAACATCGTCCGCAGACACTCCACACAATTTATTCGTTCTTCAGTAAAAATCTGTGATTTTAAACTTTTCACTATTCACTAAAAAGGATGCGTCATCAAAATGATGACGCATCCTTTTTAGTCTTATTGAAGTTGCTTATTGTCCTTCGATGATTACGCAGCGGTTCCAGTCGTTGTTGTCAGGATAAGGCTGAACAGTGTCGCCCAGTCCGTCAACCATGATAATCTGGCTTGCTGGCACACCTGCGTCTTTCAGAGCCTGTGCCACGGTCTCGGCACGCTTCTGAGAGAGCATGAGGTTACGGGTTGCGTTTCCAGTGCCCTTGTCGGCATAACCGGTAACGGTGATTTTGCCTTTCGGGAACTTCTTTGCCCAGTCGGCGATTCTTTGAATCTTTGCCTCTGGTTTGTTCGACTCGTCGAGATCGGTCTTCGACTCGAAGTAGTAAATTGTCTCTTTCACAGGCTCAACCTTTACTTCAACCGGAGTAGGAGGTGTTACCGGTGTAGGAGGTGTAACCACTGGAGGAGGAGCCACAGGTGTAGGCGGAGGTGTCACAACAGGCGGTGTTACTACCGGCGGTGTCGGAGGGGTTGGTGGTGGAGGAGGAGGAACCACTTTCTTCTCGATGATTGGATCGGGCTTGCGAGGAGCCTTGAAACCGAACTTGTAGGTCACACCGAGCTGAGCGGTCATCATCCAGTCGTCGCGGTTGCTGTATTTTGAGTTGAAGCGGTCGGACAATGAGTTCATATCCACTTCAAGACCGATGCTCCAGTTCTTTGCCACGTTAAAGTCGAAAAGAAGACCCACACGCAGGTTATGACTGTAGAGGTGCTCACGGCTCTTGCCTTCGCCCCATGCGTTTGAGGTGCTCTCGGCTGGCAGGTTGCCCGATGCCAGAATGCGGTCAAGGTCATCGTTGCCCCATGCATAGTTGAAACCAATACCACCTAACAGAATGACATCAACGAAATGGTGGTTGCTCTTCGACAGGATGTTGCTGAGGTTAAGCAAGAGGTCGATGTTGTAGTTCATGTAGTTGAACTTATAGGTGTCTTTGATGGACTTGAATCCACCTTTCGACTCCCAAGCGTTCAGATGGAGACGGGCTCCCACTCCGGTTCCGAAGAACCGTCCGAATCCGATACTTGCGGTAGGTGACAACAAGTCGGAGAACGACTTGTTGGTGAACGTGGTACCAAAACCGCCTTGAGCCTGGACGAACCAATAGGGAGCTGGTCTGTAGCCAAGCTGAAGCGCTTCCTGATAGTCAGCCTCGGTTGTCTGGGCTGACGCTGTCAATGTGCCGAAAAGAGCAACGGCCGACAGCAAGAATGTTTTAATTAGTCGCATAGTAATTAGTTGTATTTTTTGTTGAGATTTACCGTATGCATAGATTTAACGACCAAATTTATGAAATTTTAGTGGAAACTGCAAAAAATATTTAATTTTTATTTAAAAATTCGCTAAAATTCTTCTTTTTAACACCTCTTTGCCACTTTTTTGGATAGTATTAGTGGTATATTTGCAATATAATTGCTAAATTTGCGTAAAATTGTATTCAGAGGTTACAAACCTCTCTTTTTTCTTAGTTTTTTAAGATTATCATGTCAGAAATAATCATAAAACCCATCGGTGATTCCAAAAAGGAAATCAACCGATTCGTGAAATTCCACAACGACTTGTATGCCGACTGCAAATATGCGGTGCCGGAGTTGTATTTCGACCAGCAAAACACGCTGTCGAAAAAAAATGCGGCACGCGATTTCTGTGATGCCCAGCTCTTCATGGCATACCGCGACGGAAAGCCGGTAGGAAGGGTGGTGGCCATCATTAATCATAAGGCGAACGAGGCTTGGAAAAACAAATGCGTGAGGTTCGGATGGATTGACTTCATCGACGACATGGAGGTGAGCAAGGCTTTGCTGCAGACTGTTGAGCAGTGGGGTAAAGAGCGCGGCATGGAAGAGATTGAAGGTCCGCTCGGCTTCACCGACATGGATCCGGAGGGCATGCTCTATGAGGGACACGACGAGATTGGCACGATGGTGACCATCTACAACTATCATTATTATGTGGACCATATCCAGGCGCTCGGTTTTGAGAAGGCAATCGACTGGGTGGAGTGGCGACTGATTGTTCCCCGCGAGACTGGTGTGCCGGAGCGGCTTATGCGTGTGTCCGACATTGTGGAGAAGAAATATGGTGTCAGAATCAAGAAGTATAAGAGCTGCAAGGCCATCAAGAAAGCCTATGGCAGAGATATCTTCAAGGTTATCAACGATGCGTTCTCCGATTTGTTTGGCTATTCTGAACTTTCGGAAAAGCAGATTGACCAATATATCAACATGTATATGAGTTTTGTCGATCCCAAGCTCGTTTCGACCATCGAGGACAAGGACGGAAAGCTCATTGCCGTGGGCATCTGTATGCCTTCCCTCTCCGAGGCTATCCAAAAATGTAAAGGCAAACTCTTCCCTTTCGGATGGTACTATCTGCTGAAGGCACTCAAATGGAAGCATGTGAACCATTTGGAGATGCTCCTCATCGCTGTGAGGCCTGAATGGCAGAGCAAGGGTGTGAATGCATTGTTCTTTAAGGACCTGCTGCCTTATTTCATCAGTGGCGGATATGAGTGGTGTGAGACGAGTGTGGAGCTTGAGACCAACACGAAGGTGCAGAATCAGTGGATTTATTTCGACCGGAGAATCCATAAGCGCAGAAGATGCTGGAAAAAGAAAATCGACTAGAGTTACCATTTTCCCCGTCATCTGGTAGAGATGCGCTGTGGTGCGTCGTCTGGCTGAAAAAGTATGATAATCCAGATAATTTGGGAAAGAAAGTTGAATGTTTCCACAATAGAATTATCAATAAACAAGATTGACCGCCGGGCAAAAAGCCTGGCAATACTATGGCAGAAGAAAATATAAATAATGGTTTTTTTCAGGACGGTCAGCAGGAGACCGTTGATTATACAGATGACAATATAGTCCATCTTGAGGATATGGATCATGTCAGGACACGTCCAGGTATGTATATCGGACGTCTTGGCGACGGCTCCCACGCTGAGGATGGAATTTACGTCTTGCTTAAGGAGATTGTTGATAACTCTATCGACGAGTTCAAGATGAATGCGGGCAAACGGATAGAGATTGACATCACAGACGACAGGATGGTCACAGTTCGCGACTATGGCCGTGGCATTCCTCAGGGAAAGATGATTGAGGCTGTGTCCAAACTTAACACTGGCGGTAAATACGATTCCAAGGCATTTAAGAAGAGTGTCGGACTGAATGGAGTGGGTACGAAAGCCGTGAATGCGCTCAGCTCTGTCTTCACGATTGAGAGCTACCGGGAGGGCAAGGTCAGGAAGGCCACATTTGAGAAAGGTGTGCTTCAGACCGATGTGACTGAGGACAGCAACGAGGAGAGCGGAACGCTCATTCAGTTTGAGCCCGACGACACGCTGTTCCTCAATTATAAATATCAACCGGAATATGTGGAGACGATGCTCAGAAACTACACGTATCTGAACACCGGTCTGGAAATCTACTATAATGGCCGACGAATTATTTCCCGAAATGGTCTGAAAGACCTGCTCACCGACACCATGGACACGACTCCGCTCTATCCGATTATCCATCTGAAAGGTGAGGACATTGAAATCGCCTTCACACACACCAATCAGCAATACGGTGAGGAATACCATTCGTTTGTGAACGGGCAGCACACCATTCAGGGTGGAACACATCAGAGCGCGTTCAAGGAGCATATCGCGAGGACTATCAAGGAGTTCTACGGAAAGAACTATGAGTTTGCCGACATACGTAGCGGTATCATCGCGGCCATTGCAGTGAATGTGGAGGAGCCTCAGTTTGAGAGCCAGACGAAAATAAAGCTGGGTTCGCTTACCATGACACCCAACGGCGGTGTGTCGGTGAATAAGTTCGTGGGTGATTTCATCAAGACGGAAGTGGATAACTACCTGCATAAGAACCCCGACGTGGCTGAGACAATCGAGCAGAAAATCAAGGACAACGAACGCGACCGTAAAGCCATTGCCGGTGTGACCAAGCTGGCCCGTGAGCGGGCGAAGAAAGCCAACCTCCACAACCGCAAGCTCAGAGACTGCAAGTTTCATTACAACGACACGAAAGGCGACAGGCAGGAGGAGGCGTGCATCTTCATCACAGAGGGCGACTCTGCGAGCGGAAGCATCACGAAAAGCCGCGATGTCAACACACAGGCGGTGTTCTCTCTCCGTGGCAAGCCGTTCAACTGCTTCGGCAAGACCAAGAAGGTGGTATATGAGAACGAGGAATTCAACCTACTTCAGGCTGCGCTCAACATCGAGGATGGCATAGAAGGTCTGCGCTACAACAAAGTGATTGTGGCAACCGATGCCGATGTCGATGGGATGCATATCCGTCTGCTGATGATCACATTCTTCCTGCAGTTTTTCCCAGAGCTAATCAAGAAGGGGCATGTCTATATCCTTCAGACCCCTCTTTTCCGAGTCAGAAACAAGAAGAAAAAAATCAAGAAAGAAAATCTGAAAGAACTCATGAAGGATAAGCCCGATGATAAGAGTGACTATGTCACCCGCTACTGCTACTCTGAGGAGGAAAGGCTGCAAGCCATTGATTTGATGTCACCAGAACCTGAAATCACCCGCTTCAAAGGACTTGGAGAGATTTCGCCCGATGAGTTCCGTAATTTCATTGGACCCGACATCCGTCTTGAGCAGGTGACGATGCGCAAACACGACCAGGTGAAAGAGTTGCTTGAATACTATATGGGAAAGAACACCATGGAGCGGCAGAACTTCATCATCGACAACCTCGTTATTGAGGAAGACCTTCCCGATGAGGAGGAAGAGGAGATTGCTTAGTCTTTTATTGTTGTAACTTTTTATTCCAAAGTGATATAACTCCCTTTTTAATCGGACACACTTAATGTAAGTCCCTACAAAATGATTAAATATCAATAATCAAAACACAAATCGTAAATCGTAATTTTTTAAATCGTTTTTTTTAAATCGTAAATTTTCAAATCGTAAATTTTCAAATCGTAATTTTTTAAATCGTAAATTTTTAAATCGTAAATATCTTAATGAAACTCTTATTTCCTGGTAGCTTCGACCCTTTTACCAAAGGCCATGCCGACATTGTGGACCGTTCATTGCGGTTTGCCGACAGTGTGGTGGTGGCTGTCGGAGTTCATCCTACGAAGAAAGGGATGAACAGCCCGGAGGAGCGCAAAGCCCGGATAGCAAAGTTCTATCAGCATGAACCGCGCGTGGAGGTGGTTGTGTATGAAGGACTTACTACTGATTTGGCAGCGCATGTCCATGCTGATGCCATTGTCAGGGGTGTTAGAAATGTGACAGACTTTGAATACGAAAGGAATATAGCTGAAGTAAACCGCCAACTCACTGGAATTGAGACGATTCTTCTTTTTGCCGACCCGGCTTATGCTGCTGTGAGCAGCAGTGTGGTGCGTGAGCTGTTTTCCTATGGAAAGGATGTGTCTCAGTTTTTACCATAAGATTTCTTGATCAATTGGTTATCAGTTTTTGGTTATTATCCAATCGCCTATTATTTTAATTTAACTTTTGCAAGTATTTGAAAATGCTGATAATTATTAAGTTCTGTTTATTTTTGAGTGATTCTAATATCGATTTATCATCGACAAAACAATCGTCCACGAGCCTCAGGCTCATTAACTCCCATTTATAACTCCCTTTTTTACTACAGAAACTTGAATTATTTTAAAAATAAAGAAAACAATCATATAGAATGAAAAAGATAGCTTTATTCTTTGGATGCCTCCTTGGTGTCGCCAACATCTTTGCTCAGGAGGCGACAATCGACGAAGTGCAGATGCGGAAACTGCAGCAGGCAGAGTTTTTCATAAAAAATCTCTATGTGGATAAGCTTGACGATGAGAAGCTGGTGGATGCTGCCATCGAGGGAATGCTGAAACAGCTTGACCCTCATTCCACATTCGTGAAAGCCAAAGATGTGGAGAAGACAAATGAAAACCTGAACGGTAGTTTTGAGGGTGTAGGCATACAGTTTCAAATGGTAGAGGACACGCTTGTGGTCATCAAGACTGTAAGTGGAGGGCCCTGTGAGAAGCAGGGCATGCTTCCTGGCGACAGGGTGGTGTATGTGAACGACTCCACAATTGCCGGTGTGAAGATGACCAATACCGACATTATGAGCCGTCTTCGTGGTCCGAAGGGGTCTAAGGTGAAGCTTGGTGTGCTGAGAGCCGGCGTGAAGGGAATCAACACTTTCAATATCATCAGGGACAAAATCCCCGTATATACCATCGACGCATATTACATGGCTGCGCCCGGCATCGGATATATCCGTATCGACTCTTTCGGAGCCACCACGATGGATGAGTTCCTTGAGGCTGTAAGCAAGCTGAAAGCCAAGGGTATGGAACGCCTTATCATCGACTTACAGGGCAACGGCGGCGGATATCTTCAGACTGCGTTCCGCCTGGCAAACGAATTTCTGCCGAGTGGTGAGAAAATCCTATCACAGAAAGGCAACCGCCTTGCAGGAGCGGAGCAGGTGTATCATGCCGACGGGAACGGGACACTTCAGAACATCCCTGTTGTCGTGCTCGTTGACAGCTATTCGGCATCGGCTTCTGAAATCTTGTCTGGAGCGATACAGGATAATGACCGAGGGCTGATTGTGGGACGGCGCACATTCGGCAAAGGACTTGTGCAGCGGCCAATCGAGCTCGCTGACCATTCTATGATTCGTCTGACCACAGCCCATTATTACACCCCGACCGGCCGTTGCATACAGAAACCATACGAGCTGGGCGACGCTAAGAGCTATCAGAAAGACATTGAGGACAGACTTAACTCTGGTGAGCTCACCAATATCGACAGTATTCATTTCGCCGACTCTCTTAAGTTTGAGACTCTGCATCTCGGACGAACCGTATATGGCGGAGGCGGCATCATGCCTGACTATTACGTGCCTCTCGACACGACCATATACACAAAGCTTCATCGGGAACTCTCTGCTAAGAGCTGCGTCAACGGTACGGTGCTGAAATTCATGGATAAGAACCGCAATTCGCTTGAGAAGAAATATAAGAAGAAAGACGTGGCGTTCTTCCGTGACAATTTTGTTGTGGATGAGTCGATGTTCGGCATTCTGAAGGCTGAGGCGGAGAAAGCCGGCGTGAAATACACCGAGGAAGAGTTCAATGAGTCGAAGCCGATGCTTGGAAAGGTGCTGAAAGCACTTGTGGGACGCGACTTGTGGGAAACCAGCGCTTATTATGAACTGTTCAACGACAACAACAATATCTTTGCAAAAGGGCTGGAGGTGATTCAGACCGATGAGCCGAAAACCATCACCCGCTGGATGCAATAGGCTTCTCTTCTTCTTGACTTCTCGTCTTCTTATAAATAATTAAATGTCCCAATAGCCAAATAAATCATAAATCGTAAATTATCAAATCGTAAATATAATCCATGATTTCATACAACACCGACAATGTGGCAATGCCGAAAATACCGAGGCGTGCCACTTCCGCATGGATTAAGTCCGTGGCGGCTTCCTACGGAAAGGTTGTGGGTGAGATTGCCTACATCTTCTGTGACGATGAAAAGATTCTGGAGGTGAACAGACAGTATCTCCACCACGACTACTACACCGACATCATCACTTTCGACTATACGGAGGGTGACACTATCAGCGGTGACATCTTCATCAGTCTCGACACAGTGCGCTCGAACTCCATGGAGCAGCAGACCGACTACAACGAGGAGCTGAGCCGGGTCATTATCCACGGCATTCTCCACCTTTGCGGTATCGACGACAAGGGGCCGGGAGAGCGTGAAATCATGGAGGCGGCTGAAAACCGTGCGCTGGCTATGCTCAATAAATAAATGGACGTTCAGGATTAGTCTCACGTATTTGTGAAAACACGCCAGACTCATTTCTCTATTAGCGCAATTACAAAATTGTCGTCCACGAGCCGAAGCCTCCTTAACCCCTGTCCCTCAGGGATATAACTTCCATCCGCAGGATTAACTTCCATCCCGCAGGGATTAACTCCCATTTAAAAAATTAACACCTTATAAAAACTACTAAATTATATGAGAATTATTTTATTGGCTTTGATGATGCTCCTGCCGGCACTTACCGTGGGAGCACAGCCCCGCTATGACTTCAGCCGGCTGAGAACCGAGAAGCTCAACAGGGGAGTGGTGGCGGTTCCACAGGCCGACGGAACAGTTGCCGTGACTTGGCGTACACTCAAAAGCGACCGTAAAGGGGAACCGTTCGACATCTATCGAAACGGCACGAAACTCAATAAAGAACCGTTGACTACAGGCGGCACTTACTTTGTTGACAGCACTCCTGTTCAGGGAGATGCCACCTACAAGGTGGTGGGTGGAGACGTTGACGGGGAATTTACATGTAAGGCTGGTTCGCCTAAGGGTTATCTTTCTGTGAGAATCGAAAAACCGGAGGATGGCTATACCCCGGACGGACGTAAATACACGTATTCTGCCAACGACGCGTCGGTGGCTGATGTGGATGGTGACGGACAGTATGAGATTGTGTTGAAATGGGATCCTTCAAACGCACACGACAACGCACACGATGGATTCACAGGTCCCACCATCTTCGACTGCTACCGAATGGACGGCAACCGCCTGTGGCGTATCAACATGGGACCGAACATCCGCAGCGGTGCACATTATGTGCAGTTTATTTTCTACGACCTCGACGGCGACGGCAAGGCTGAGTTCATCGTGAAGACCGGCGACGGCACCATCGACGGGCTTGGCAATATTATCGGACAGACCGGAGTCGATTACCGTGAGGGTGCCGAGGAGGCGATGAAACATTTTGAGGAGAATAAGGCGAAAGCGGAGAAGGAAGCGGCAGAGTGGGAGGCAAGGCGCAGAGAATGGGAACAGCAGCGGCAGAATGGCGATAATGGTCAGCGCAGGCAGGGACGGCCCGACGGACAGAACCGCCGACGCAGGGGACCTCAGATGTCCGGCACCCGTTACCCTAATGAGGGACGCATCCTCAAGGGGCCTGAGTATATCACCGTGTTCAACGGACTGACTGGTGAGGCGATGGACACCAAGCCTTACATTCCTGAGCGTGGTAACCTCCGTGACTGGGGCGACACGAACGCAAACCGGTCTGACCGTTATCTGGCAGCTGTGGGATATCTCGACGGAGAGCACGCTTCTGCTATCTTCTGCCGTGGTTATTACACCCGTTCCGTCATCGTGGCATGGGACTGGGACGGCAAAAGCCTGAAAGAACGGTGGACTTTCGACACGAACCAGCCTGAGTGGGCATCCTATGCCGGTCAGGGAAACCATAACCTCCGTGTGGCTGACGTGGATGGCGACGGATGCGACGAAATCACTTACGGCTCCATGGCGGTGGATAACGACGGACGGGGACTTTACAACACGGGATTCGGCCACGGCGACGCCATGCATCTCATGGCGTTTATCCCTGAGTCCGACGAGTTGCAGGTGTGGGACTGCCACGAGAACCGTCGCGACGGCTCCGACTTCCGTAACGCACGCACAGGGGAGGTGATTTTCCAAGTCAAAAGCAACACCGACGTGGGCAGGGCGATGGCTGCTGATATCGACCCCACCAATCCAGGCGTGGAGATGTGGAGCAGCGACAGCCACGGGGTCAGAAATATCAAAGGCGAGGTGGTGTCAATCACCCGTGACGCCGACGACCCGCAGCACGACAACACCATTGCCATGAACGGCAGAAGGCTTTCTGTCAATTTCGGGATATGGTGGGACGGCGACCTCTTGCGTGAGCTGCTCGACCGTGCCACGGTATCTAAATACGACTGGCAGAACAAGCAGGTGGTCGATCTGCAGAAGTTCGACGGCATCGTGTTCAACAACGGAACGAAGTCCAACCCTTGTCTGTCTGCCGACATCTTCGGCGATTGGCGCGAGGAGGTGATGGGGCGGAACCAGGAAAGCACCGAACTGAGAATCTATGTCACACCCCATCCCACAGACTACCGCATCAACTGCCTCATGCAGGATATTCCTTACCGCCTCTCCGTCGCCACGGAGAACGTGGCGTACAACCAGCCCCCGGAGCCCGGATTCTATCTCGGACCTGACCGGACGGATTACCTCAAATGAGTCTTTGGACTTTGAGATTATCATGCTTTTGTGTTTGCTAAATTGTATATTTGCCTGTCACTGAATATAATGCCGTTCGACAAAATCAAATTCAAAAACTGTTTTTTTGTTTGCTTATTTTCTCGCTAAATCGTATATTTGCAAAAAAATAGGTGTTTTCTATAAATATCAGGTTATGGGAAGGTATATCAACAAAGGTAATAAGTGGTTTAAAAGCTCACTAAAAGAAGAGTATGTGGATAAGACCGGACTTATCCGTATTGTGAATAACACTTTGTTGACTAGAAGCCGGTACAGTTGTGTTACCCGCTGCCGTCGGTTTGGTAAGTCTATGGCTGCAGAGATGTTATGTGCCTACTATGACCATTCGTGTGACTCCCGTGAGCTGTTCGACGGTCTGGAAATTGCCAAAGACCCTACTTTTGATGAGCACCTCAACAAATATCCGGTGATTTATCTCGACATGAGCACTTTCATGACGAAATATAAGGATGACACGATTGTTTCCCATATTGAGGAGGCGCTTGTAGAGGACATTCATGCGGCTTATCCCGACATACCTTTGAAAGAGAAAGACGACCTGATGGACTTGCTGTTCCACATAACAGACACAACAGACCAACAATTCATTTTCATCATCGACGAGTGGGACGCCATCTGCCGTGAGTTTGCGCCAGAGACAAAAGTCATGGAAAACTATCTGAACTGGCTCCGCCGCATGTTCAAGAGCGCGGACGGTCTCACGGTGTTCGCAGGTGTTTATATGACCGGCATTCTCCCTGTGAAGAAGTTCAAGACACAGTCAGCGCTCAACAATTTCATTGAGTATTCCATGGTGTCCCCGGCCGACATGGCAGGTTTTTTCGGTTTCACGAAAGAGGAGGTCAGACAGCTGGCGGATAAATACGGAATGAGTTTTGACGACCTGATGAAATGGTACGACGGCTATCAGATAGGCGATGAGCTGTCTATGTTCAACCCTAACTCGGTGATGCTGGCACTCAAACGCGGGAAATGCGAGAGCTACTGGGCAAGAACTGGAGCAACTGATCTGGTTGAGGATTATATCCGATACAACTACGAGGGACTGCGCGACGACATCATTTTCATGCTCTCGGGCGGACATTGCAATGTTGATCCCGTGGGATTCCAGAACGACTTGTCGGAGGTGAACAGCCGGGACGACGTGCTGACTGTCCTCATACATCTCGGCTATCTGTCGTATGATTCCGAAGAGCAGAAATGCTATATTCCCAACTTAGAGGTATCAAAAGAGATGGAGACAGCCATCAAGTCGAACAACTGGAAAGAGGTCATCAACGCCCTCCGCCGGTCGGAGCAACTGCTTGCCGACACGCTCGAAGGTGACGAGGAGGCGGTGGCTAAAGGCGTAGAGGCAGTTCACGACGACAACATCAGCATATTCTCCTACAACACGGAGAACTCGCTCTCATGCGTGGTAAGCCTTGCCTACTACTATGCCCGCAATAAATATGTGGTACACCGTGAGCTGGCATCGGACAAGGGCTTCGCCGACCTTGTGCTGATCCCAAGCCACAACGTCAGCTCCCCTGCTGTAGTCATCGAGCTGAAAAAGGATGCCACTCCCGACGACGCCATCGCCCAAATCCGTTCCCGCGACTACATGGCTAAAGTGCGTGAGCATACGCCCGACATCCTGCTCGTCGGCATCAGCTATGACACACAGACAAAGACACACACATGTAAAATAATTCATAATTAAGTCAAGATTCTGATTTAGTTTTTACCGTTATGAATGAGATATTCCGTTGTTAATTCAGTCATCCGAATCAATTAGTATCGGCTGGGGGCGTGGACGTCCTGCTAATACGATAAAACGTCAAAAACTAAAAAAACTTGAAAATATTAAAATATATTCCTATTTTTGCAGAAAATAATTATTATGAAATATTTACTTATTCTCTTCATATTGTTGGCAGTGATAACCATCACAACTTCATGCAATGACGACTCTCCACAGCAAGAGGATGTCAAAGAAGAACAGGGAACAACCTATGTGCCCAACGAAGGACTGCACTATAAGCGGATTAGCGGCATTAAATACGATGTCCGTTTCTATTACGACAGCAAGGGACGTGCCGACAGCGTGATCTACTCTATGGATGGCTCTTGGGATTCACATTTCCAGTTCCACTACAATCCGAATAAGGTTACGGCAATACGTATTTACCACCCGGCATTGTATATTCCCACAATCACCTATGACACCATCGTGCCCTATTATAATGGAGATGGATGTATCTATCGTGTGGAGTATACCAGTTATGAGAAAAGAGAAAACGGTGAATACGTGACCCTGAAAGAAAAGGTTTACATGAATTATGACGACTCTATACACTTGAGAAACATCACTGCTAACCATCATTCCCTAATGATAAGTGCTGAAGGCAGCATTGCTGAAGAGAGAAATGGAACCACTATCTGTCAGCTTGGATGGAACAACAACAATTTATACGACATTACAGCCTCAAGAGATGATTATATCAATGTTCACTCTATTAATAATAAAATTGTGACCAGTGTGTCCCATGCCTTCACCTATAATGACAAGCCTCATGATGACTTTCTCAATAAATATGACTCCTTTACTTACAACAACACGCTGTTCCTCTACAATATCGATATGGAATACCTACGGCCATTCGCCTTCTTAGGCCAGCTTGGAAAAGGACCACGAATGCTGCCAACTTATTGTTCACTCATCAAAAGTAATAATCCCGGAAATGGACAAAGAGACGCTTTTGAGGAAGCCTACCAGTACGACGCAGAAGGTAGAATAACCTCTCAATACTATAGCCGTGTCACCTATGAGTACTAAATATATCCAGATATATTGCTGTCCGGTAAAACTCAAAATTCAATAAAACATATCTCAGAAACTACGCTAAACAAACAAGCAGTCTGTTTTCCAGAATTATTGGCAATGTTAGTGCACTGACAGCTTTACAATACATCAATTTCATTAATAACTAAAGAGTTTAGGTCTTAGATTATAGGCTGATTTGATGTCATTAAATAGGAAATCATCCGGATTTTTTTTCCGCGTCAGCGGTTTTTTTCCTGAATCTTTTATTTTTTTTGTTGATTGAACATCCGAAACTTGTGTCTTCTTTTTTAATTCAGCTGACTTTGAATGTCCTTTCATCCTTTTCTGCTTCCTTTGACAATAATCAACCCGAGGAACCTTAAACAATTAAAAAAGAAGTTTTTTTATTTGTATTTTTAAATCCGAAACTTCAGCCAAGTATCTTTTACATCGGAACAAAGGATGACCCAAACGAGAACGGGCATACAAATGGACGCATTGCCAAAATCACGACTGGTGTTGAGGTTTTTGCCAACCAGAATAGAAATCCCGATATGTTGAAAATTAGTAGTTCGTAAAGAATAAAGGGTGAGGTAATCACTCATAGTGCCTGATGCGCACGTCAATGCCTTCGTCTTTGAGCTGGGCGGGGAGGGTGGTGACATCAGTCTGTCCATAGTGGTAGGGGAATACCACTTTCGGCTTGATGGTCTTTGCCGCATTGACGAGCTGGCTGGTGGTCATGGTGTATGGCTGGTTGCATGGGAGAAACGCCACGTCGATGTCAGTAATGGCACTCATCTCGGGAATGTCCTCGGTATCACCGGCGATATAGACCCTCAGCCCGTCGATGGTCAGGATAAAGCCGTTGTCACGTCCTTTGGGATGGAACTGGGTGCGCCCTTCGGTGATGTTGTAGGCGGGAACCGCTTCCACGGTGATACCGTCGATGACAGTCTTGTCGCCGTTCGCCATCACTTCGCCGTAGCCGAGCATGTCAGCGCAACGCCGGTTGGTGATGAGACGCGTCTTGTCGGAAGTGAGCGTCTTGATAGCCTCCTGGTCGAAGTGGTCGCCATGTTCATGGGTCACGAAGATATAGTCGGCCTTGGGCATGGACGCGTAATCAACGGTGCGGTCGCCCAGTTTTCTCACAGGGTCAATCTCAAACTCCTTGCCGTCGTACTCAATTCTGATGCAGGCATGCATGAGTGCGTGAAACTTCACGGTTTTCCCGCTTTTTGTCGTAAACTCATCGACCTCGTAGTCGTCGGTAGTCACAGCTTTCTTTGCCTCCTGCCATGCAAGTATTCCCCCTTTCAGGTTTACCACTTTATACCCTTTGTCGGCAAGCTGACCGGCGGCATCGGCAGAGCGGCGTCCGCTGCGGCAATACACGGCGATGGTCTTCTCTTTCGGAAGCTGTGCCACGGCCTTCTCAATGAAGCCGTCCGCTTTCACGTCGATATTCAGCGCGCCGGGGATATGTCCCTCGCCGAACTCTTTGGCTGTTCGCACGTCGAGCAATGCCACGTCAGACTGTCCGGAGAGTCGGGCAAACTCTTCCACATCGGCATTGTCGTAAGCTTTGTGTCCGCATGCCGGCAGCAGTCCTAAGGATGCCAGCACGAATGAGATGATTTTTTTCATGATTTGCTGTTAGGAGTTTAATTTTCTACGAAAAATGAAAGTCTTATTTAATTCAAAATGAATATTCCTGCGAAGCGAAACTCCGATATTCACCAAGCACTCACCATGCTGAATCGCACAATGGCAATACCCACAATAACAATCTCACTACAAACTATAAACTACCAACTACAAACTACCAACTATAAACTACAAACTACCAACTATAAACTACAAACTACAAACTATAAACTACAAACTACAAACTATAAACTACAAACTACAAACTATAAACTACAAACTACAAACTATTTCTTAATATTGTCCCAGTATTTGTTCTGGGAGGGATTGAGGTTACTGAGGATATTATATACTTTTTCCTTCTCGTTTGCGGTGCCGTGTTCTTTATACACGTTCACAATCTCGTCCCGCTTATAGTCGGAGAAGATGGCGGGCAGTTGGCTGAGCGACTTGTTGTTGTGTGCTTCCTGCAGCATCTCAATCGACTCAGTGATGGCGGTTCTTCCACGGTCCACATTGTTCCACATCTCGTCAAGACCCTGGCGGTGGTATTTATACTGCATCTGCCTATAGGTCTCCATCGACGACTCCACGTAGTCGTTGATGATGGCATGCCGGTTGCGGTCGTCGGAGAAGGCTTTCCATCCGGCGCTTCCGAATGTCTGTGCGTTGTTCACGATTTGCTCCACAATGCTCAGCACGTCGGTTCCTCCGAGGGGTGAGAACGTGTCGAGGTCGAGTCCGATGAAGAGATAGGCATAATAGGCCATGAGAGCGGTCAGCTCGTTGTTCATGTTCGTGAGGTTGAACTCCAGCGGGTCATATTCCACATAGTTGAAGTTGAAGTTGTTGTCGCGCATGCTGAACACGGTGGTGTTATAATTGGAGTTGAACACAGGGCGGTTGAGCTGAAACAGACATTCTCCCATGAAGGTGTTCTCATCCTGCTTGTACTGTTTGATGGTGATGTTCATCGTGCAGTCTATGCGTTCAGCCTCCTTGAACTGCAGGTCAGTCCAGGTGCGGTTGTTCATGAACTCGTTCAATGCTGTCTCAAGGGTCTTGAACACGCTCGTGTTGGTTCCCTGAATCTGGCTGTGGATGATTTTCACTTTGCAGTTAAGCTCCTGTGCATCCACTTGGGACGGCAGAAGCGAAAAAAACATGACGATGATGGATAACAGGAATCTGCTCATATTTTGGTTTTTGTTTTTTCTGGTCGCTATGCTCACTCCTCGAGCCGCAGGCTCGTTAACTCCCATTTTAAATTCCGAACCACTTGCATAAATCTTACATCTTACATAATTAAATTTTTAAATTAACTCGGCTTCCTTTTTTCCTGCCGAAACTTATGTAAATTATAAGAGTTTGCCCAGTTCATTCACGATGTCTTTCGCCACTTCTGTTTTGGCTTTCAGCGGGAAGGGTGTTTGCGACTGGTCGCGTCGGATGATGGTGATTTTGTTGGTGTCGTGCCGGAATCCGGCTCCTTTGTCTCTCAGTGAGTTGAGTACGATGAAATCGAGATTTTTCTTCTCCAGCTTATGCGCTGCGTTGCTTTGCTCGTTGTCGGTCTCCAAGGCAAACCCCACGAGCACCTGACCTTCCTGCTTCATCCTGCCGAGTGAGGCTGCGATGTCCTGGGTCGGCTGGAGCGTGATGACCATGTCATCGCCCTTCCGTTTGATTTTGGAGGCAGCCTTCTCTTTCGGGGTGAAGTCTGCCACGGCGGCACAGAGAATGGCTGCCTGTGACTGCGGAAATAACCCGGTTGCGGCGACATACATCTCTGCCGCACTCTCCACGTTGACAATGTGAATGTCGGGATGGAGGTCTGATGGAATGTAAGCGACGGGTCCCAGCACCAGTTCCACTTTGGCGCCGCGGCGGGCACACTCGTTGGCAATCGCGAATCCCATCTTGCCCGACGAGTAATTGCCGATGAATCTCACAGGGTCGATGCGTTCATAGGTGGGACCGGCAGTAATCAGCACGGTCTTTCCCGCCAAGTGGTCAGAGACTGGCGTTTTTCCCTGTTCCGCTGCTTCCTGTGCATCGAAGTACTCGTCAAGCACCTTCACGATCTGATCCGGCTCTTCCATACGGCCTTTCCCTTCGAGATGCGAGGCGAGAAAACCAGTCCCGGGCTCGATGATGTGGTTGCCGTAAGACTGCAGCGTTTTCAGGTTCTGCTGGGTGGACGGATGTGCATACATGTCCAAGTCCATAGCCGGGGCGATAAATACCGGTGCTTTCATCGACAGGTAAGTGGTAATCAGCATGTTGTCTGCCACTCCGTGAGCCATCTTCCCGATGGTGGAGGCGGTGGCTGGTGCTATCAGCATGGCATCTGCCCACAGGCCTAATGCCACGTGTGAATGCCATGTGCCGTCGCGCTGTGCGAAAAACTCGCTGACCACGGGTTTGCTTGTCAGGGCGGAGAGTGTGATAGGTGTGATAAATTCCTTACCTGCTGGTGTGATGACCACCTGCACCTCAGCTCCCTGTTTGATGAGCTGCCGGATTATCAGACATGACTTATAGGCTGCAATGCTGCCTGTGATGCCGAGCACGATTTTTTTTCCTTGAAGCATATTCTTTTATATGGAAGTAATATTCTTTGAATAGGGAGTTGATTTTCTGCGAAAATGGGAGTTAAAATCCTTCGGGATTGGAATAATTCCCCGTCATCGGAACATCTTCAAATCCACACTACGCATTTAATAACCGTACAACCAGTAAAGACGCGCCGTGGTGCGTCTAAATAAAACCGTAATCAACCCATCCACAAATCAAACCCACTACAAACTATAAACTACAAACTATAAACTATAAACTACAAACTATAAACTACAAACTACAAACTACAAACTATAAACTACAAACTATTTATACTTAAGTCGTAAGCGTTCAACCACTTGTTTGGTGTCGAGAGGGAAATCACTCTGCAGAATCCAGCTGATGAAGCCGGGGTCGCGTCTGACCACATCTGCCACAAGTCTGTTTTTGTTTTTTCCGAACGTGAATGTCTCATGGCCTTGTTCATCAAGTGCGACACGGCCAGCCAAATCCACTGTTTTATTGAGGGCTGAGAAGTCGGCAAGGGCATCCACGTCGTTGGTCAGGTCGTCGGGATAATGGTCGAGTTGTGCCTGCAGAACCTCATAGGTGGCGCGGGTGTCGGCGAGTGCCTGATGAGCGTCCGACAGTTCTTTCCCGCAATAAAACCATAAGGCGGCAGCGAGGTTGCGTTTCTCCAATTTATGATAGATATTCTGCACATCGATAAATTTCACACCGTCTAAATCAACGTTCACTCCCGCACGCAACAGTTCTTCAACAAGGATTGGGATGTCGAAGCGGTTAGAGTTGAATCCGGCGAGGTCGCTGCCTTTGAAAACATTGTCGTATATGTCGCCGGCACATTCTTTGAACGAGGGGCAGTCTTTCACATCTTCGTCGGAAATGCCATGGATGTCCACGATTTTTTCGGGAATATGAACCACATTGCCAAGCGCATCAACGGGTTTGAAACGCAAGGTTGCTGATTGTTCGTTACCGTCAGGAAACACTTTAATATAACCGAGCTCCACGATATGGTCTTTAGCCACGTCAAGTCCTGTGGCCTCGATGTCGAAGAAGATGAGTGGACGCGTAAGTTTCAGTTTCATGTATTTATAACGTTTTATTCTACAATATATTGTTTTTTAGAACCACCCTTTATTGATTGGGAGTGAAACGGACGACAGTTAAGAAGAGATTAAAAAAATGAAGAACGAGCCAAAGACAGGCCGTTCTTCATTATGCTATGAACTTCATCCCGGCAAGGTGTTATGACGGGTATGAGCTTAGTCGTTGAGCATCATCGGCATGAGGAGCATGAGCAGGTCCTCACCTTCATCCTGTTCTGCTGGCACAATCACTCCGGCACGGCTAGGGTCGGCGAGCTGAAGGATGATGTTGGTCGATTCCATGGTGTTGAGGATGTCGAGCAGGAATGTTCCCTTGAATCCGATTTTCATGTTGTTGCCGGTATAGTCGCACAGGATATGCTCCTCAGCAGAAGTGGAGTAGTCGATGTCCTGGGTGGAGATGGTCAGGCTGTTGTTTTCCATACTGAGTTTCGTGAGCGAAGTGCTGGTGCTGGCGAACACCATTGTGCGGCGGAGTGCTCCAATCATGGCTTCTCTGTCAACGGTCACATGGAAGGGATTGTCGGTCGGGATGACGCTGTTGTAATTGGGGTATCTTCCAACAATCAGCCGGCAAGCCAACGTGTAGTCGTCGATTTTGATTTCTGCATTCTTCTCATCAAACCGGATCACGGCTTCACCCTCTGACTTGGCAAGGATGTCCTTGAGCATCTTGGCTGGCTTTTTCGGAAGGATGAACGAGGTGGACTGACTCGACTTCACTGTGTTGTTGCGGTCGCGCACGAGCTTGTGACCGTCGCTCGCCACAAACGTGATATTCTCCTCTGTGATGTCGAAATAGATACCGTTCATCACGGGGCGGAGCTCATCGTCAGCGGTTGCGAACAAGGCTCTTGAGATGCCGTTGGCAAGGATGCTGCTCGACAACTCGATGGATTGCACTTCGTCTGCTATTCCCATTGGCAGGGGATATTCATCTGCGCTCTGGCCCACGAAACTGCTCTTACCGTTCTGGTAGTACATCTTCACTTCGAAGGTCTCTTCGTTCACGTCTAAGGTGATAGGCTGCTCATAAAGCTCCTTGAGGCTGTTGATGATGGTAGCGGCCTTGATGGCAAAACGTCCTCCGCCCTGAAGGTCGTCCAAAGCCAGCTTGGCAACGAGGGTTGTCTCGCTGTCGGATGCTGTCATCTTCAACTGATTTTCTTCTGTCTCAAACAGGATGCACTCCAGGATGTTCAATGTGCTTTTCGTGTTGATAACCCTGTTGAGTGCCTGCAAACGCGCGTACAGCGCAGTGCTCGATACTTGGAATCTCATGTGTATGTCTTTTTATTTGTTTTGATTTCTTGCTCCCATTTTGGTCGGCTGTGTTACTGTCCCGCAAACGACTGTTTTTAACTGCGGAATCAGTATATAGCAAAATATCATACAAAGATATAAAATGTTTTCCACATTTTTGAAAAAAACACAATAAAAATTCGTTTTCTTTAAAAGAATTTTGTAAATTCGCACTATAAATTGATTTTTAAACCTAAAAACGTAATTTTAAATAATCAAAATGGAACTACAAGGTAGAGTTATTTACATTTCAGAGCCTAGAAGCGGCATATCAAAATCCACAGGTAACCCTTGGATGACACAGGACTATGTGATTGAGACACATGAGCAGTTTCCGAAGCGTATGATGTTCAATGTGTTCGGGGAGGAGAAAATCAAGATGTTTAATATTCAGATGGGTGATGAGGTCAATGTGTTTTTCGACATCAATTGCCGTGAATATCAAGGAAAATACTACAACGACATAAGGGCTTGGAAGGTTGAAAAAGTGGATCCTAACCAGCCGGCAGCCTCTGTTACTCCAGCAGGAGCCGTCGATTCTGCTCAGCAGCCGCCGTTTGCCCAGCAGCCTGCCCAGGGATTTCAGCAGCAGCCTGCCCAGGGTGGAATCCAGCAGCCGCAGAGCCCTGTTTTCAATCAGACAGAGGCTGAGGAGGATCTCCCCTTCTGATGATTACCGGTTAATGTGTTACGTTTCCGTGGGTATGCGGTAATTATGTAACAGATAATAAAATCACACAAGAGGATATGTCAAAAAGTGACATATCCTCTTGTGTTTGTTACTCGCTTTCTGTCATCATACAAACAAATACTACAAAATAAGTTTTCGTTTAAATTCGTGCTGCAAACTTAGAGTACAGATTCGCTTCGCAGTTTTTCGTTATAACGCATTTTCGGCTGCACTCGGCATAGCTCGAACAAGTTCGGCTCTGCACTCGTTTGCACAAAAATTCTCTTTTTCATGACAATACTCAAACAAGTTTG
>JAEEOB010000014.1 GCA_016284045.1 Bacteroidaceae bacterium
GAATGGCCAAACCGGAAATTGGTCTTCGATAAAAACATGTCATCATTGTACGATGCCATCGACGAGGCACTCTGCGTCACTGTTGACTCCTCGTCAAGGTCGAAGTCTGTGATGCCGAAGGCTTCGATGTCGTCATCATCGTCAATAGCCAGACTGTCGGTCGGCGTCTGGGCAGACAGCAACGAGGATAAAGACAGAAGCGGCAAGATTAACAAATGTTTTTTCTTCATATCTTTATTTATTAGTTAGTATAAATACATTAATTTAAATGTTCACACCGTCAATTCAGCTTGGAGTTTCTCCACGACACGAAAAGACATAATATGAATGATTGCAAATATACAAATAATTTCTTTAGACTTTACAATATTTTTCTAAAATTTGAAAATTTTTTTAAAAAACTCTTGTTTTCTAAATATTATTTACGAACTTTGCAATTATTACTTAAATAAAGGATGAACTCTTGGTTTTTTCAGGTGTTATTCCTACGTCTAATCTCTAATACATTCACTCCCTATGAAAAACTTGAGATTTTTGCTGATTGGCGCGGTGATTACCGCTGGAGCAGGGCTGCTGTCGTTCACCAACAAACCGGAGGCGAGGCAGGTGGTCGTGCCTATTGCGTTTTATAACCTCGAGAACCTCTTCGACACGATTCACGACGTGATCATGGACACCATAGACGGAGTGCCGGTGAAAGTGGCGGACAAGAACGACTATGAATATCTGCCCGACGGTACCAACCAATGGAATTCTTTTAAATATTGGTCGAAGCAGAAAAACATGTCGTTTGCGCTTTCTCAGCTGGCCATAGATGTCCAGCCAAACGGGCCTGCGATAATCGGGCTCTCTGAGATTGAGAACAGGCGTGTGCTGGAAGATCTTGTCAACCAGCCCGACCTCAAAGAGCGCGGATATAAAATCATCCATGAGGAGGGTGCCGACAGACGTGGAGTCGATTGTGCGTTCCTCTACAATCCCCGTATGTTCAAGTATGACCATCATAAGCTCATACCATATATCTATCCTGACAACGACACCACACACGCCACACGTGGATTCCTCGTCGCTACCGGTAAAATCCTCAAAGAGGAGGTGAATGTCATTGTAAACCATTGGCCTTCACGATTTTCCGTGTCGTTTTTCCGGGAGCATGCCGCTATGCAGGTGCGTGCCATTGTAGATTCCCTCTACAGGCAGAACCCGGAGGCAAGAATCATCATCATGGGCGATATGAACGACGATCCTGATAATAAGTCTATGGCTGAGGCACTTGGAGCCAAAAGAAGCCAGGATGACTGCGGGCCGCAGGATCTCTGGAACCCATGGTGGGATCATCTCAGAAAAAGGGGTGTAGGAACGCTTAAATACGATGGTGCCTGGAACCTCTTCGATCAGATTGTCTTCTCAGGCAATTTCCTGAAAAAGAACAAGACAGACGGATATAAGACCCTCACTTATTTCAAGCATGAGGTGTTCAACCGTGACTTCCTCTTCCAGCAGGAGGGTGCCTATAAGGGCAATCCGCTCAGAACCCAGGCTGGAGGAACCTGGCTTAACGGATATTCCGACCACCTCCCCACCATCGTCTATTTCGCAAAGGAGATAGAGTAGGGCGCTAAACAAAACCGTAATAACCCCATCACTGGAACATCTCTAATTCTCACCTTCGCATGAGCGGTAGGTGCTGTAGAGACTCCCCGTGGGGTGTCTAAAACAAAACCGTACTAAACCCTAGTGGAAACACTGGACCAATAACAAGAGAGCAGGACATACATCTTGTCTTCTCGTCTTCTCTTAAAACATTATCTACTAATTAATTTATAACTCTCTCTATTATGAAAAAACAATTACGACTAATTATCTCTTTGGCTCTCTTGGCGTTCTGTGCCACAGGAGCCAATGCTGAGGAGTTCGTATGGGACTTCTCTGTAGCTTCCTATGCATCTGCATCGGAGGATCAAGTGACATGGACCAGCGATTATGCCACACTTGTGGTAGACAAGGCTGAGGCTGGAACACCTGCTAACAATTATCTTGGTGGTAGTGTGAATGAAAGTACCGGAAAGACTATCACCAGCAGCCGTTTCTACAAGAACAGTTTGGTGACCATCACACCTGAGGGTAATTATACCATTACATCCATCGTTTTTGAATGCACGTCGGATAATTATGCAAAAGCTCTTCAGGAAAGCGTTTGGGACAATGCCACGGCTACTATTTCCGAGAAAATCGTCACCATCACACCGACTGATGGCACAAAACCTTTCTCCGCTAAAATGAGCGGAACGGTCGGCTCGACTAAAGTCACACTGAACTACGTCTCCGCTGGAGGCGTAACACCCCCTGTCATCTCACCGGCTACTGGTACCTATGATGAGCCGCAGACTGTCACCATCACGGCTGCTTCGGGGCTTAGAATCCTTTATTCGCTCGACAATCAGACATACAACTATTATTATGGACCCTTCACGGTTTCTGAGACTACAACTGTCTATGCTTGCAGTGAGGATGCAGATGGAAATAAGAGCTCATCCGTGCAGAGCACTATCACAATCAGTGCCGGCACAGAAGAACCCATTATTTATTCTGCTGAGTTCAAGAATAATCAAGGCGGATTTGAGCCCAACAATGTGAACCTGCCCGAAGGCTTGACATTTGTTTGGACCAACAATAATTATGGTTGGGTGGCATCTGGTTATAAGAATCAGGCATACGAAGCTGAGTCATGGCTCATTTCGCCCGCTTTCAAAATCAATGCAGGAAGTCCGGCAACCTTGTCATTCAGTCACGCATTGAACAAGGGAACGAAGGATGCTTGTGGACTCTATGTGTCGGAAGATAAGACCAACTGGACTGAAATTACTGTACCAAACTGGCCGGCTGGAACCGATTGGAATTTCATCTCCTCTGGCGATATCGACCTGTCAAGCTATGCAGGAAAGACCATCTATCTTGGTTTCAAATATGCAAGCACAACATCAAACTCACCGTCATGGGAAATTCAGGAACTGACCCTCAAAGGCAAAGGCAGTTCGGATGTAACTCCGGAAGAGGTGCCAGAATACACCACCATCGCTGCTGCCAAGGCTGCCGCAACCGATGAGAAAGTGAATGCTGTGCTGAAGCTGACAAACGTGACCGTAGCGTATGTGAATGGCTCATCAAACTACATCACCGACGGTACAGACGGATTCCTGCTTTACGGCTCTTCTCTCGGGCTGAAGACAGGCGACAATATCGACATCACCGTCACAGGACAGCTCTATCTCTATCATAAGCTGCCAGAACTCTCTGTGTCCAAGGTTGATGAGACAACAGTGAACTCATCCGACAACGCGGTGGAACCCATCGTGGTTGAGATTGCTGAATTGGTGACCAACCCGCTGAAGTTCTCAAGCATGCTGGTGAAAATCGAGGGTACCGGCATCGAAGAAGAGGCTTGGGCAGAGAGGCTCGTGACCCTTATCCAGGACGGTGAGGAGTGCAAGATGTACGACAACTGGAATGTGGCTACCGACATGGAGTTCAAGACCGACAAAGACTATAACATCACGGGTATCGCGGCTCTTCGCGATGAGAATGTGCAGATTTATCCTCGTACTTCCACAGACATCGAACTCCTTACCAGCCAGGCTCTTCCTGCATCTAAGTGGATGGACGGCGAAGAGGCTGTAGAGGCAATCGAAATCACTTCTTTGGACGATGCCGTGACAGCTAAGTTCGTGACCGATTCCGACGGTGCTGTCACTTACGAGTCATCAGATGAGACCGTGGCAACCGTGGATGAGAGTGGAAATATCTCCATTCTTAAAGCCGGTAAGGCTGTCATCACAGCCAAGACCGCAGAGACCGACGCATTCCAAGCTTCATCAGCTCAGCTGAGCATCAAGGTGCTCATCCTTGAGGGCGACGGAACCAAGGAGAATCCTTATACCATGACCGATGTGAACCTCCTCTTCGATCCTGATCAGGCCTCTGAGCCGGTATGGGTTACCGGATATATCGTAGGATGCCTCAACGGGGCGGTAAGCAAGCCGGCATGGACAGCTGACAGCGAGAATATCGTGAATTCCAACTTCCTCCTTTCCGATAAAGAATCCACAGAGGATGTGGCTGACTGTGTGCCTACTGAGTTGCCTAAGGGAGAAATCCGCGATGACTTCAACATCAAGGATCATCCGGAATATCTCGGTCAGAAAGCTAAGGTTTATGGTGTCATCACCAAGTACTTCTCTGTCGCAGGCGTGAAGACCGTTACTGAAATCATCATCGGTGAGGATCAGCCAGAGCCTTTGAAGGGCGATGTCAATGGTGACGAAAAGGTGAATATCTCTGACGTTGTGGCAGTTATCAACACGATGGCTGGCGAGACAACCTTTAAAGACACATCTGATGTGAACAACGACGGTAAAACCGATATCTCTGATGTCGTTATGATTATCAACATCATGGCTGGTACCGAATAATATCTGCGTCGTACCTCATTACAATCTAAATCAATAAAAAATGGATGTGCTCAATCTGGGCACATCCATTTTTGTTATTGTAAATCTTTTCGTCATCCATCATCATTCAGATGATTCTGGCTGGTATGAACGATTCATAATCCGTTTTTAGTTCTTTGTGTTGAGTGGCGGTCATTATCAAAGTAAATAAACTATTCACTATTTACTCTTCACTTTTTAGTTTCGGAACACCAGTCCCTCAGCACCTGCATCCACCACAATCTCATGTTCGCGGTTCACTTCTCCCGACAGAATCTTCTTCGACAAATCGTTGAGCAGATAGCGCTGGATGGCTCGTTTCACAGGTCTTGCACCGAACTCAGGGTCGAACCCTGCCTTGCCAAGATACCGGATGGCATCATCGGTCAGACGGAGGGTGATGCCGTTGTCGCTCAGCATTTTAGCCACACCATTCACTTGCATACGCACGATGTCATTGATTTGCTGCTCGTTGAGCGGGGTGAACATGATGATTTCATCGATTCGGTTCAGGAACTCCGGACGTATCTGCTGCTTCAGCAGTCCGAGCACCTCTTTCTTCGTTGATTCCATCAGTTCGTCACGTTTGTTACGGATGCTCTGCTCACTTGCCACGCCCGACTTCTCCAGCTTGTAAAGCCCGTCGAATCGGTCCTGAATCAGGTGGCTGCCCATATTCGACGTCATGATGATGATGGTGTTCTTGAAGTTCACTGTACGTCCCTTGTTGTCGGTCAGACGGCCGTCGTCGAGCACCTGCAGCAGGATGTTGAACACATCGGGATGAGCTTTCTCAATCTCGTCGAACAGGATGACAGAGTAGGGCTTACGCCGTACAGCTTCGGTCAGCTGACCGCCTTCGTCATAACCCACATATCCAGGAGGCGCTCCAATCAGACGGCTCACACTGTGCTTCTCCTGATACTCGCTCATGTCGATACGCGTCATCATGCTGTCGTCGTCAAACAGATAGTTAGCCAAGGCTTTCGCCAGCTCAGTTTTACCCACACCAGTGGTACCCAAGAAGATAAACGACCCGATAGGACGTTTAGGGTCCTGAAGACCAGCACGGCTACGCCTTACGGCATCGCTCACTGCGAGGATTGCCTCGTCCTGACCGACCACACGCTTGTGCAGCTCTTCTTCAAGGTGGAGCAGCTTGTCGCGCTCGCTCTGCTGCATCTTCGTCACAGGAATACCCGTCCAGCGGCTCACAATCTCAGCGATGTCGTCGCTCGTCACTTCTTCCTTCACCATCGCATCGCCGCTCTGTGTGTGGATGAGCTCATCGTGAATCTTCTGGTTCTCTGCCTCTATCGCCTGGATTTTGCCGTAGCGGATTTCTGCCACTTTGCCGTAGTCACCTTCGCGCTCAGCCTTGTCTGCCTCGAATTTCAGCTGCTCTATCTGCTGCTTGTTCCGCTGGATTTGATTGAGCAGTGAGCGCTCCGACTCCCATTTCGACTTATACTGGGTTTCATCCTCTTTGAGGTTGGCAATTTTTGCCTCAACGTCTTTCAGACGCTGGGAGGCACCGTTGTCATTGCCGGCAGCGCCAGTGTCGGATGTATCCACGTCGCGCTTGATGGCCTCTCGCTCGATTTCAAGCTGCTTCAGCTGACGGCTGATGTTGTCGAGCTCCTCCGGCACAGAGTCACGCTCCATCCTTAGCTTCGCGGCAGCCTCATCCATCAGGTCGATGGCCTTGTCAGGAAGGTAACGGTCTGTGATGTAACGGTTAGAAAGTTCAACGGCACTGATGATTGCCTCGTCCTTGATACGCACTTTGTGATGGTTCTCATAGCGTTCTTTCAGTCCCCTCAGAATACTGATGGAATCCACCACATCCGGTTCATCCACCATCACCGTCTGGAACCTTCGCTCCAGTGCCTTGTCCTTCTCAAAGTATTTCTGGTATTCGTCAAGTGTAGTAGCACCGATGCTGCGGAGCTCACCCCTTGCCAGTGCCGGCTTCAGGATGTTGGCGGCGTCCATCGCTCCTTCGCTCTTGCCCGCACCCACCAGCGTGTGGATTTCGTCGATGAACAGGATGATGTTGCCTTCGCTTTTCACCACCTCGTTCACCACGCTCTTCAGACGCTCCTCAAACTCACCTTTGTATTTCGCGCCGGCGATAAGCGCACCCATGTCGAGCGAATACAACTGCTTGTCTTTCAGATTCTCCGGTACGTCGCCTCGCAGAATCCTGTGTGCCAGACCCTCCACGATGGCGGTCTTACCTGTTCCAGGTTCGCCAATCAGAATCGGGTTGTTTTTTGTCCGGCGGCTCAGTATTTGAAGCACTCGTCGAATCTCTTCGTCACGTCCGATCACTGGGTCAAGTTTGCCGCTCCGGGCAGCGTCAATCAAATTGATGGCATATTTCGACAGGCTCTGATAAGTGTCCTCACTGCTCTGGCTCTGAACGCGCTGTCCATTACGCAACTCAAATATGGCTTGCTTAAGGGCCTTTTCGCTAACGCCCATCCCTTTCATGATTTTCGACACGTTGCTGTCAACCACGAAAAGGGCAAGCAGGATGGCCTCAAGCGACACGTATTCGTCGCCAAGCTCCTTCGACAGGCTGATGCTCCGCTGAAGCACCTCGTTGCTCTCGCGGCTCAGATAGGGTTCGCCGCCGCTTACTTTCGGAAACGACTGCGACTCGCGCATGATGATGTCGGAAAAAGTCCGGGCGTTGATTCCCAGCTTGTTGAACAGGAAGTTGGTGACTTGCTCACCCACGTTCAGCACACCGCTCATCAGATGAGCCGGCTCAACGCTCTGCTGGCCGTTCTGCTCAACCAGGCTGATGGCTTCCTGCAGTGCCTCCTGTGATTTGATTGTGAAATTCTTGAAATTCATAATGATTCCTCCTTTTTTATTTTGTTTTTACCCGTTTTCTTTCAAAATACATTCCTTTGCAATATAAATGCCAACTTGGCATTACTTTCTGTCTTTTTGGCATAAAATCGTCATAAAATGATTTCCACAGATATTTTTATTAAATCTAATTCAATAAATTCCTGTAATTCATGTAAAAAAATAAATCCGTCTCCTGAGTAATCACTAAATGTTTCAATCATCAAATAAATCGTAAATAAATCATAAATCGCAAATTTTTAAATCGTAAATATATTTATTTGTTTGTTTCCTTTTTTTTCCGTAACTTTGCAAAGTTTTTTTGACGACTTCTTCAACAGAAGAACGCTAAAACGAAGATAAAATAACAGCAACTGAATCAGATGCCTGCTTTTATGGTTTTTTTAACTATTGTGAGCGGGGTAATCAATTATTATTGATATTCGTTGAATTGTTAAGGTTTTTTTGCAATAAATAAGGTGATGTTGCGTTATTTTAGTAAATAATATGGATTGCATGAGAAATTCAACTGTACTGAGTTCTGATATACAACAAAATGTAGAGAAGCCAGCCGACACCATCGACAATATGAATGTCGTACAGCGGGGGCTGAAAAGAACAGGAGACATCCTCTTTTCCGCCATTCTGCTTTTGGTGCTTTCGCCGGTGTTCCTTGTCATTTATATCATTCAGAAATGCACGTCGGAAGGTCCAGCCATCTTTTCGCAGGAGAGAATTGGCTACAAAGGAAGACCTTTCCACATCTACAAGTTCAGGTCGATGGTTGTTTCTGCTGAACAGGACGGCCCGGAACTTGCGAAAAAGGAAGACAAAAGGCTTACCAAGTTTGGAAAGTTCCTCCGCGAGCACCATCTCGATGAGCTTCCACAGCTGTGGAACGTGCTGATTGGTGATATGTCATTCGTTGGATACAGGCCTGAACGCAAGTTCTATATCGACCAGATCATGCAGCACAACCCTGATTATCAGCTGCTCTATTGCAGTCGCCCGGGGGTCACGTCATATGCCACCATCTATAACGGCTACACCGACACAATGGAGAAAATGCTTAAAAGGCTCGACTACGACCTCGAATATCTAAGGACAAGAACAATATTACTCGACTTTAAAATCATTTTCAAAACGGTCTTCTCAATCGGTAAGGGAGACAAAATATAATAGAAACTCTATGATTAAGAAATATTTGCTTTTGGCGATTTTATGTTGCCTCTGTTCAGCAGCCTTTGCACAGTCGATGTCCGACGAGCAAGTGCTGACTTTTCTTGTTGAACAGAAAAAGGCTGGTACACCGCAAAGTGAGATTGTGCCCATGCTGCTCAAGAAAGGTGTCAAGGTGGAACAGCTTCAAAGGGTTCGCAAACTCTATGAGAGGCAACAGTCGGATATCGGGCAGATGGAGAGTAAAACCTCATCGCAGAACAACGAGGACAAAAGGCAGAGAATTGCCAACAGGGCATCTGACAATAATTTCGCCGAAGGTAACACAGGACCTACAACTGGAAATCAGGTGGCTGAAGAAATTTCATTCATGGACATCGACTCCGTCATCATGCGTCAAAACAAATTGAGAGAGTATCAGCAGAGTCAAATCTATGGGCATAATATTTTTAACAACAAAAACCTGACCTTTGAGCCTACACAAAATATGCCTACACCGTCGAACTACCGGTTAGGACCTGGCGACAAGGTGATTATCGACATTTGGGGAGCATCACAGAAAACGATTGACGGGACGATTTCACCCGATGGGGCTATTGTCATTGACAATGTGGGACCAGTCAAGTTATCCGGACTTACAGTCAGGGAGGCAACCAGAAAACTCAGAGGCGTGCTCGGACGGTATTATGCCTCATCACAGATAAGCCTCTCACTCGGAGAGACACGCACAATTCAAGTTCAGGTGATGGGAGAGGTCCAGGCTCCAGGTACTTACACGCTCAGCTCGCTCGCAACAGCCTTCAATGCGCTCTATGCGGCGGGAGGAATTGGCGACCTCGGTACGCTCCGCGAGATCAAGGTCATGAGAGGAGGACGTCAAATTGCCACTATCGACATTTACGACTTTATCCAAAATGGTGTGCTGTCTGGCAATGTCAGGCTCCAGGACAACGATGTTATAGTCGTTGGTCCGTATAAGACGCTCGTATGCCTCAGAGGTAAGGTGAAAAGACCGATGTACTATGAGATGCGAAACAACGAGACAGTCGCCATGCTTATAGACTATGCCGGTGGATTCACGGGGGATGCCTATAAGAAGAACATACGTCTTATCCGTCCGGGAGAGAAGGAATATGCACTCTACAATATCGACGAGTTTGACCTCCCCAGCTTCACGCTTACCAACGGCGACTCTGTTTATGTGGACAGCGTGCTCCAGCGTTACTCCAACATGGCGGAAATCAAAGGAGCTGTCATGTATCCGGGAAGCTACCAGATTAACGGAAGCATCTACACCCTCCGTGGATTGGTGGAAGCTGCAAACGGATTACGTGAGGACGCTTTCGACGAGCGGGTTATCATCCACAGGCAGAAGGACGACCTCACGCTCGAGGCGATTACTGTCAACCTCAAAAATGTCATGAGCGGTGTCGATCCGGATGTGCCACTCAAGAAGAATGATAAGGTCATCGTTCCAAATAAGACAGAACTGCTTGGCGACCGATATTTTGAAATTGCTGGACAGGTGAATTATCCAGGAAAATATCATTATGCAGATAACACCACGGTAAAAGACCTTATCCTACAGGCGGGGGGACTTACCGATGCTGCCTCTCTTGCCAAAGTTGATGTTTATAGACGTGTACACAATAAAAATGCAACAGAGGCATCCGACACCATTTCCCAGCTTTTCTCGCTGGATTTGTCAGAGGGACTGCAGACCGGATACCATGAGTTTGAACTCAAGCCGTTCGATAGAATTGTCGTAAGGAAAAGTCCTGACTATGTCGTCCAGCAGAATGTCTATATTTCTGGTTGTGTCAATTTTGAAGGCTCCTATTCTATGGGAACAAACAACTATAGGCTGACAGACCTCATCAAGGATGCGGGAGGACTCACTGAGTTTGCATATCCTAAAGGATGCAGGCTTGAAAGGCAACTCACGCCTGATGAGAGAAAACAGCGTGAGGAGGCATACAGGGCACAGCAAATTGCACTCTATGAGGAGAGCATGAACAATACAGAAAAGAATTATCAGCTTGAAAAGGCTGACTCCATTCTGCAGCTCAAACTCGCCATCGGTAACAGATACGCGGTGGAGGTCGATTTGGAGGAAGCCCTCAAGCATCCAGAAGGTAAGGCAAACATTCTGCTTAGAAATGGTGATAACATCAATATTCCTCAATATACTAATACAGTCAAAATCAGTGGGGATGTCATGCGCCCGTCGTCTGTTTATTTCAAGGAAGGAGAAACGCTCTCTTATTATATCCAGAGAGCGGGTGGATTTGGTGAAAACGCAAGAAAACGCAAAACTTACATCATCTACATGAATGGCTCGGTGAAATTGGCTAACAAACATTTTAAAAAGGAGATTGAGCCGGGATGTGAAATAGTTGTGCCATCCAAACTGGCAAGCAATAAACTATCAACTGCAGAGAAATCTATGATTGCCACATCTACAGCATCATTCGCCACATTAATGGTGGCCATCTCTCGTATTATCCAGTAAAATAGTGGCTGTTTCAATTTGTTCCCACGAGCCAAAGGCTTGTTATCTCCCTTTTATTACTCCCAGTTTTTTCTGATTAACAAACAATGAAGCATAATAACAAAATAGATATGGATGCCGAGAACAACATTGCAGGCGAAAATAAGCAACTCGATTCTCAACAGTCTGTTGCCGGCGATGATTTGGCTCAGCCGATTGAGCTACAGGAGAATCTCCCGGAGAAGGAGACTCAGGGGCAACATACAGCTGACCACCGGCGTCTTGTTCTTGACAACGAAGGCAAACCATTGGAAGAGGAGGACCAGAAACCTCTTGATTCCGATGGGACAGTAGAGAATGCCGACGAGATTACTCAACCTGTGGAATCTGATGACGAAGAAGAGGATGACGATAACGAAGAAATATTAGATGACGACGGAAAACTCGACCTCACCAGAATTTTTAAAATCTTAAAAAAATACTGGTGGATGCTTGCACTTAACTGCCTCATTATCGGAATCATTGCGGCACTGCTTATTGTGGAGGAACCCAGAACCTATACGGCATCGGTAAAACTTGCACCCGAAGCAAGTACGGCTCCCGCTGGCGGTTCGCTGGCTTCGTTGGCATCATCATTCGGTGTGGATATAGGTACCATTTCTTCATCCGATGCCATCAGACCAGACCTCTATCCCGACCTGGTTTCTTCTTCAGACTTCCTGCTCGACCTTTTTGATTTGCCTGTCAAGACACTTGACGGAAATGTCTATACGGATTATTACACCTATCTGAAGAAATATCAGCGGAGCTCATGGTGGAGAAAGGATATGAAGGAGTTTATGTCCCAATTTAAGGATAA
This sequence comes from Bacteroidaceae bacterium, assembly GCA_016284045.1. Classification (GTDB taxonomy): domain Bacteria; phylum Bacteroidota; class Bacteroidia; order Bacteroidales; family Bacteroidaceae; genus UBA3839. The sequence goes on from JAEEOB010000014.1 coordinate 11,879, forward strand.
GCCTAAAGACCCAAAAGCGATGGCTGGAGGGAAAGAAAATGGGGCAAACAGCAATAATAGCCAAATCCATGTCCTGTCACCGCAAGAAGAGTCTTTGGTGGAAGGAATGCGTGCGGCTATCAACTGTTCTGTAGATAAGCAGTCGTTTACCATTACAATTCAAGTCACCGACCAGGATCCGCTTGTCTGTGCAACCGTGGCTGATTCTGTCAGATCGAAGATTCAAACTTTTATCACGGACTATCGCACTAAAAAAGCCACCAAGGATTATTACTATTATTATAAGCTTCTTCTGCAGGCAAAAACGGAATATGAGAAGGCTCTGAAAGCATATACATCTTATGTTGATACGCATAGAGATATTATTCTTCAGGCTTACATTTCGGAGCGCGACCAGCTTGAGAATAATATGCAGCTGAAACTCAGCACCTATAATGCCATGCTTACCCAGGTTCAGAGTGCTAAGAATAAAATTCAGGAAAACACACCGGCATTTACCGTTTTACAGAATGCTGTAGTTCCTGTGAAGCCTTCCGGACCGAAACGTATGATTTTTGTGCTTGGATTCGTCTTCCTTACATTTGTCATAACAGCGGTGATGATTGTAATAAGAAGCTAACAAGAGATGGCAATGGATAAAAACAGACGTACATTCCTCAATGTGCTTGCACAGTATGTCAGAACAATTATCAATATTTGTCTCTCGCTTTATTCCACCAGACTGGCACTGCAAGCACTTGGAAAGTCCGATTATGGACTTTTCATGCTTGTTGGAGGCGTTGTCGCTATGCTTGCCTTTCTCACGAATGCCATGGTGGTGACTACACAAAGACATCTTTCTTTCTATTATGGAAAAAAAGACCTTCAGCAGGTAAAGACTGTTTTTTCCAATGCGCTTATTTCCCATATATGTTTAGGCTTGTTGTTGGTGGCTATATTGTTTGCTGTCCGCCCGTTGCTGATAGCAGAACAGGATGGATACCTCAATATAGACTTGGAAAGGATTGCAACCACAAAGACTGTGTATCTGATTGTGGTGGCCACTTTATTCATGACTTTTATTACTGCACCGTTTAGGGCTTTGTTTATAGCAAGGGAGAATATCGTTTTTATTTCAATTGTCGATATTTGTGACGGAATCATTAAAGTGGCATTGGTGCTTTGTATTTTTTGGGTTGATACAGACAAGCTGCTGTTTTATGCGTTGATTTTTCTTTTTGTGCAGTCTTTGAATTTCTTGGTGTTTTCGCTATTTGCCAACCGCAAATATGCCGAATGTTCTCTTCTGCCAAGAATTAAAGATGTGAAATGGTCGGAAATTGGACGTATTTTTAATTTCGCAGGATGGACTATCTATGGAAACGCATGTGTCATTGCGAGGACACAGGGAGTGGCTGTTTTGCTAAACCGGTTCTTCGGAACGGTCATCAATTCTGCATACGGTATTGCAACACAGGTATATGGCTCTACGGCGTTTCTCTCACAGGCTATTCTTAATGCTATGAGCCCAAGGGTTATCAAGGCGGAGGGAGCTGGCGACCGGCAGCTGATGCTTAGGCTGGCGGGGGTTACCAGCAAATTCTGTTTTTTGCTTTTGTCAATGTTTACGATTCCCCTTTGCTTTGAAATGAATGGTGTGTTGAATTTCTGGCTTGGAGAACAGAATGTGCCTGAATATGCTGCTGTTTTCTGCCAATGCATGATTATAGCCATGATGTGTGACCAGATTACCGCTGGACTGATTGTGGCAAATAGAGCTATTGGAAAGATAAGAAATTATCAGTTATTGATTAATACTACGAAAGTGATGACCATTCCTTTAGTATGGCTGTCTCTTCATTTAGAGTATCCTGTGGCATGGACGATGTACATTTACATTTTTTTTGAATTGCTTTGTGCTGTCATCAGATTATTCTATATGAAGGCTACAACAACGCTTTCGTTGATAGGGTATTCAAAACAAGTGTTTGGCAAGATTTTTCTCCCTACTGTCACATTGGTCGTGGTTTGTGTTTTATGCACAATGCTGCCGGCCATGAAATTCAGGTTTTTAATAACATTGGCTTTGGCTGTGGGTGTTGATGTGCTTATTGTATATTTCTGTGCATTGGAAAAGACAGAGAGAGACATCGTTTTAAAATTTTTACATAGAAAACAGAATGATAAGAAAGGCATTTAAAATATTACAATTCAAATTATTGAAAATTCTCTACAGGAACTCACCAAAGAAATGGGCTGATTTTCTCTACAGATATAAGTTCAACAAAAAGTTGGACTGGGATAATCCTAAAGATATCAATGAGAAAATCAACTGGCTGAAATTTAATCACGACACAACTCGATGGACTGAACTTGCCGACAAGTACAGAGTTCGTGAATATGTTGAAAGTCTTGGATATGGTGAATTTCTGCCAAAGCTCTATGGCAAATGGGATAGGGCGGAGGATATTGAATGGGATAAACTGCCCAAGAAATTTGTCATGAAAGTTAACAATGGAAGCGGTGACGTGTTGCTGTGTGAGAATAAGGATGAACTTGACAAAAAGCAGGTCATGAAGAATATGAACCGGCTGATGAAAACCAAGTTTGGATATAGAATGGCTGAACCACATTATAACTCCATTATTCCTTGTATTATCGCTGAAGAATACCTCGACCCGAAGAAACAGGCTGTGCCGTCGGAGAGACTGACTGATTATAAGGTGTGGGTTTTGAACGGAAACCCTGAGTACATTCTTGTTTGTTCTGATAGAACGAAGGAAGGGATATGCAGAACGATTTATGACACTCAATGGAAGATGTATCCGCAATACACGCTGAAGAAAGGCCATTCCACCACTACTGACAAACCGATTCCATGTCCCAAATGCCTTAATAAGATGCTGGAAATGGCGGCTAAACTCTCCAACGATGAACCACAAGTTAGAGCCGATTTCTACGAGGTGGATGGAAAACCATATATCGGTGAACTTACTTTCACATCATTAGGTGGTTTTCACGATAATTACTCTCAGGAGTTTCTCAATATATTAGGTGATAAATGTCATCTCTCATAAGTTGTTAAACTATGTATCTTCAACTAAAGGAAATTAAATGGATTCCATTTTGTGTCATTGCTGCCTTTGTAACAAGGGTTGGCGTGACGCTACATGTGTTTCCGTCTCTGATGTTGTTTTCTTATCTTGCATTAGGATTAACGATACTTAGTTTCTTTTTTTATTTAATGCTCTATTTAAAAGAAAAACGTATGACAACTTTTGCTATGGCGTATGTGTTGTTTTTTGCTTTTCTTTTTGCGATGAGTGTTATTAACGATGCGGAGTATCTGATGGCTTTTTATGTGGCGGTGGAAGTTTTACTACTTTTGCTTCTATTTGCTTATTACCAGAAGAACTTGAAATTTATTGTACAGACATTCGCTTTCTTTTTTTCCTTAATTATCTATATTAATCTTGCCATTATGATCCTCTTTCCGGCATGGATGTTTCAGGCAAAGGATATCTATGATTCTTTCTTGCTCGGAGGTAACTATAATCAGATGGGAGCTCGTCTGATTTGTGGGTTGGTGGTGAGTGTGCTTTGTATTCATTATAGCAAATGGTGGATTCTCAACTCTATAATTCTCTTCCTTGTCTGCGTGACCACATTGCTTTTGGTGGGCTCCATGAATTCTACGGCTAATATTATTGTATATGGTCTCTTCTGCCTGATTCCATCACTAACGCTGAGAAAGGCTGCCATTGTATCCTTGTTCGTTGTCTTTATCCTTTTTCATGTGTTTGTGGTGTTTAACGGAGAAAGCATACATCATAATGAATTGGCTGTGTATATCATTGAAGATGTATTGGGAAAGGATATCACATTCACTAATAGAACTTTCTTGTGGGAAGGTTCAATGCGTCTTTTCTCAGAATCACCTATTGTTGGACACGGAGTTGGAGGTGCGGATTGGTATAGGGCTAATCTTTCTGCTATGGCGCTTGGACCTCATAATTTTCTATTGTCTATTTTAATTCATGGTGGTATTGTGCTGTTTGCTATGTATTGTGTGATTTGTTGGATGGCTTTTAAAAAGATTATAGAGAATTTTGATTTTGGAGCAAGTGTTATTCTCATGGGAATTGCTGTGATTATGTTTATGATGACTATGGAGGTCTATTCTATATTCTTTATTTCCTTTTTCCTCACTTTTGCTTATTATTATAAAGATATACGTGAATCGTTTCCTCAAAAAAGTGGAAATAAGCCTTCGGGTTTTACAAAATAGTAGAGATTACTCATGAAAGTACTTTATATATTACATTCAACGTTTGAGGGTGCAGGTTCTACTAAATCTTTTCTTGCTATGCTAGAGGGATTGATGGGGAAAGGTGTTGATGTGCAGGTTGTTGTGCCTGATAGAAATGGGATTTTTAACACTTTGAAGAATAATCATGTGACGACCTGTGTGCTCAATTATAGATCTCATGTCTATCCTAAATTTGATTCATTCACTAATGCGCTTCTTTTTCTTCCAAGATTGTTTCTGAGATTATTTTTGAACAGGATGGCTGTAAGTAAATTGAAAAAGACTGTAGGTAATCAACATTTTGATATTATTCACACTAATGTCAGTGTTGTGAATATCGGCTATGTGGTGGCAAGGAAGATGGGATTGAAGCATGTGTATCATGTAAGAGAATATGGAGACCTTGACTTTGGCTTTGTCTATTATCCATGTAGAAAGAATCTTTTGAAACAGCTGAACGGGGGGGGCTCCTATTCTGTGTGTATTACTAAAGACATACAAAACCATTATGGATTAATCAACTCAAAATTATCAAGGGTTATTTATAATGGTATTATTGAGAAAAAAGATTCAGATAAACTTCCTGATAAGGATTTTGATAAACGGTTCTTTCTATATGCGGGAAGAATAGAAGAAGCCAAAGGGGTTTTAGACTTAATTGAGGCGTACCTTGAATATTCAAAAGACAATAATTCTCCTTTACCCCTCTATTTGGCTGGAGAAATCAATGACAAATCTTATTATAATAAAATTTTAACAAAACTTCACAATAACAATCTGAGTAAATCCGTTACTTTCTTAGGACAAGTAGATAATCTGGATGAATTAATGTCGAAGGCTTGGGCGATTGTCATTCCTTCTTTAAATGAGGGTTTTGGCCGGTGTATGGCTGAGGCTATGTCGAATGGATGTCTGGTTGTTGGCAGGAATACTGGTGGAACGAAAGAACAATTTGATAATGGCTTAAAATTGACGGGTGAGGAAATAGGGTTCAGATTTGAAAATGTGGATGAGTTGGCTAAGCAAATGATGATGATTGGGCAGATGAATGTGAATGATAGAGGAGTTTATGTGAACAGGGCTTTCCACGTTGTGAATCAACTCTACACATCAGATAATAATGTTAATGAGATTTATATGTTTTATGAGGATATCCTTGCTTCTTAATGTTTCTGGATATTGTTCTTTAAAATACTCCTTTGTTCCGAATTGTTTGTAAGATAGTTTTTCCTCTTTTGAAAGTGTTTTTTTAAGATGAAGGCAAGAGTCATAGCATTTTATCTACCTCAATACCATCCCATACCAGAAAATGATGAGTGGTGGGGACCGGGATTCACTGAATGGGTGAATGTCGTCAAGGCTAAGCCGCTTTTCAGAGGACATTACCAACCAAGAATTCCTGCCGACCTCGGATTCTATGATCTCAGGCTGCCGGAAATACGTCAACAGCAGGCCGACCTTGCAATGGAGGCTGGCGTGGAAGGGTTCTGCTATTATCACTATTGGTTTGGTAACGGAAAGCAACTTCTTGAACGGCCTTTCAATGAAGTGCTGGCTTCTGGTAAACCGGACCTCCCCTTCTGTCTTTGTTGGGCTAACCACGACTGGACCAACAAGACATGGCAGAAAGGGTTCAGCCTCAAGGCTGACAGCACTATCATGAAAATGCATTATGATTTTGAAGACCATAAGAAGCATTTTTTCAGCCTTCTGCCTGCTTTTAAGGACAAACGATATATTACGGTTGATGGTATGCCCCTTTTTGGAATTTGGGCTCCAAAAGATGTTCCCGAAGTCTCTCGTTTTATCCAGCTCTGGAGACAGCTGGCTGTCGAAAACGGGTTGCCGGGAATCCATTTCTGTGGTTATACCACTAACGCCACAGGACGTTCAGTCAAAGGTGGAAAACTGTCGCTTTGGGCTACTGATGAGGCGGCAGAGCATTATCAGGCAGTTTTGGACTTGGGATTTGATGCCGTTATTTCTACGGGATTGTCAAGAGGACAATCTATGTGTAAGGGAAAAATCAGAATGTTGGCTTATTATCTGGCAAAACATACCTTCCTGCCGGCTCACAATCGTACGGACTACGAGAAAGTCATGAACAACTATTATGTGGAAGAGGATGGATGGGAAAATGTCTATCCGACATTGATGCCACAATGGGACAGAACACCCAGGGCTGGAGTCAGAACAAATCCCCTAACTAATGCTACCCCGGAAAAATTCCAGAGAAGCATTGAGCATGTCCTGAAATTAATTGAGAAAAAACAAGCTCAGCATAAAATTCTATTTCTCAAATCATGGAATGAATGGGGGGAGGGTAATTATGTGGAGCCTGATCAGAAATTCGGACATCAGTACCTAAAGGCTATTCATGATGCAATCTTCCAATAATTGGGTTCACAAAAGTTTTGAATATGAATATTAAGACTATATACGGAGGCTTTCTTACCCTGATGTCTAAGCTAATGGGGATTGATAACGCGAAGAAATTTGACACATGGTTGCGCTTTCACAGAAAGCTGAACCTGAAAAATCCCACTACGCTTGCGGATAAGGTATCGTATATCGAACTGCATGACCAGTCGCCACTTGCAGCCAAATGCACAGATAAGGCGGAAGTCAGAAAGTTTGTGGCTGAACATGGATTTGAGGAGATTCTTGTCCCTTTGATTATGGAGCCTGTTAGCAGTGTGGAACAGATTGATTTCGACAAGCTTCCTGATACATTTGTGTTTAAGGCAACGCATGGTTGCAGGATGAATTATGTGGTTAAAGACAAGAATAAGATAGATAAGGTGGATTGTAAACGAGTAATAAACAAATGGCTTAAAACAACCTACGGCACTTATTCCCTGGAACCCCATTATCTTAGCATACCACCACGTGTTTATGCCGAGAAATACATTGAGGACATGGAAGGGCTCATCGATTATAAACTCCATTGTTTCAATGGAGAACCTAAGTTCTTTATGGTCTGTACAGGAAGAAACGATAAGGCCGGGCAGAGCATGGAGGTCTTTTTCAGTCTTTTCGATACAGAATGGAATTTTATAGATGAGATTGTTGGATATAAAAACGAAAAAAAAGGACCGTCGGATATTCCAAAACCGAAGACTCTCGATAAAATGATTCATATTGCCAAAGAACTCTCAAAGGATTTCAAATTTGTAAGAGTTGATATGTATGAAGTGGAAGAGAAAGTATTGTTTGGAGAACTTACGTTTTCACCAGCTTGTTGCGTTTTCCCTTATTTCTCCAAACAGTTTGTTGCTCAAATGGGTGAATTGCTCAAAATCTGATTGACTATGGGTGTTACGGTTTTGGGCCATTTCGGAGGAAAAAAAGTCTTCAACGACGGACAGACTGTGAAGACGATGATGACATTTAATGCGTTGCAGAAGGTTTTGCCAAAGAGAATTCATAGGATTGATACATACTATCTTCGGCATAATCCTCTTCTTTTCTTCTTTCAATTGTTTGTGGCGTTATGCAGGGATAAAAGAATCGTTGTGCTATTGTCGAATAAAGGCAGGAGGATTTTATCTCCTTTTTTATTTTTCTGCAGTAAATGTTTTGGAAAAATCATCTGCCAGAACACGATTGCCGGTATGCTGGCGGATGAGGCTGAGAAGAGTCCAAAATTCCGTAAATATATAGCCGGTTTTAGGGCGAATTGGGTGGAGGCGAAAGTGATGGAGCAGAAATTGCATAAATTGGGAGTGATGAATGCTCGATATGTGCCTAATTTTAAGAGTATAGCTCCTGTCACCGAGATACCTCCGATTTCCAAATGGGAAGGGAGGCCTAAAAGTTTCTGCATGTTTAGCAGAGTGGTAAAAGAGAAAGGGATAGAATTGGCTGTCGATGCCGTCAGCGATATTAACAGAATGGCTGGCAAGACTGTTGTCACGCTTGATATTTTCGGACCGGTGGATGATGCCTACAAGGAACGGTTTGAACAAATTATGCAAAATTCCGAGGATTTTATCCGTTATTGCGGGTTTATACCAGCGGAGCAGAGTGTTGATACCCTAAAGAATTACTACATGCTGCTCTTCCCGACATTGTATGTCACAGAGGGAATGCCAGGGACGATTATCGATGCACTCTTTTCTGCTTTACCCGTTATTGCCTCGGATTGGAAATTCTGTAAGGAAATGTTGGAAGAAGGGAAAACGGCGTTAATCTATGATTTTGACAGGCCTGAATTGCTTGAAACGAAAATGTTGTTTGCAATCTATCATCCTGATATCATTCAAAATATGAGAAGTGATTGCTTGAAAGAAGCGGAGAAGTATAAGGAAGAACATATTGTGCCTGTATTGTTAAAGGATATGGGACTAAAATAAAAAAGAGAGATTTTA
>JAEEOB010000092.1 GCA_016284045.1 Bacteroidaceae bacterium
TATGTCTGATTTTTTTTTATTTTAACGTTTTCTAAATTATGAGTAAGATTCTGATTTTACAAGCCTCCCCTCGTGCCAACGGCAATACAGCATGGATGGCGGAAGTGTATAAGACGGCTGCTGAGGCAGCAGGTCATGAGGTGACACTCGTTAATGTGTCGAAGAAGAAAATTGCAGGATGTCTGGCCTGTGAGTATTGTCATGGCAAGGGTAATGGTGCCTGCATCCAGAAGGACGATATGCAGGAGCTGTATCCGTTGATGAATGAGGCAGAGGTGCTGGTGTTGGCTGCCCCCATCTACTATTTCACCCTCTGCGCGCAGATTCAGGCTCCCATCCAGCGCATGTATTGTGTGAATAAACCGGCAAAGGTGCAGAAGATGGCATTGCTGATGTCGTCCTACTCACCCAATGTCTATGACGGTGCCACTGCCGAGTTCCGCGACATCTGCAACTACTGGAACGTGAAGGCTTGCGGTATTGTCAGCGCCAAAATTGACGAGCAGAAAACCGAGGAGACCAAGCAGAAGATTATAGCCATAGTAAATTCACTATAGGTTTATTGAATAAACAGCATTTTTAGAAGCACCTGATAATAATTGTTGATAACTGAAGTTTCTGAAGTTCTTAACTCCCCTTTTATCAGAATATTAACTTCCTTTTTAACTTCCGTAACTTGAACTGAAAATAAAAAGTCTTCTATGTTACATTTCAAGGAAGGGCTCGGATGGAAAGCCTGCTACGATGATGAGAGAAACCTCTACACAGCCCAGACGTGGGATAGAGGGGATTATAATCTGTATGAAATAACTGCGGAGATTTACAGCCGTATCGGCGAACCGGATATCAGTGGTTTTGATACGTATAAGTTGATTACATCTGGCCGTCATCTATATATGGATGTGAACGACACGTGCGGACCGCCTTATACCGTTGTGCTCGATGACGACTATGCTAATCTCTGCCCGTGGGCAAAAGTTCAGTCGAGCGGTCATCAATGGTCGTCAGAGCTGACCGACATCGCAGTCAATACCTTTGAGTCGGAAGCCGATAACCGCGAGCAGCGGAAAAAGAAACGGGAGGCTAAGAAGAAAGAATGACTTTCTTTGCCTTCTGGTGATGGTCTTTTCTTAAGAAACCGAAATTAATGGTACGATTTTGATGAAGGCAAGAAGACAAGAAGAATAGACTCAGTACATACTGGAGGAGAAGAAAAAAGGATGCATTCTGAAATCCAGAATGCATCCAAAAAATAATTGTTTCCCAACGGAAACTGAAATCTGAACTACTAAGGTCCGCGAGCCGGACGGCTAAGTGTAGGCCCTTTCGCTCAGTTTGCCGGTTTCTACCTTATCATATATAAAGAGTAGATTTCAACTCGTAGCTGTATGGGCTGTTAGTGAGACTCGTTTAGAGCGTCCTGTCAGCTTTCTCTCTACCAGAGTTTCTCGGGATAAACACCGTCTTTCACGAGTTGTGCAATACGCTCAACGGTGGCTTCACGGTCGGCGGCATAGGTCACACCGAACCATTTGGATGTGGTGTCGAGCACTTCCACGGTTGCAGTTCCTTCGTTGATGAGCTTGTTGACCATCAGCGGGATGAAGAATTCTGCTTTCAGGTTCTCCATATTCTTGGGGTCGGAGAGGAACTCCTTGAAATACTCCTCTGAATAAGCGAAGTAGTCGGGAGTGAATCCCCACATATTCATACTTACGGGTACGTTGTCCTCAACAGCCACCCATTCGCCCTTCTCGTCCTTGTAGCAGATAGGACCGTCGGCCGGTACACGCATGATTTCGGTGCGCTCAACCACGTCGGTCAGGTGATGAGCGTCGTTGTACTCACAGATACCGCGAGCAACGGAGCCGTTTTCGCTCAGTGTGTTGCAGCAGCGGAATCCCACCATCGCATATTCGTTTTTTGAACCATCCTTCAGTCCGGAGAGAAACTTGCCGATAGTCTGGAAGGCATCCCGTCCGTAAAAGTCGTCGCAGTTGATGACACAGAATGGCTCCTTGATAACGTCTTTGCCCATCAGAACAGCATGGTTGGTGCCCCATGGTTTCTGACGGCCTTCAGGACATTTGAACCCTTCGGGGAGTGCGTCGATGCTCTGGAAGCAAAGCTCACATGGGATTTTCGACTCATATTTAGATAATATCTGCGTGCGGAACTGTTCTTCGAAGTCCTTGCGGATTACCCAAACGATTTTGCCGAAACCGGCCTGGACTGCGTCATAAATGGAATAATCCATGATTGTCTCACCGTTTGGTCCAAGTCCGTCGAGTTGCTTAAGCCCTCCGTAGCGACTTCCCATTCCGGCAGCAAGTAGGAAAAGTGTTGGTTTCATATTCATCAATTTATTTAGTTTGATTCATTAAAAAATGATTTCTAATGGCAAATTTAGTAAAAGCATTGCTTACTGCAAAATAAATTGATTCTTTTTTTACATTTTTTGTTTTTTTGAGTACCCTGAAATGTTAAAACGATGCACATATTAATGTTTGTGTGCAAAAATTGAGCATTTTGTACGCTTTTTTTTGCACATTTAGCAATAATTTTGTTACCTTTGCAGCCTAATTGCAACTTTTGTAGTCAAAAGCATGCATTTTTAAGTATGTAAATACTTTTTTTAAAAGCGATTTACAATCGAGTTGAATAATATATTCTTTAACAAAAAAAAATTGTATTATGTCTGAAATTGAAGAAAAAGTTAAGCAGATCATTACCGACAAGCTTGGTGTTGACGAGGCTGAAGTAAAGCCTGAAGCAAGTTTCACTGGAGACCTCGGAGCAGATTCTCTCGACACTGTTGAGCTCATTATGGAGTTTGAGAAGGTGTTTGGCATCCAGATTCCGGATGAGAAGGCAGAGCAGATTACCACTGTAGGCCAGGCTATCTCTTACATTGAAGAGAACGCAAAATAATTTCTTTGACACAATTATGAATTACCTGTCATGGTGTGTGGTCAAACATGCGTCATGATGTGTAATTCATAATTTTTTTATTGATTCTACAACTACTAATCAAACATAACATGGAACTAAAAAGAGTGGTAGTTACCGGATTAGGTGCTCTTACACCGCTTGGCAACAACGTAAAGGATTCATGGGAGAATCTGAAAAATGGTGTTAGCGGAGCAGCGCCAATCACCCATTTCGACGCATCTCAGTTCAAAACACAGTTCGCCTGTGAAGTGAAGGGATTTAATGCCACTGATTTCGGTATCGACAGAAAGGAAGCCCGCAAGATGGATATCTACACACAGTATGCCATCGCAGCTGCCAAAATGGCGATTGAGGATTCAGGCATGGATTTAGACTCTGTCGATAAGAATGAAATAGGAGTGGTGCTCGGAGTTGGTATCGGAGGTATTCACACCTTTGAGGAAGAGGCGGGAAACTATGCTGTGAATGGTCCTCAGCTCGGTCCTAAGTTCAATCCTTTCTTCATACCGAAGATGATTGCAGACATCGCAGCCGGACTTATCTCCATCGACTATGGATTCCATGGCCCTAACTATACAACCACCTCTGCTTGTGCGTCATCAACCAATGCCATTGCAGATGCTTTCGCGCTAGTAAGACTTGGAAAGGCCAACGCCATGATCACAGGAGGAGCAGAGGCAGCTATCTGGCCGTCGGGTGTGGGTGGTTTCAACGCCATGAAGGCACTCTCCACACGAAACGAAGACCCGGCTACTGCCAGCCGTCCGTTCAGTGCCAGCCGCGATGGGTTTGTGATGGGCGAAGGTGCCGGCATTTTAGTGCTTGAGGAGCTGGAGCATGCCAAAGCAAGAGGTGCAAAGATCTATGCTGAGGTTGCAGGAGTGGGAATGTCTGCCGACGCATACCATATCACTGCATCCCATCCTGAAGGACTGGGAGCCAAGCTTGTGATGCAGCGTGCTTTGAAGGATGCTGAGCTCAATCCTGAGGATATCGACTACATCAACGTGCATGGCACATCAACCCACGTGGGCGATATCTCAGAGGCAAAGGCTATCAAGGAAGTGTTCGGCGAGAGCGCTTATAAGCTCAATATCAGCTCTACCAAGTCGATGACGGGGCACCTGCTTGGTGCCGCCGGTGCTGTTGAGAGCATCATCAGTATTCTGGCTGTGAAGAACGACATCGTTCCGCCTACCATCAACCACGATCCTGAGGATAAGGATGAGGAGATTGACTACGACCTCAACTTCACTTTCAACAAGGCTCAGGAACGTACTGTTAGGGCAGCGCTCAGCAATACGTTCGGATTTGGCGGTCATAACGCATGTGCCATCTTCAAGAAGTATGAGGCATAGTCTGCCGTCATAGTATATATGTTGCTGAGTAACATATACGACAGAATAAGGCTCCAGTTCCGAAGGGATAAGGAGCCTTATTTGCAGTTGAGAAAGATTATCGGATTCTATCCGAAGGACATCAGCTTGTATAAGACTGCCCTGAAGCATAAATCAACGAATTTCAAAGGGGGTGGACATAAGAACAACGAACGGTTGGAATTTCTGGGCGACGCAGTACTGGGATGTGTGGTTGCCGACTTGCTTTATGAGAAATACCCCACAAAGCAGGAGGGCTTTCTTACTACGCTCAGAAGCAAGCTGGTGAGGCGTGACATGCTGAACAAGCTGGCAGACAAAATCGGATTAGACCAGCTTGTGGATTATTCAGGACGAAAAACATCTGCCCACAACAGCTATATGGATGGTAATGCGTTCGAGGCACTAATTGGTGCCATTTATCTTGACAAAGGCTATGCATATACCGTCAGGTTCATCAGAGACTCTGTGTTTAAACGTCATGTCAACATCGATGAGGTGTCGAAAACTGAGGAGAACTATAAGAGTAAGCTGATTGAGTGGTGTCAGAAACATCAGCTCGACTTCCTGTTTGAGATTGTCAGCGAAGTGGTTCAGCCAGACCGTAACTCAACTAAATTCACCACGCGTGTGACGATAGAAGACCAGTATTGTGGCACCGGTGAAGGGTATTCAAAGAAAGAGAGTCATCAGGATGCAGCCAAGCACGCTTTCTCCCGTATCCAGCGGGACAAGAAACTCTATGGAGCAATCCTTAAATGCCATAGGAAAAAGATTAATGGAAAGGAAGCTGAAGATTAGAGGGCTTTTTCCGGCATCTCTGAAGATTTCTTTAGTCTCATCTTTCATTCTTCATTTTTTTTTCGTATCTTTGCCGTAGTTTGTCATTAATATTTGTAGTTAGGCTGTGTGTGGGTATATGTCTATGCAGATCGCTGTATAATGAAAACAAAGAACGTTTTTTGTTTGTGTATCCTCCCTAATAATCAAATGGTAAATGGCTAAATGGTAAATGGCAAATGGTTAAATGGCAAATGGCTAAATGGTAAATGGCTAAATGGCAAATGGCTAAATGGTAAATGGCTAAATGGTAAATAATAAAGATGAATCCCACAAAACTACTCAATAAATTTTATTTTGCAAGAAGACAGAAAGCAATTCAGAAATATGCCGGTCATGCTGAGGAAATTCAGCGTGGTGTGATGGCCTGTCTCGTTGAGAAGGCAAAAGAAACTGAATGGGGGAAAGAGCATCATTTCGATGCCATCCAGTCTTACGAGGATTTCGCAACATTCATGTGTGTGAATTCTTACGAACAGCTGAAAAACTATATACACCGCATGCGTGAAGGTGAGGCTGACATCCTTTGGCCGGGAAAGATACAATGGTTTGCGAAGTCGTCGGGAACTACCAACGATAAGAGCAAGTTTATCCCAGTCAGCAAGGAGGGGCTGAAGGACATTCATTATATGGGCGGCACCGATGCCATTTCTTCGTATCTTGCTATCCGTCCAAAGAGCAGGCTCTTCAAGGGCAAGAGCCTTATTCTCGGAGGTAGTCATGCACCTAACCTCAACACCCCGAGTACGCTTGTGGGCGACTTGAGTGCGATTCTCATCGAGAACATACCGAAGGCTGTGAATCTGACGCGTATTCCCAAAAAGAAGGTTGCCCTGTTAAGCGACTTTGAGCAGAAACGCGATCAGATAGCCCGAATTGCAATGAACAAGAATGTGACCAACATCAGCGGGGTGCCGTCGTGGATGATGTCGGTGCTTACCCGTATGTTGGAAATATCAGGGGAGGAGACAATTGACAAAATTTGGCCAAATCTGGAAGTATTCTTCCATGGAGGAGTGGCTTTCACACCTTATAGAGAGCAATACCGACGTATCATTCAGAACCCGAACATGTGCTACATGGAGACGTATAATGCCTCAGAGGGGTTCTTCGGAATTCAGACCGACCTCAACGACCCGGCCATGACCCTTATGATAGATTACGGCGTGTTTTATGAGTTCATCCCGATGACTGAGTTCGGCAAGGCAGAACCCACAGTGCTGCCACTATGGGAGGTGGAGACGGGCGTGAACTACGCTATGGTAATCAGCACATCATGCGGACTCTGGAGATACATCATCGGCGACACTGTGCAGTTCACTCAGACCAATCCATATAAATTCTTTATCAGCGGACGGACCAAACATTTCATCAATGCCTTTGGGGAGGAACTCATTGTCGATAATGCAGAGAAAGGACTTGAGCAGGCTTGCCTCGCAACTGGAGCACAGGTGAGAGAATACACCGCTGCCCCGATTTTTATGGACGATAATGCGAAATGTCGCCATCAGTGGGTCATTGAATTTGCGAAAAATCCAGAATCCGTGCAAGAGTTCGCATCTATTCTTGACCGTTCTCTTCAGGCCATCAACTCTGATTATGAAGCTAAACGCTATAAGAACATCACGTTGCAGCCGTTGCAAATCATCGAGGCACGTCAGGGACTGTTCGACCAGTGGCTGAAGAACAAAGGTAAACTGGGTGGCCAGCACAAAATTCCAAGGCTGAGCAATTCAAGGGAGTATATTGAGGAGCTGATAGCCTTGAACACACAAGACGATTAAATTAAGAAGACAAAAAGACAAGAAGGCATGCAACCATAAGCGGTAAAAACTGTCTGAATGTGGAATAAGACTCACTTATATCTGATTTTGGTTCTGGTCGTTCTGTTAGCGGCATGTGCCAATCTTGGAACGCCCGATGGAGGTCCTTACGACGAGGATCCCCCTAAAATCGTGGGGACATCGCCGAGGTTTGGTGCTCTCAACTCCAAAAGTAAGAAAATCGTGCTGATGTTCGATGAGAACATCAAGCTCGACAATCCTATGGAGAAAGTGGTGATTTCACCACCTCAAATCAATCAGCCTGACATAGACGCTACAGGAAAGCGTATAACCATCACGCTGAATGATACGCTCAAGCCGGGAATCACCTATACCATCGACTTCTCAGATGCCATACAGGACAACAATGAGGGAAACCCTATGGAGGACTATGCCTTTACGTTCTCAACAGGAGAGGTGGTCGATTCTTTCCAGGTGGGAGGATATGTGCTCGACGCGTCAAACCTCGAACCAATGAAAGGGTTGTTGGTGGGATTGTATAAGATTCCAGCTGACGATACCGATGTGCCCGACAGCATTTTTAAGACGAAAGAATTTGAGCGTGTGTCGAGAACTGATGCTGCCGGACATTTCGTCATCAAAGGACTTGACCAGGAAGCACAATATCGTGTGTTTGCGTTGAAGGACCAGGATCAGAATTTCATGTTCAGCCAGAAAGCTGAGATGCTGGGATTCAACCGCCGTCTCATCTCACCGTCAGCAAAGCCGGACATACGTCAGGACACCGTTTGGCATGACTCCATCCACTACGACTCTATTATCTACAAGCCTTACACACATTTCTATCCCGATGATATTGTGCTGACTGCCTTTGTGGAAGACGGCCAGCGACGTGCGTTTTTGAAGAGCGAACGTCCACAACTTGAGAAATTCACGATTTTTTTCACGGCTCCCGACTCGGCTTTGCCACAAATCAAAGGGATGAATTTCAATGAGGATAATGCCTTTGTCTTAGAGGCAAACGAGGGGAAAGACACTCTCACTTACTGGATCCGCGACTCGCTTATCTATAATAACGACACGCTGAAATTTCTCATGACCTATAACTACACCGACACGCTGAACTGCCTGGTGGAGCGTACTGACACAATGCGGGTGCTTTCGAAGGTGTCGTATGAGAAAGTGCAGAAACGTAAGAAAAGTGAGTGGGAGGAATATCGCAAGACGTATATCAAGGAATATAAGCAGTCGTTACGCAGGAAGAAACCGGCGGATGCGACTGCTGGAGGTGATGAGGGTGAGAATCCCGACCGTCTCCTGAATGTCCCCCATGTGGGAGCAGGTGATACATCAGACGGGAAGAAACTGGATCCCCAACAGTCCGACAGCGTAAAAGCAGGTACGTTGCAGCAAGCTAAACGAAAGCCTGTCGCAGCGAGAAAGTCTCCCGAGGAGGCGGAATACGACGAGTTTGTCTATGACTGGGATGAGACTAAGCCCGATGCCGCTGACAAGCCAGCGGACACACCCGCTGTGGCTGTTGACTCGTTGGTGACCGATACGGTGACTCTGGTGAAACCGTTCGACAACAGTGACAAGGGTAAACCGTCGAAAAAAAGCAAGAAGAGCAAGAAAAAAGGCAAGAAAACCGATGTGAGTGAGCAGGGAAACAAGGTTGAGGATGTATCAGAAGAGAAAGAGGAGAAGAAAGGAAGGAAAGAGAAAAAGAATGAGAAGGACGAGGATATAGAGATTCCGCCCATGCCTGAGGAGTTCCTCGAAGTGAGAGTCTCACAAACCAGTATCAGTCCCGACCAGAATATCGATTTTGTCTTCAAGGAGCCCATCGACACGGCGTATGTTGACCATTTCCATTTCTATCAGACCATTGACTCTGTGGATTACGACCGCCCTTTCCTCCTGAGAAGGGTAGAAGGCAGCGTGATGCAATACCGGCTGTATGCAGAATGGGAGCCCGACAGCACTTACTACCTCCGCGTGGATACCGGTGCAGTGGTGAGTATGTATGGCAATCGGATGGCTGGAACGAAGAAAACCATCAAGGTGAAAGGACTTGACCGATTCGGACAACTCACTGTTAAATTCCATAATACAGATCCTTCTGCCATCGTGTCGTTGCTAACATCGGGCGGAAAAGTGGTGAAACAGCAGAAAATGGAAGGTGGAAAGGTGGATTTCTTCTATGTGGAGCCAGGAACCTACTATATGTCTATGTTCTACGACCGTAACGGTGACGGGAAATGGACCACTGGCGACTACGACAGCCAGCGGCAGCCGGAGGAGACGTTTTTCTATCCGGGGGAAATTCTTATAAGGGCACTTTGGGATGACACTAAGGACTGGGATCCTACGCAGACACCGCTCTTCAAGCAGAAGCCCGAGAAGATAACGAAACAGAAACCAGAAAAACAGAAGCAGAAAAAGAGCAAGAACGCTGAAAGAGAAGAAAAGAAGAAGAATTCTTAGTTTTTACTCTTTTGGGGATTTGTCTGATTATTCTGATGAATCTGATCATTCTGAATATTCAGATTATTCAACTGAAAAATACCAACCCTATAATTTGAATCCGAAAAAACAATTATTGCCGTTCTATCATCCAGGTGTGGTGGAAGCCGGGTGCGACGAGGCAGGCAGAGGATGTCTGGCAGGCAGTGTCTATGCGGCTGCAGTCATACTGCCTCCCGACTACGACAACCCGAGACTTAACGACTCGAAACAGCTTTCGGAGAAGGCACGCTATGTGCTCAGGGAGGAAATCGAACGGGATGCCATTGCCTGGGCTGTGGGAGTTGTCACGGCAGAGGAAATCGACCGGATGAATATCCTCCGTGCGAGCATCACAGCCATGCACCGTGCAATCGACCAGCTGAAGGTGCGTCCTGACGAGCTGATTATCGACGGAAACAAGTTCTACCGATATCATGACATCCCGCATACCACCATCGTGAAGGGCGACGGGAAATATCTCTCCATCGCTGCGGCATCAGTGCTTGCGAAGACCTACCGCGATGACTATATGAAGGAGCTACATAAGCTTTACCCTTTCTATGGCTGGGATCACAACGCCGGATACCCGACGAAAGAACACCGGCAGGGTATTGCAGAGCATGGAATCACTCCTTACCACCGCAAGTCGTACAACCTGCTTGGCGACAGTCAGTTGTCTCTGGATTTTAGTTTTTAGTTCTTAGTTTTTAGTTGGTTATTCTGAATACTCTGATTATTCCGAATTCTTCCACTTTAACTCCCATTTTCGCAGAAAAATAACTTCCATTCCAAAGGAATTAACTCCCTATTTCTGAAAGGAATATAACTCCCCATTAACAATAAATGGAACTCAATAAATTAGAACGTCAGCTCAAGCTGTTGGAACTGCTTATCGACAATCAGCATCTCACTATTGCTGAGATTGCAGAATTTGTCGGGGTATCTGTCCGGTCGGTCTATCGCTATATACAGTTTTATGAGAATCTTGGATTTGAGGTGTTCAACGACCAAGGAATTTACAGCATCGGACATAATTCTCCCTTTATCGCGTCTGTCTCACAAAAGATGCATTTCACCAGCGAGGAACTCGCCACTTTGGGTGAGATGATAGCCCGTGCCGATGCCAACAATCCTGTGGTGAACAAGCTGAAATATAAGTTCCGCAATGTTTATGGCTTAGATTTCCGGAGTGATGAGTTTCGGTTCGACAAAAGGATATCCGAAAATATCGAAACATTGAAAAGGGCAATCAAAGGAAAAAAGCAATGTGTGCTTCAGAAATACAACTCGTTGAACAGTAAAGAAATGCGCGACCGTTTTGTGGAGCCTTTCCAATTCCTTTCCAGCACCAACGAGATCCGTTGCTATGAGCCAGAGTCGGATATGTGTAAGACGTTCAAGGTGACCCGTATCAAAGGTAATGTGGTGTGCAAGGACAAGAAATGGGAGTTCACAGACCGTCATGTCAGCTATTTCACGGATATTTTCGGATTCTCAGGTGAGAAAGTATCGAAGGTGATTTTGCGTCTGACTACCGTGTCCAAAACCATCCTGATGGAGGAATACGGTCTCGATGAGACACGTTTTGTCAAAGAAGACGACTACCATTTCCTTGTCCATCTGCCCATTTGTAACAACAAAGGAGCAGGACGCTTTGTCTTAGGGCTTATCGACGAGGTGGAGATTGTGAAAGGAAATTCCTTAAAGCAGTATGTGGACGACATAATCCAAATCTTTCTGCAAAGGAAATAGTTTTTCTATTTACAAATTGGACTTACTAATCCCCACCCACGCACGCAATAGCCGTAGGTGTAGAGACTCCCCGTGGGGTGTCTAAGAAAAACCGTACAACCCCCGTCACCAAAACCTCTTCAAATCCTCACCCACGCATGCAATAGCCGTACAACAAAGTTTTCCCCCTATTTTGCGTTCATGACCCGGATGCGGAAATCCATTCGCTTTTTAAAACCTCCTTGTATCGGGTGACCCATCTCCAGACGGTGGTCTTGGGGAGATTCAGCAGCTGTTGAATCTGAGGCGGGTTAATGCCAATGCGCATCAGGTAGCACACCAGCATCTGATTTCGGTTGAATTTACCCAGTTTCTCCACCAGGTCTCCTTTGAAAGTAGGGTAGAGCATGTCGATGGCGCCGCAGAAAGCATTCCAGTCGTCGGTTGTCATTTTATATTGACCGAAAGAGGCTTTTTTCACTTTCTGGATGATATCTTCGTTGCTGACCGTAAACTGAAGTTGGTTGAGCATCCCTATCAGCGACTGGTTCTGTTCAATTTTCTCTTTCAGCTCTTTCTCTTTCTCCGCTGAGTCGCGGTCGTACCTCTCTATTTCTGAGAGATAGTGGTTCATTTGATTTTCCTTTGCATGCAGGTCTTCCTTCAACAGTTCGATTTGGGTCTGCTGCTGGTCGATTTCCTGCTCCAGCTCGCTCTTGTCTTTCTTCAGTTGCAGCAGTTCATTTTGCATCCAAACCTGTGTCTTCAGCCGTCGGTTTTTCTTGTAGAACACATAGAGTAACAATGCTGTCATCAGAAGAACTGAGCATAGAATGACCATGAACAGTAGGCTTCTGTTGCGGCTGTTCTCTGCTTTTAGCTGCTGCTCTTCCCGCTGGTTCCGGTGATACTGGTATTGGTTGTTGACGGTGGCTGCCAGTTCCTGCCGTTTACCCATGTTCAGCGTGTTGTTCTCATTCACGAAAATCCTGGCATATTTGACGGCGTCTGCTGTGTTGCCTGCCTGGTCGGACAGGGAGAACAGGAGTTTGGAGGCGTTAAACACACCCTCTGAGCTTAAATTTCGTTCCAGGATTTGCCTGTAGCAGTAGGATGCGGAATCGGGGTGTTCCGACAGGATGAAATATTCACCCAATGCTAGATAATCGTCGGCTGTGTATAGCTCTTCGCTTGTAAGTCTGCTCATAAGCCTGTGGCTGGCTGTTGCCTCATCAGGCATTTTCAAATAGGAGAAATGGTAGAGCAGGGCGGAAACCAAGTCCGCATCGTTGGCTGTACTGTCCTGCTCAAGCATGTGCAGTGCCTGTGTGAATGTCTCTGCGGCTTCTTTCAATTCGTCTTTCCTGACTAAAGATGTGCCGATATGGATTAATGTCCGTGGATTTTCCCTTTTGAGCGATGCAAACATTTGCCATTCGTCACGACCGCTTTTCAAGGCATTCTCGTAGTCTTGCACGCTGTAATATAGGCAGCTGAGGTTGGAATAGGTGTTGGCAAGCATCAGCGAGTCGCACACTTCTGGCTGTTCAAGGGCAATGTCTTTCGAACGGTGAAAGAACTCCAGCGCCTTTGGTGTGTCGTTTAAGTCCCTATATACGCTTCCTGCATAATAGAGCGCCTCCTGTTTTTCGCTGTCACTGCCGTTCTCAAGAAAAAAATCGACAAGCTTCTTAATCAGAATGTCCGACGTGGGCATTTTGTATGCCTTGTCGTTCAGCCGGATGTTCAGCAGCTGGAATTTATGCTGAACGTAGGTTGAGTGGTCGTAGATGTCAGCCTGCAGGGAGTCGAGCATCGTCAGAGCCAGCTCCGGATTGTTGTCGCCGGTCTTTTTGATTTCGTCCATCCTGGTCAGTATCTCTGTCTCATAACTGCATGAGGCGAACAGGGACAGGCAGAGTATGATGCTGAATGTGAACCGCATAATGGAATGGTCATTAACGAGTTTATTAATGTGCAAAGATACGTGTTTTTTTTGAGAACAATGCATAAAAAAGGATAAAAACATCGTTCCATATTGTTTCATTTACCTGAATATATCAGTTATTTATCTTTAGTGTTGATGATTATTATGTATCATGTTGTCAGTATGTTAATTTGACTTTCGTGATAAATTGTCATAAATGGAACAATATGGAACGTAAATTATTAGGCGAGTATCTTATTTTTTTGTAATTTTGCAAATAGATTCAGGGTGGTTCTATAAATTAGCTTCAGACGATTTACAGTTTATTAGCGAGTAGATTTGTTCTTGCAGCCGCAGAAGCATAGCGAGCTATGGTTCAAGGCAAAAGGACAAAGA
>JAEEOB010000015.1 GCA_016284045.1 Bacteroidaceae bacterium
CGACAGTTTAGATGAGACCTACGAACTGCTAGACAGCATCAATCATGAAATGCTGCACGAAGTTGCGAAAGATGTGCTCAACGAACATAATCTCTCCACACTGGTTTACTCAAAGTAAAGTTTTTTCTACAAGAAATCTTTAAAAATGCTCAAACAGAGTTTTTTTTCTACAACGAATCTTTGCTCTAAGTTTGCAGCACGAATTTTTTACTTCCTCTTTTACTTCCCCTTTTACTTCCATTTTTACTTCCCCTTTTACTTCCATTTAATATAAATATATTAATTTTAATTTTTAAATATTTTTATGATAATGATTATAGTGTGTTGATAGTGTTTACAATAAAATGTTAAATAATTTGGATATTTGGATATAAACATTCGTATTATAATTATTCACATTATTGATATTATTATTTATTTGATTTTAAATAAATTACATTTATTATTCACATTATGTTCAAAACCTTTTTGTTGATAAAGTTGATAATTATTATTGAGAATTTAGTGTTGATTGTGTGCATAAAAGTTGTTGAAAATATGATGAAAGAAAACAATAACTTTTCTTGGAGATATAAAAATGTTAGTTGCATATAAAAAGTTTTGAAAGTGTCAAGAGTAATTTTTCAAAATTTTTGCACAGTTTATGCACAGGGTTATCAACATTTTGATTTAATAATTTACGATTTACTATGTATTTTTTCCGTTTTTCACATTTTATTATTTTGGATAAACTTTTCATATACCATTCACATATTTATTTTTTGGTTTGATTACTCATAATTGTTTATACGCACACAAAATAGTCCATTTATTAAAATAGTGCAATAAATAGTAAATAGTAAATAGTAAAATGTCAGTTTTTTTTAGTAATTTTGCAGTATGAAAAGAATTGGCGTGTTTTGTGCTTCTTCCGAAAAAATGGAGCACATGTATTATGATGCAGCTTATCAATTGGGTAATTGGATAGGCGAAACTGGTCGTACTCTGGTGTATGGTGGTGCCAATTGTGGTATGATGGAGTGTGTTGCAAAAGGCACAAAAGAATGCGGCGGCACTGTCTATGGTGTGGTACCGAAACGTCTTGTTACGGATAACCGTGTAAGTGATTATATAGACATCACATTCTACTGCAACGATCTGAGTGACCGTAAACAGTATCTGATTGACGAGTCTGACATTTTGATTGTCCTTCCCGGCAGTGTGGGCACTCTTGACGAGGCGTTTTGTGCTTTGGCAGCCAACACGTTCGGTATGCATCAGAAGCGTGTGGTGTTTTGGAATATAAACGGTTTTTACGACCTTCTGTTTCAGTTTTTCGATTCGCTGAGCAGTCAGGGTGTAGTGAACAAGCCATGGAGTGAATTGCTTTATAAAGTAAATACATTAGAAGAAATCAAACAGCTATGCGAAAAGTAATAGGAATAGGTGAAACAATCTTGGACATTATCTTTAAAAACGGTCAGCCTACTGCTGCCGTGCCAGGCGGTTCTGTGTTCAACGGCATCATCTCTTTGGGACGACTCGGTGTGAATGTGGCTATTATCAGTGAGACAGGCAACGACAGGGTGGGTAATTTGATTATAGACTTCTTAAAAGAAAATGGTGTTGACAGTAGTGGTGTGGCTCAGTATCACAATGGTGTGTCGGCTATATCACTAGCTTGGCTCAATGACAAAAATGATGCTGAGTATATGTTCTATAAGGACTATCCCGCTGCTCGTCTGGAGGTTAGCTGGCCAAGTATCGAGCCTGATGACATCGTGATGATGGGTTCTTATTTCGTGCTCAATCCTGTGTTGCGTCCCAAAGTGCGCGATTTTCTTGACTATGCACGAAAGAATGGTGCCTTGATTTATTATGATTTTAATTTTCGTAGCAGTCATAAAGATGAAGCCATCAAGATATATGCCGATATGCTTGAGAATTTGGAATACACGGATATCGTACGTGGTTCGGTGGAAGATCTTTACAATCTTTTCGGCATCAGCGACCCCGACCGCATTTATAAGCGTGAGATAGAGTTTTATTGTAAAAACTTCCTGTGCACCGATGCCGGAGGTGATATCCGGCTCATCACCCCTTCCGTTCAGAAGAATTTCAAGGTGGATAAAATAGAAACTGTCAGCACGATTGGTGCAGGTGACAATTTTAATGCCGGCGTTATTTACGGTCTTATCAAATATGATGTCCGCCGCGACAACCTGAAAGAAATCGACGAGCAGACGTGGGATAAAATCATACAGTGCGGCAAAGACCTTGCCGCCAACGTGTGCCAGACCTTTGATAACAGTATCAGCAAGGAATTTGCGGAGAAATATAGGTTTAGGGTTTAAAATGCTCTAATACTTCCTATTCCTCAGTAATATAACTTCCAATTTCTGAAAGAAATTTAACTCCCATTCTAAAATTTAACTCCCAATTTTTGAAAATATTTTAACTCCCAATTAATATAATGAAAGCAGGCATAGTAGGACTTCCTAATGTAGGTAAATCAACTTTATTTAACTGTTTGTCGAGTGCAAAAGCTCAGGCGGCAAATTTTCCCTTTTGTACCATCGATGCTCAGATGGGACAGATCAGTGTTCCCGACGAGCGTCTGACAAAACTGGCAGAGCTTGTGAATCCCGAGCGTATCGTTCCGGCAGTATGCGATATCGTGGATATCGCCGGACTGGTGAAAGGGGCGAGCAAAGGCGAGGGTCTTGGTAATCAGTTCTTGGGTAATATCCGTGAGTGTGACGCCATCATCCATGTGCTCCGTTGTTTCGATAATGGCAATATTGTTCATGTGGATGGCACGGTGGATCCTGTCCGCGACAAGGAAATAATCGACACGGAACTTCAGCTGAAAGATTTGGAGACGGTAGAGAACCGCATGAAGCGTGTGGAGAAGCAGGCTCAGGTTGGTGGCGACAAGAAAGCAAAACTGGAGTATGACTTGCTTTGCCGTTATAGGAGTGCATTAGAGCAGGGAAAAAGTGCCCGTGTGGTGGAGTTGGAGAACGACGATGAGGTGGCGTTGAGCCGTCAGATGTTTCTGCTTACCACCAAACCAGTGCTGTATGTCTGCAATGTAGATGATGCCAGTGCTGCCAACGGGAATGATTATGTTGACCGTGTACGTGATGCTATCAGCGATGAGGATGCCGAGCTGATGATTATCAGCGCCCAGACCGAAGCAGACATTGCCGAGCTGGACTCTTATGAGGAGAAGCAGATGTTTCTGGAGGACATGGGCCTGAAGGAGAGTGGCTGCGACCGTCTGATCAAGTCGATTTATCACCTGCTGAATCTTCAGACATTCATCACTGCCGGTCCGAAGGAGGTGAAGGCATGGACTTACCGCCGTGGATGGAAGGCACCACAGTGTGCCGGCGTGATCCATACTGATTTTGAAAAAGGATTTATCCGTGCAGAAGTCATCAAATACGACGACTACATCAAATACGGGTCTGAGGCGGCTGTCCGGGAAGCTGGTAAGATGGGTGTTGAAGGCAAGGAATATGTTGTGCAGGACGGCGACATCATGCATTTCAGGTTTAATGTGTGAAACATGTGCATTTCACTAATATTGCTGAGTAGTCAGACTAAAAACTAAAGACTAAAAACTAAAAACTATGCTCTACATAGACTGGCAGCCTTCGATGGAGGCGATTAAAATAGGCTCGTTCAGTATTCTGTGGTATTCTCTGTGCTGGGTGATAGGACTGATAGGCGGTTATTTCATCGTCCGTAAGTTGTATGCTGACCAGCGTATCGACCCTGAGTTAAAAAACGGCAGGCTTGTGGCTTCACACCGTTTTGACCCACTTTTCCTCTATTGCTTCATAGGTGTGGTGCTTGGAGCCAGAATCGGTCATTGCGTGTTTTATGAGCCTGACTACTATCTCACTTCGTGGAAGGGAATAGTGGAGATGCTCCTTCCTGTGCGGATAGACAATGCCGGCGGCTGGCACATGGAAGGCTACCGCGGACTGGCAAGTCATGGCGGTGCGATTGGCCTTTTCATTGCGCTGATGCTGTATAAATGGAGGAAGCAGATGCCTGCTTTCATTATTCTCGACAACCTCGGAATTGCAGCTCCGTTCTGTGCTGCCTGCATCCGTATCGGCAACCTGATGAACTCCGAAATCATCGGAACTCAAACCGACGTGCCATGGGCATTTATATTCCACACACATGAGTCGATGGTAAACGGACAGACGGTGCCGCGTCATCCGTCACAGCTTTATGAAGCTATCGCTTATATCATCATCTTCATCATCATCTTGCTGATTTACCGTAAGAGCAGGAAAGCCTATTTAGGAAAGGAGAACCAACTGTATCAGGTGAGGGAGCGCATCTCTGTCGGATCCGGATTCTATTTCGGACTTTGCATCGCCGCTATTTTCACTTTCCGGTTCTGCATCGAGTTTTTGAAGAAGGAGCAGGGCGGCATTGACGACGGCTCGCTGCCTATCGACATGGGTCAGATTCTCAGCATCCCGTTTGTGATTACAGGAGTTTGGGCGATGACAAGGAAGAATTATTTAAGTGAAAAGCGAAAAGTGAATAGTGTAAAGTTAGAATAAATGTATCGAAAACTGAATATAACCGAACTTGACCGCCTGACTGTCGATGAGTTCAAGCAGAGCCGTAAGATGCCAGTGGTGGTGGTGCTCGACGACGTGCGGAGCATGTATAATGTAGGCAGTGTGTTCCGTACGAGCGATGCTTACCGTGTGGAGTGTATTTATCTGTGCGGTATAACAGCCTGTCCTCCTCATGCCGAGATTCATAAGACTGCATTAGGTGCTGAGGAGAGTGTCGATTGGATTTACTTCTCTTCTGCAGAGGAAGCTGTCAGCGATTTGAAACGGCGCGGCTATAAGGTGTTTGCCGTGGAGCAGGCTGAGGGCAGTATCAGTTTTCCCCTTCCTACCGACACGTTCGATGAGCTTCCTGACGGCTATGGGCTGGTGCTCGGAAATGAAGTTAAGGGAGTGCAACAGCAGGTGGTCGATCTCTGTGATGGTTGCATAGAGCTTCCTCAATATGGCACGAAACATTCGCTGAATGTGGCTACGGTTGCAGGAATCGTGATTTGGGAGATGGCGAAAAGATATTTTTAATTTACCATTTAATATTTACCATTTATTGAGCTAATTGTTTTTTAAATACGAAATATTGTATAACTGTCAAACCAATGAAAACCGAAGAGCTAACCCCGATGATGCGTCAGTTCATGGAATTGAAGTCGAAGCATCCAGATGCTTTGCTGCTGTTCCGCTGTGGTGATTTCTATGAGACCTACAGCGACGACGCAGTGGTGGCTTCCGAGATACTGGGTATCACGCTGACGAAGCGCAGTAGCGCGATAGGCACCCGCAAGGATGCAGCAGTAGCTATGGCCGGTTTTCCTCATCATGCGCTCGACACCTATCTGCCCAAGCTTATCCGTGCTGGGCGTCGCGTGGCGATATGCGACCAGTTGGAGGATCCTAAGTTGACAAAGAAACTGGTGAAGCGCGGCATCACCGAACTGGTGACTCCCGGTGTGGCGATGACCGACACGGTATTGACCAGCAAGGAGAACAATTTTCTCGCCGCCATCCATTTCGGTAAGGCGATGGTGGGCGTGTCGTTCCTTGACATCACCACCGGTGAGTTTCTGGTTTATCAGGGCACAGCCGACTATGTGGATAAGCTGCTGACGAATTTCTCCCCGAAGGAGGTTTTGTTCGAACGTGGCAAGCGCAATATGTTTCTCGGTAATTTCGGTGGCCGCTATTTCACATACGAACTGGATGACTGGCTCTTCGTGGAGGACACCTCCCGTAAAAAGCTGAACAAGCATTTCGGTGTCCGCAACCTCAAGGGCTTCGGCATCGACCATATCCACGAGGGAATCGTGGCGGCAGGGGTTATACTTTATTATCTTGAGCAGACTCAGCACACCCACATAAGTCATATCAGTCGCATCAGCCGTATTGAGGAGACGCGTTACATGCACCTCGACCGGTTCACCGTGCGCAGCCTGGAGCTGATGGAGTCGATGAACAGTGCTGGAATGTCGCTCTTGCAGGTCATTGACAAGACTGTGTCGCCGATGGGTGGTCGTCTGCTTCACCGCTGGTTGTGTTTCCCGCTGAAAAATCCGGACATGATCAGTGAGCGTCAGGACGTGGTCGATTATTTCTTCCGCTATCCTGATTTCCGCGATCAGGTGCATGAGCTGCTGCGCGGCATGGGCGACCTGGAACGTCTGGGCAGCAAGATTGCCACACAGCGCATCGGTCCCCGTGAGTTTATCCAGTTGCGTCAGTCGCTCCTGAACATAGGTCCACTCAAAAAGCTATGTGCCGCCACCGATAACAAGGTGCTTCAAAGCGTGGCAAAACATCTTGATGCATGCACCGACCTCGTAGATCGTATCGGCAGGGAAATCCGGCCCGACTGCCCTGTGGCAATTAACAAAGGTGGGGTGATAGGCGAGGGGGTGAACACTGAGCTTGATGAGCTCCGCCGTATCGCCTACAGCGGCAAGGACTATCTCCTGCAGCTGCAGCAGCGCGAGAGCGAGGCTACCGGCATCACCAGCCTGAAAATCGGTTTCAACAACGTGTTCGGCTATTATATAGAGGTACGCAACACATTTAAAGATAAGGTGCCTGCCACGTGGATACGTAAGCAGACCCTCACGCAGGCTGAACGGTATATCACCGAGGAGTTGAAAAAATATGAAGAGACAATTCTGGGAGCTGAGGAGAAAATCATGGCGCTGGAAACAAGCATTTTCAACCAGCTCATGAACGACGCACTTGTGTATATAGAGCCTATACAGGCTGACTCGTCTGAGGTGGCTAAGCTCGACTGCCTGCTTTCGTTTGCACTTGCTGCTAAGGAATATAATTATGTGCGTCCGGTGGTTGACGACTCGCTCGTCATCGACATCCGTCAAGGTCGTCACCCTGTCATCGAGCGCAACATGGAGCTGGGCGAGCAGTATGTGGCGAACGATGTGCTGTTGGAATGCCGCGGGCAGCAGATTATCATCATCACCGGCCCCAATATGGCGGGTAAGTCCGCCCTGCTGCGCCAGACCGCGCTCATCACGATTTTGGCACAGATAGGTTCGTTCGTGCCAGCAGAGTCCGCACGTATCGGCTACTGCGACAAGGTGTTCACGAGGGTGGGTGCGAGCGACAACATCTCGCTCGGCGAATCGACGTTCATGGTGGAGATGAATGAGGCGGCTAATATCCTCAACAACCTCAGCGAGCGTTCGCTCGTGCTCTTCGACGAGCTTGGACGCGGCACGAGCACCTACGACGGCATCTCCATCGCCTGGGCTATCGTGGAGTATATCCACGAGAACCCGAAATATCATGCCCGCACACTCTTTGCCACCCATTATCATGAGCTTAACGAGATGGAGAAGTTGTTTCAGCGCGTGAAGAATTATAATGTGTCGGTGAAGGAGGTCGATAATCAGGTGATATTCCTCCGTAAGCTGGTGCCTGGCGGGAGCGAGCACTCGTTCGGTATCCATGTGGCTAAAATCGCGGGCATGGTACCCTCGGTGGTGCGCCGTGCAGAGGAGGTGATGGCAGAGCTTGAACGTAACAACAGTGGTGAGGGTGTGTCCCGCCCATCTACAGCCAGTATCAGTGCTCCTTCAGAGAAGTCGCAGCTCTCCTTCTTCCAGCTCGACGACCCGATACTCTGTCAGGTGCGCGATGAAATCATCAATACCGACGTTAACAACCTCACTCCCCTTGAGGCGCTGAACAAGCTGAATGAGATAAAGAAGATAATTTTGGGAAAGATTTAAAATTGGGTTTATGGGTCTAGTGGATCAAATGGGCAGTCTTCATGTCAGCCCATTCAGCCCATTCAACCCATAATAACCAAAATAACCCCATTAAACCCAAAAAGAAAATGAATAAATTCTCTAAAAAAATGTTAAAATTTTATATAAATGTCGTTTTCCACATACTTTTTAGAAAAAAAATGCATGAAATTTAAAAATTATTGAAAATAATTGCCAAAAATTTTTTTTGTTTTCTCTTTTTTTTTTAATTTTGCAACGAATCTGCACATAGTATGCCCAAAAAAGTAGATGAAATTGCTTTTTGATGGGCTGCTTTGGGGCAATAACAACAAATAACAGCTGGAAAATATATACATAAAATACTTTAACAACTAATTAACTACTTATTTTATGAAGCACAAATTACTCATAACCGCGGCATCGCTTATGTTTGCTCTGACTGCTTCAGCACAATGGACTAAGCCAACCGTCACCAACTTCGTTGACATGGCGGAAGATGGAGAGACCACACAGTATTTATATAATGTGGGGGTCAATAAGTTCTTTGTGGGGCATAACGAGTGGAACACACGTGCATCGGTAGATGAATACGGAGATCCTATCCGTATGACAAAAATTGAAGGTGAAGAGGGGTATTATGATCTCGGATGCTATCCTTCAAAGTACAGAACTGACATCAACGCATGGAAAATGGTTTCTGCAAAAGACTGGGACAACATGTGGTGTGATGCTTCTGAAGGTTCTTCCAATGCTGATTATGTAGGTATGAAAATGTGGATTGTCACAAAAATCGGTGATATCTACAAACTGTCAAACGACAACGTGAACCAGACATACGAGTTCGGACCTACCGACGCTACTCTCGGTGTTGCCGACTATGCAGTGGGTGAAGCAGGAAACACACGTCTGTATTTCTACTATCAGCACACAGTTACCGTGACCAAGCATCATGACGACGGTGACGAGGATGTTGATGAGGATGCGTTCAGTGGTAATTTCTATGACGAGTGGAAATTCGTGTCGGAGGAGACTTATAACGAATATGTGGAGAACATCGACAAGTTCAATGCTGCCACAGCCCTTAAGAAAGCTATCGATGAGGCAAAAGCTGAAAACCCTGGCATCGACCTTTCTGCCCAGGAGTCTGTATATAACAACACCTCTTCTACTTTAGAGGAGTTGCAGGCTGCCGAGAAAGCTGTAGGCGACGCAGTGGTTGAATATAAGATGAATGAGGCAACTCCAGACAACCCTGTTAACTTCACTGCTAAGATTGTGAACCCGAACTTCGGACCTGAAGGCTCTACTCCAGACTTCACTGGTTGGCAGGGAACAACGTTCGGTGCCGGTGGTACGACTTGGTCGAACGCAGAGCACTATGGAAAGACATTCGACTCCTATCA
>JAEEOB010000093.1 GCA_016284045.1 Bacteroidaceae bacterium
CCATCTCTCGCTCTCTTTTTGTCCAGGTGGCGGAATTGGTAGACGCGCTACTTTGAGGGGGTAGTGCCCAATTGGGCGTGTGAGTTCGACTCTCATCTTGGACACCTTTTGAAGGCGGCAACTTGTTGAAATTCAACTTGTTGCCGCTTTCTTCTTTTCAAAATCCCCATATAAATCCCCATATATTATGGAAAGTTATTGACATTTACCCCTTGACGAGCCCAAATATGGGGATTTTCTTCCATGATGTGAAAAAACGTGGTTGCTTGTCTCAAGAATAAAAGTGCTACCGGTCCTTGCCATCGTACTGCCCCACTCTTCCAAATGGTCCTATGTGGCAGAATAGATCCTATCGAAGTGGGCCAAATAACAACAATGTTCTATCACTACTTCAGGCATTCAGTATCATTAGTAATAAAAAAATGTTATACCGTTGAAAAAACTCTCCAACTTCGACACCCCAAAAATTCCCAGTGTAACCCAGTGAAGCCCAGTGTAACCCAGTGAAGCCCAGTGTAGCAAAAAATAATGTTAAACCCATGAAAAAGTCTACGACTTCGAGCCCCCCTAAATCCACCACCTTCCACCAGTGTCCACCACCGTCCACTAGTTCTCCCCAGTGTCCTTATGTAGTGAATGTAAAAAAAGCCGTAAACCTCTTTTGTCTATTAGACTACAGCAGATTATTATTAGCCATCACTCGAATAAGGCTATCAAAGTTCTTCCAGTTATTGTTTGGGTGGTTGAAACGAAAGTGGAACTCATTCAAATAAGCTTGCAGATTCTCGGGTGAAAAGCGACCACATTCATTATATATCCAATCAGCTATGTTATTCATGTGATCTTCCAGCACAGGAATCGGAGGCGTGAAGGAAATGTTCTTGAACCGTTTTTTCATCATAGTTTTATATCCATACTGTTCTTGTATAAACATTTCAGCATCTGGCTGCACATGACGCTCAATAAATGGGATCAGAGCAGGCTGCTCTTTTTCCTCTATCACTATAGCAAAAGCTCTTCCCGGTTTCTCACCCCTCACTTCTATAGCTACTGCTATATGATGCTTTTCAATCACTCTCTCCCAGTAATATCTGGGTTGTATATTATAAAGGCTGAACATATCCAGTGCGACAATTCCTTCAAGGCGCTTCTGCTGCATAGCACCCATAGCACGCTGCACTTTATGTTTAAATGCCAGACATGTCTTCTGCTGTATCCCCAAAGCCTCTGCCAGCGCAACTGATGAGTTTCCCGTACCTGTTGTTGCCAATCTGAAGATAATATTGAATGCAGTAAGTATCGGGAACCTGAGTTTGTTGAACAGAGTCCCAGATGTCACGCTCTCATCATATTTACATCGGTTACATCTGCGCGAGTATGGAGAGCGCCCTTTATGGTATGTCGTATTGCCACATTTCGCACACACAAATTGCCCGTCTGGCCATTTGATCTCAGACAAAAATTTATAGCAATCTTCGTTGTTTTTAAAGCGATTAACAAAAGTTGACATATTATTTCTCACATTTTAGCTTCATGTAATACAGTGATACAAAAATAGTAATAATAGTTGATTTGGGTGCATTAAATACCTATGAAAAAATCGTGTCTTTTTGTGAACTGCTATAACACCCTACTTTTGCGGCGTCACATTTGACAACGCACTGGAGGCGCCAACCTACCAAAGACGTAGTAGATGTGAACGTACGCTCGCAGTAGATGGCCTACCGAGTGGAGCGACAAAAATTATGAATCACTTTAGTACTAACAACATCATTACTATGTTACAGAATTCAGAAAACACTAACATCATTCTCCAGGTCTCAGTGGAGGATCTGAAGAAGTTCGCCGAGGAGATTCTTCTTGGCGCCAAGTCCATCGCTATGCTTGAGGCGGAAGCCGCAGCATCTAGCGACCAGTTGATTAGCGTTGACGAGGCAGCACGTCTGCTCTCCGTCTCCAAGATGACGCTCTACCGTTGGGACAAGAGCGGCATCCTCAAGAAGGTGGAGATCGGCGGAAAGCGCCGCTACCGCAAAGGAGACATCGAGCGTCTCGCTGGATGCAGAATGTAATATGCCATGGAAAACACACGTAATAAACCAGAGAAGGGCAAGCACCGCCTCCACGAGGAGGCCGTGCTGCCCATCGATGGCTTGACAATGAAGGCCCAGGACTACATCAATGAAGTGGTGCGGGTTTATAAATGCCCACGTGAGTTCCCCACAGTCGCACTTCTGAGCGCCTTTTCAACAACAATTGGAAAGCGTGTGAAGATTACTGACGGCAAGTATACAAACCCTCTTATGCTATGGTTTGTGAACGTAGCTCCAAGCGGTTCAAACAAAACGCAACCGGTCAAAGAAGTGCTTAAGCCACTTCGAGACACTAACCGCCGACATTATCAAGAATACAAGCTTGAGCACAGTGCCTGGAAAGGAGGCAATGACAGCAACGATGATAACGAGCCAAAGTTTGATCAGTTGCTTGTTGGAGACTGTACTGAGGAAGCGAGAGTACGCATCCTGCAAAACGCCAAAATAGGGTCTTTAGGATACTACTCAGAAATAAAAGGTTTCTTAGATGACCTTGAGCGCTACAACAAGAATGGCGGTGACGAGAAGTTGATAAATCTGTTCGACGGGGATGACATTTTCCTCAACCGCAAAGGAGAGGACCAGCCCATCGTTATCACCAATGCGTTTATGAACATCATGGGCGATCTCCAACCTGCGTTGCTCAAATCGACGTTTGGCACCCCGCAACGGTTAGTGAATGGTCTGACCACACGCTTCCTGTTTACCATGCCAAACATTCAGGAGTTCCCCAAGCGAAGTAAAGAAATAATGGATGATTATATTTCCGGTGATTGGCGTGGAGTTGTCCGCAAATTGTACGAAGATAAACTCTCGGGATGGAATCCCATTCTTATTGAGGGTGAGAGCGATGAGTTATACAATGAGTATTTCAATTCCTTGCAAGACAAAAAAGAGGAAGTGAAAGCGACTACTGAAGACAATTTCATTCTCTCACTCTATAGCAAATTGCAGATTCAAGCGATGCGCCTTGCGGGTATTGTCCATCTGATTAATGTGTTTAACTCTCCATCCGGCTTTACTCGAAAGGTTTCTGCACAAGACATGGAGTACACCATTCGTTGCATGAAGTACTTTGAGAAGACAGCCATGGCAGTCTATGAACTGATTTGTGGCGGATCTCCAATGCCGTT
>JAEEOB010000094.1 GCA_016284045.1 Bacteroidaceae bacterium
TATAATAAGGAGCCGGGAGTGACTGTAGGAGTCATCATGGCATTCACACAGCTCATCGGACGCATTCAGAAGCCGATGCTCGATTTCGCTCGCCTCTTGCCAACGTTCGTCAATAGCCTCACCTCGGCGGAGCGTCTCATTGAGTTGGAGAGCCTGCCCCTGGAGGACGACAACAACCAGCGTCATATTGAGGGACTGCTTGGAGTGAAGTTCGACAATGTGTCGTATAAATATACGAAAAACGGACGTGAGGTGCTGAGGAATTTCTCCTACGATTTCAAGCCGGGAACATTTACGGCCATTCTCGGAGAGACAGGAGCCGGAAAAACCACACTCATCAGAATCATGCTCGCGCTTATTAAGGCTAATGCGGGAAAGACAACGATTTATTCTGATAAGGAGGAACATGGAATCGATGTATCTACCCGATGCAATTTCTCATACGTGCCACAGGGCAACTCGCTCTTCAGCGGCACAATCAGGGAAAACCTCCTTTTCGGAAATCCGAATGCCACTACCGCACAGATGAAAGAAGCTCTCCATATCGCCATGGCGGACTTTGTGTTTGAAATGCCTGAGGGACTCAACACTGTATGCGGAGAGGGCGGAGGCGGACTTTCCGAGGGACAGGCGCAGCGTATTGCCATTGCCAGGGCGATTGTCCGGCCATCAAAAATCCTCCTCCTCGACGAGGCTACTTCTGCGCTCGACATCGATACGGAACAAGAACTCCTGCTAAGGATTAAGCAGCATTACAAAGACTCAACGGTCATTTTTGTCACTCACCGACTTGCTGTCGTCGAATTCACAACAGACAATCTCCGAATGGAACGCAACCACTAAGCATTGTCTGTCATCTTTTTAAATATCCATAATATCTATAGTCTCTATAGCTATTAAAAAAAACTATAATATCCCAACCGAACCAATAATTCTCCTCTTCAAAAAATCTTCCCAACTCTTAAAATCAAAAATCATGTTAGAATATCTCCACGGAAAATTAGATGACCTCACCCCAGCCACTGCCACTGTGGAGTGTCATGGTGTTGGCTATCTGCTCAATATCTCTCTCAACACATTCTCTGCTATTCAGGGAAAAACAGAGGTTAAACTCTATGTCTATGAGGCTGTTAGGGAGGATGCATGGGTGCTCTTCGGATTCTCAACCAAACAGGAGCGGCTACTCTTCCTACAGCTGATTTCTGTCAGTGGAGTGGGAGGAAACACGGCACGGACCATCCTGTCGGCTTTCACCCCAGCTGAACTCTGCGATGTCATCCTCAACGGCAACGACAAGGTGCTGAAAACGGTCAAGGGACTGGGGGCGAAAACTTCACAGCGCATCATCGTTGAGTTGAAAGACAAAGTGGCATCCCTTGGTATCACGCCGGCTACAGTAGAACCGGGAGACCAGACCGCCAATCAAGTCAACCAGCAGGTGTATAACGATGCGTGTGAGGCGCTCAAGGCTCTCGGATATTCTCCTGCACCGGTGGCGAAGACAGTCAAGGCCATCCTCAAGGACGAACCGGACGCAACTGTCGAGAAAGTAATCAAACGTGCGTTCAAAATGCTCTGAAGCCATCTTCGACCAGAGCTGTATTCTTATCTTATCATCTTCTTGCCTTCTCGTCTTCTTTTATCCACGAGACGAATCTGATTGGCATCCACGTGTATAAAACCGAATTTCGTCCTCTGTGTTGAGTGGCGGTCATTTTCAGGGTTAATAAACTACAAACTATAAACTACAAACTATAAACTACAAACTATAAACATGACCTCTCCCGCTATAAAAAAAGAACAGATTCTCGTCAGAATCACAGGGCAGGACCGGCCTGGTCTCACTGCCTCAGTCATGCAAATACTGGCTAAATACAATGCGCATATCCTTGACATCGGACAGGCCGACATCCACAGCACGCTCTCGCTTGGAATACTTATCAGGATGGATGAGGCTAATTCCGGACAAGTCATGAAAGAACTCCTGTTCAAGGCGACAGAACTGGGGGTTAATATCGGATTCTCACCCATTTCAGAGGATGAATACGAGGACTGGGTCAACAGGCAGGGCAAGAACCGCTATATCCTCACGCTCCTCGGACGCCACCTTTCTGCCGCACAGATTGAGGCTGCCACACGCGTCATTGCCGACCAGGGACTGAATATCGATGCCATCAGAAGGCTCACCGGACGGCAGTCTATGAGAAATCCGGAGAGAAACCACACGCGAAAGTGCATTGAGTTCTCACTTCGCGGAACACCAAAAGACAGGGTGGAAATGCAGGCGGATCTGATGAGGCTCTCTGCCGACATGGGGATGGACTTCTCGCTGCAGCTCGATGATATGTACCGCAGGATGCGCCGTCTGATTTGCTTCGACATGGACTCCACGCTCATTCAGACTGAGGTGATCGACGAACTTGCCATGAGGGCTGGAGTAGGCGATAAGGTAAAAGCCATCACAGAGCGGGCCATGAGGGGAGAAATCGATTTTAAAGAGAGCTTCACAGAGCGCGTGTCTCTGCTCAAAGGCTTGGATGTCAGTGTGATGAGGGAAATAGCTGAAAACCTGCCCATCACAGAGGGTGTGGACAGGCTCATGTATGTGCTCAAACGGTATGGATACAAAATCGCCATACTTTCAGGTGGCTTCACCTATTTCGGCAAATATCTTCAGGATCGCTATGGTATTGACTATGTGTATGCCAACGAGTTGGAAATCGATGAAAACGGAAAGCTGACAGGACGCTATGTGGGAGAAATTGTCGATGGACGACGTAAAGCAGAGCTGCTCAAACTCATTGCACAGGTGGAGAAAGTGGATATCAGGCAGACTATCGCCGTGGGTGACGGAGCCAACGACCTGCCTATGCTTTCGCAGTCGGGGCTTGGCATTGCCTTCCATGCAAAGCCGAGGGTGGTGGCGAATGCTCAACAGTCAATCAACACCATCGGTATCGATGGCGTACTGTATTTCCTCGGTTTCAAAGACTCCTATCTCGATGAGAAAGGAAACGCATAACTCATTATTGTGAATTATACTCCAAAGACCAACTACATTAGCTAAGCCCACTACACCGTTTCAGTGTGGCGATTCCATGTCTTTAACCTTATGTCGTATCTAGTGTTGGGTGGCTTATCATCCACAAGGCACTAAGAACTAAAGACTTAAGACTAAAAACTAACAACTACTATTGAAACGGGTTGATGGAATTGTATCTGTCCTGCATTTCACGCTCAATATTGCTTTCTTTATGCTGTGCCACTTCCTCCTCTGCCAGCAGATTGGCAGCGAGAGCGGCATCGGCATCTGCACCTTCGCTGTCGCCAAGGGCTCGCTTCATATCACTGCGCAGCTGAATAATCTGGGCATACTCACCATTCTGGTCTGTCGCGTCGTTGATGGTCTCTTCTGCTCCAACATAGTCGCCCATCTGCATCTGAAGGGCGGCTATCCTGACATAACCCTCGTGACTGAACGGGTTTTCCGCTATCACTTCCTTGTAACTCGACAATGCCTCTTCGGTGTTGCCGGTTAGTTCAAGCAGATTGCCACGTAGCAATTGAACATCGTCGTTCACCTCGCCGGCTTTGAGCAACTGATCAATGTCTGCCAGGGCTTCCGGGTATTTCTGCTCCTCTTTGTAGATTCGGGCACGGAGCAGATAGGGGTCGTTCGACTCACCACGCAACTCAACAGCATGTGTGGCATTGCTCTCTGCCGAATCAAGGTCACCAGTGGCAAGTTGCTTCTCTGCCAGTAGATAATAAGGGGTGGGGCGGTTTGCGTCCAGGCTGATGGCCAGGTTGCATGCATCCTCCATTTCATCGTAACGCTCTAACTGATATAGCAGATGAGCCAGAGTCAATGGGTGGTTCAATTGTTCAGGATACAGCTCACACAGTTCCTTCATCTCATCTACAGCCTGTTCTAGGTCGTTGTTGCGGATGTAGGTGTTTACCAATGCTACGTGAGCCTCCTCATCTTCCTTGATGTCAAGCGCATGGGTCAGATAGGCGATGGCATGTGCCAGACGTCCTGTCTGATACGCCTGAATACCATTGTATTTCAACACGTCGAAATTATTCTCATCACGTTTCGACTCGCGCTCTTCGTCGCTCGGCTCTTTGCCGCTGAATAATTTTTTGAAAAATCCCATATTATTATTGTTTTTTATTTTGTGATTCAGGCTATTTGATAGTAAATTAATCTGACAGCTAAAATTACTAAGAACTAAAAACTAGCAACTAAGTCTTATCATTCCTGCATCCATTTCCAGCTCCTCCTCTTCTATCATCTCACGCAACGTGACATCTATCCTTTCACGGTTCGCATTCAGCTTGTTCAGTTCTTTTACGCTATGCCATTTACCGTCGGAGAGTAAATCCGAAATCTGTTCGCGGATGGACTGCGATGCCGATTTTGCCTGCTTTTTCCGATTGACTCTGCACACGTCACACTGACCACAGTCTTCCACGTCTTTTTCTCCGAAATATTCCAGCAATAGCCTGCTGCGGCACTGAGTCTTCGACGAAGCGTATTTCAGCATCTCTTCTATTCGCATGCGGTAGTCTTCCTTACGATCGGCATAGACGTTTGGGGCTAAATACAGGTTGCGACCTTCAATCCGCCCTGTCATATAGGTGATGGTCGGCTGGTTGCTGCGCGGGATATAATCGATGATGCGGTGCTGCGAAAGGCTCTTCAGTTCTTCGTAGATGGGCTCTACGCCGATGCCGGTGATATGCGACATTTGAAGCTCGTCGATATACACATAGTCGGCAAACAGACCGGTGTAAGTCCGGAGCAGACAGTTGATGACGGACTCACGCCTCTGGCTGCCCTCATGGAGACGGTAGAGGTCTTCTTTGCTCAATACGAACCGCACGCGCGATTTGAACTCCGGATCCGTGCAGTAGTCGAAATAACCGGCGTTATGTAGCAGATGGAGCGCGCTGTCGGTCTGAACGGCAAACTGGCGGAATGCCTGGCAGAATTTCTCCATGCTGAACTGAAACGTGCGGTTCTTGCCTTCATCAATACCAACCTGGAAAAAATAGCTGATGTTGTCGTAGGTGTCTTTGATATAATCGATGTCGGGATAGGTCTCGGATATCCTGCGGCGGAGTTTCCCTTGGTCCTGACTGTTATATAGCAGAACGGCGTATGAACGTTTGCCGTCGCGGCCTGCGCGGCCTGCCTCCTGAAAATAAGCTTCTATCGAATCTGGTACGTTGTAATGTATCACCAGCCTGACATCTGGCTTGTCTATGCCCATGCCGAATGCGTTGGTCGCCACCATCACGCGGCAGCGCCCTTTCGTCCAGTTACGCTGACGAAGGTCGCGTTCTGCTTCAGTCAGACCAGCGTGGTAGTTCTCTGCACTTATGTCGCACTCTTCCAAGTGATGGGCTATCTCGCTCGTCAGACGGCGGGACCGTGTATATACTATCGCACTGCCGCCCTGAACGCTTGAAAGGATATGTATCAGTTCATCCTCTTTGTCCTCTGTCTCACGCACCACATATACCAGGTTCTTGCGTTCGAAACTCATCGAAAACACGTTCTTCTCCGGAAAGCAGAGCCGGTCCTGGATATCGTCAACCACTTTCGGGGTGGCTGTGGCGGTCAGGGCGAGTACGGGCACGTGGTAGGGGATCAGACGGCGGAGGTTGGCAATCTCAAGATAGGCGGGACGGAAATCATAACCCCATTGGGAGATGCAGTGGGCTTCGTCAACGCATATCATACAGATGTTGCGCATATAACGCAGTTTCGCTTGGAAAAGGTCGGTACCCAACCGTTCCGGTGAAACATATAGAAACTTAAAGTTACCGTAGATACAGTTCTCAAGCACGCGCTCTATCTCGCTGCGTATCATGCCCGAATAGACGGCCTCGGCTTTGATGTCGCGAAGACGTAGCTGTGATACCTGGTCCTTCATCAGTGCTATCAAAGGTGTGACAACGATGCACATGCCGTCAATCGCCAAGGTCGGGACCTGAAAACAGATGGATTTACCGCCGCCAGTAGGCATCAGCCCAAGCGTGTCCTTGCCGCTGCCGATCGAACAGATTATCTCTTCCTGTATGCCGCGAAACGAGTCGTAGCCCCAATAATCTTTCAGTATCTTCTTATAATCCGACAGTTCCAAATTCCGCCTGTGGTTTTTATGCTGGTTGTATGGTTCGTTCTTTTAAATCAGAAAGTTATCATGAATAGCCATTCTGTTTGTTCTCAGTTGCAAAAGTAAATACACTTTTCACTTAAAACAATTCAAAATAAAATAATTCAACTTTCGTGTTTAGATCAAACTGACATTACTACACTTAGCTGTAAATCGTCCGTATGTTTTTTTCCGCGTAGCGTTTTTTCCAGTCCATTTATGGATTGCTTTTTGCTTCTTTTTCAATGCTTCGACTTTAATTGTCCCTCCAACCGCTACTGTTTTTCAACAACAATGATGAACCGTACCGACGCTATGATTCTGAAAAAGAAGATTTTTGTTTTAATTATTTTATATCAGAAACTTGAATAAAATAATAAAATGTCCAAATAGCCAAATAAATAGTAAATTGTAAATCGTAAATCTAATTGTCTTTCTCTTCCGCCTTGATATCCACTATCAGCAGCTGGATATCCCCTTTCTTGTGCGTGTTGTCCTCAAGTGTATAGGCAATGTCGAATGAGCGTTTGGTCTTGATATACCGCGCATGGGAGCTCTGACCGAAAGCTATTCCGTTCATCACATGGTTAGAGTTCAAGTCAACCAGCTCGAGTTTGATGTGTTCCTGCTCTTTGCCCACAACCTTGCTCGTACCATAGTCATATACTTCACGGGTCATAAACGTGGGCTTTGGATTATCTGGTCCGAACGGACGCAGTTTTTTCAAATCGTTGAAAAACTTGTGGTTGATTTCCTGGAAACGGATCTCTGCGTCGATGTCGAGGTTTGCCTTTGTTTGGTTTGGAGAGATGTGGGTGCTGACATATTCTTCAAACATCTCGCTGAATTTCTCCACGTTTTCAACTTTCAGTGAAAGCCCGGCGGCATAGGGATGGCCGCCGAAATTCTCAAGAAGACCAGAGCAGTGCTGGATGGCCTTATATACGTCGAAATTGCTCACGCTTCTTGCAGAGCCGGTGGCCATGTCACCGGTGCGGCACAGCACGACTGCCGGACGGTAGTAAAGTTCGGTCAGGCGGGAGGCCACAATACCGATAACGCCTTTGTGCCAGGTCTCCTCGTATATCACCATCGAGCTCTTCCCGGCCATCTCTGGGGTAAGGTCAACATAAATGTTGGCCTCCTCGGTCATTTTCTTGTCTAATTCCTTGCGCTCCTCGTTGTATTGGTTGATCACGTGGGCTTGCTCACGGGCAAGGTTGATATCACGCTCCACAAGCAGACGGACCGACTCCTTGCCGTTCTGGATACGGCCGGAAGCGTTGATGCGCGGACCTATCTTGAAAATGATGTCGCTCATCGTGATTTCACGGCCGGTCAGGCCGCAAATGTCTTTAATGGCCTGAAGGCCAACACAAGGGTTGTTGCTCAGCTGGCGCAGACCGTGATAGGCAAGCACGCGGTTCTCTCCCATGATGGGCACGATGTCCGAAGCGATACTCACAGCCACTAAGTCCAGCAACGGTATCAGCGTGTTGAACGGGATGCCGTTGCTGATGGAGAAGGCCTGCATGAACTTGAATCCTACACCACAGCCCGACAGCTCGTTGTATGGATACGTGTTGTCCTCGCGCTTGGCGTTCAGTATCGCCACGGCGGGAGGTAGCTCGGTGCCGGGAACGTGGTGATCGCAGATAATGAAGTCTATGCCCAAACTCTTGGCGTAAGCGATTTCCTCAACGGCTTTGATGCCGCAGTCGAGAATGATGATAAGTGACACGCCGGTCTCCTGGGCGTACTCTATACCCTGACGCGACACGCCGTAACCTTCGTCGTTGCGGTCGGGGATATAGTAGTCCATGTTAGAGTAATAATTTTGCAGATACCGGTAAACTAACGCCACGGCGGTGCAGCCGTCAACGTCGTAGTCTCCGTAAATAAGGATACGCTCCTTGCGGCCCATTGCTGTGTTCAGGCGCTCAACGGCCTTGTCCATGTCCTGCATCAGAAAGGGGTCGTGGAGCGATTGAAGATGAGGACGGAAGAAGGCGTATGCTTCTTCGGGCGTCGTGATTCCGCGACGTAGCAGTAGCAGACAAATCACGGGACTGATATTCAGGTCCACTGAAAGCTTAGCCGCAGCCGCTTGCTCTTCGGGAGACGGTGAGGTGTAATTCCATTTGTAATTCATTATATATTGTTTTTTTTATTTTTCTGCTCTCAATATATGCGGACAGGACTGAATCTTTTTATTTTCAGCTATTTAGTTGGCTTCGTACAATTTTATTATTCGATTTACCGCATAATATGTTCCAAAATTACAAAAAAAAAATCAATTATCTGCCATTTCCCTTGTTAATAATGTGTAATTTTTTTATTTTCCTTTCGTAACCTTCTTTCTGACCATCTTCTAACGCAAGCCCCTAGAATCTGACGATTTCTTTCGTCATGTGGTTGAACGCAGTGTTTTTTGTGCGAAACAAAGTTGAGCATTTTTTAATCCATTTTTTAGTCATTTTAAGCGAAGCGACCCAATAATCATCTGGATGGGTTTTGTTAAACGCAGTGTTTTTTTGTGCGAAACAACGTTGAGCATTTTTTTTGTTTTGTCTTTCGTCTGCCGTTACTGTAAGTGTAATCCCTGACTGAATCATTCATTCAATCAATCATAGTAAAACCTTATCATCCAAGACAAAACCTTTTTTTATTTTTTAAAATAAACGTGTTCTTACGATTCAGTAATCTGGTTACTGCTGACGTAAGAAAACATCAGCTCCTCCTTAACTTCATTTTTTACTTCCGAAACTTTTCACTTAAAAGGTTAACCCTATAAATTATTATACCCATGGGCAAATCACTTGCCTATGGGTATAAAAAAAGGGGAAACGCCTTTCCCCAATCTTGTTAACCTTAAATCTAATACTATGAAAAACACGATGCAAAGTTACAGCTTTTTCACCTCTCTGCAAGTGTTTTTATGAAAAATATCAGATTATCTGTCGTTTTCTTGATGTAAATCAATATTTGTGCGAAATTCACACAAATATGCTTTATTTGTTCTTTACGTAGTAAGCAAGCCCGCGTTTCACATTTTCCTTCACAGCGTTGCTCGACAAAGTGGCGCCGGTGATGGCATCCACTTTCAATGTCTGCGCTGCCTTCACGCTCTTGCCATTCCATTTTTCCAGGATTCCGTCACTCACTTTCTTGAAGAATTTGGGTGTCTCCTTGTTGGCAAGTGCCTCGATTTTTTGGATTTTATCCTTTTTGATGTAAATTTTCAAAGGAGTGGGCGACTGATACCCTTTCACATCCTGAGCCAGGGTGGTGGTGTTTATAATATAGGTGCCGTCTGACTGTTTGGTCAGTGGCTTGTCAGACTGATGCATGAAACTTGATGCGCAAACTGCGATGATGCACACAGCGAATACATAGATGATTCTTTTCATAATTACTGTTTGGTTAAAATTAAATACTATTAGTTTATTGAATATGATATGATTGTCTGA
This sequence comes from Bacteroidaceae bacterium, assembly GCA_016284045.1. Taxonomy (GTDB): domain Bacteria; phylum Bacteroidota; class Bacteroidia; order Bacteroidales; family Bacteroidaceae; genus UBA3839. The sequence continues at coordinate 9,638 of JAEEOB010000094.1, forward strand.
ATAATACTCTTTACAATCCTTTTTCCAGACTTTATTTCTAAAAACTAATGTCTAAAACTAAAAACTAATATCTTTTTGACTGTTTCTTTATTTGAATGTGCGAAGTTAACAATTATTTTTTGTTTTTTATCCGTTTTTATTTACTTTTCTGAACAAAATTAACTAATTTTGTGACTTGAATTCTTTTTCGTTTCATTTTTTCTGAATAATCGGATGATTGAGACTCACTTTTCGTTTAGATTTCTATGAGATTTTTCTACATCTTTTCTGTTTTCATGCTTTTTGTCATGCCAAATGCCGATGCGCAGATTTTCAAACGTTTCAAACGGGCAAGGCAGAAGGCTGATTCATTATATCTTGCCAATAAAGAAAAAATCGATGCGGTTGATTCCATGTTGACTGTAAAATATCACCGAATTAACTACGACACAGCGTATCTGCAACGCCCTAAGACCAAATGGACACTCAAGGGCAGGGTAAACATCACAGGAGCCAGATTCAAAATCAGGTCTATGCAAAACGATATGCCGGTTAAAGCCAATATCACGGCGGACCATAAAGCTACGGCAAGCCTTTCGATATCCTATTTGGGCATCACTGTCGGAGGTGCTCTCAATCCGGCAGCACTTGCAGGAAGATACAAGGACTTTGAAATTAATCTCAACTCTTATTCCAACCGATACGGATTCGACATCATCACACAGAATGCCAAACGGTTCGACGGATGGATTAAATTGGGAAACCAGCCCAAAATCAAGCCGGAGGACGGAACCATAAAAGCGCGGTCGTTCAATATCAATGGTTATTATGTGTTCAACTACAGAAAATTCTCCTATCCGGCAGCATTTACACAGTCCTATATACAGAAAAGGAGTGCGGGAAGCCTTCTGGTTGGAACATCTATGGAATGGCAGACTCTCAAACGCAGCGCAGAAGACATCCTGCAGTCCTATAAGCTCAATACCTTCAACTTCGCACTTGGAGCTGGATATGGCTACAACTATGTGCCTGACAGGAGATGGCTCTTCCACGCGTCAGCCCTTCCGGCATTTGTAATCAGTGGAACCCAGAAGCTGGATGTCAACGGAGACAAAGAGAAAATTAACAGTGGCATCCCGCAGTTCATATTGACTGCCAGAGGGTCGGCTGTCTATAATATCAAGAATTATTTTGCCGGAACTTCTTTTGTCTTCAATTACTCTAAAGCGGGAAAATCGGACCATGTGCAGGTAAATCACAATAAATGGCTCCTCAGAACTTTTGCAGGACTAAGGTTCTAGCTTTATCTCCATGCCCCATCAGATTTTCGTTTCAAAACACTGTCATCCTTTTTTACTTTTAATTTTTACAATCATTTTAACTCCCGATTAAAATTGAAAGAATTCTCTTTCGCATTATACCGTCTCCCCTTTGACCATACCGTCACACTTGTGGCGCAGACAGAAGGTTTGCCGCAGACTGTCTCTTCCTTTGACGGGCTCAATGGGAAGCAGGGCTTTGTGGTAGCGCCATTCTGTGTGTCCGAAAAGCAGCCGATATTGCTTATCCGCCCTGATGTGGTCAGAACTTGTCATCAGGACGACCGTGATGTCCTAGCTGCCTTTTTTCAGGAAATTGGTTTTGAGGTTCCTGATACTTTGATGCCTGCCGCTGACATAGCTCACGACAAAGGTAGATTGGAATACAGCCGTATATTCATGTTGTTTCACGGTGCGGTAGTGGAGCGGATGTTCAAAAAGATTGTATTGGCTCGTTCGGCATTCTATCCTTTTCAATCGGATGCCCACGATGCTACTGATGAGATGTGTGAACAAGCAAATCCGTCTTGCTCCCTGCTCGACTTGTTTATTAAGGCTTGCCGGAGGTATCCCCGGATGTTTGTGTCGCTCACGGTCACACCCCTTTCTGGCCTATGGATCACAGCCTCACCAGAGATGCTGCTCAGCGGAAGAGAAAGCTGTTGGAAAACCGTTGCGATTGCAGGTACGATGCCATGTGCTGATAATATGGTTCAACCGCTGGATTGTACGTCTCAGGTTCAACCGTTGGATTGCTGTGAAAGTTATCCTCATATCTCCTGGTCGCAGAAAAATATGGATGAACAGCGAATTGTAGCTGCTTATATCAGGCAATGCCTCGACTCTTTCTCTTCAGAAGTTGAGGAGGTGGGACCCAAAACAGTCAGGGCTGCCAATCTCTTTCATCTCAAATCTGAGTTCATGTTCTCTTTGAACGACACTGAATATATAGGCAGCCTGATACAGGATCTCCATCCCACGCCTGCTGTCTGTGGAATACCGAAAAAGCTGGCTCAACAGTTTATCAACGACAACGAGACTTATCCACGCCGCTTCTACAGCGGATTTTCGGGAATGCTCAATTACAACTGCCACACCGACCTCTATGTGTCTCTCCGCTGTATGTCGGTTGAAAACGGCGGATTCCGCCTATATGCAGGAGGAGGCATCATGCCCGACAGCGACGAGCAGCAGGAATGGCTCGAAACCGAGGCTAAAATGCAGACCATGCGCAACCTGTTTAGTTTTTAGAAGGTTTGATTTTGTTCTTATAGTTCCTATAGTTCCTATAGTTCTTATAGTTCCCTATCAATAATCTTCTAATAGCGAAATACATAATATATTGTAAATTGTAAATCATTAAATCGTAAATCAATAAATTGTAAATCATTAAATCGTAAATCATTAAATTGTAAATCATTAAATTGTAAATCAATAAATTGTAAATCAATAAATTGTAAATCATTAAATTGTAAATCATTAAATTGTAAATCATTAAATTGTAAATCATTAAATTGTAAATCATTAAATTGTAAATCATTAAATCGTAAATCATTAAATCGTAAATCATTAAATCGTAAATCATTAAATCGTAAATCAATAAGTGTTTTCCGATAAGCCAAATATTCAAATATTGACATCATTGCTCATTGAGCATCAGATAAAGCATGCCGTTGTCTGTCCGGGAAGCAGAAACGCCCCGATTGTGCATAATCTCTGCCAATGTGGTCAAATCAACTGCATCCCCGTCACCGATGAGCGCTCTGCTGGGTTCTGTGCGCTTGGGATGGCGCTGAAATCGGGTCAGCCTGTGGCTGTATGTGTCACAAGTGGCTCAGCGTTGCTCAATCTCTTACCGGCTGTGGCAGAGGCGTATTATCAGCATATTCCCTTGCTCGTTATCAGCGCCGACCGCCCCAGACAGTGGATTGACCAGCTTGACGGACAAACTATGCCGCAGCAGAATGTCTTGAGCCAGTTTGCCGGTGACGCCGTTTCTCTTCCTGAACCACGCGATGAAGAGGAACAATGGTATTGCAACCGGCTTGTTAATCAGGCCCTAAACCAGCTGTATCAGCATGGGGGAGCTCCAGTGCATATCAATGTGCCCGTCAGTGAACCGCTTTATATGTTCAATGCCTCCACATTGGAAACTAATCAACGGATAATTCATGTCCATCATAACTTCACGGCTGACCTCAGCCCGTTGTTCAATCGAATGCAGACAGCGAAACGGCCTATGATTGTCATCGGGCAGACTGCTGATTATAAGCATCTCATTGATTTTAAACCGGACAATATCGTGGTGTTGCATGAGGCGTTGTCGGTCGGAGCCTTACCGTTCGAGAAAATATTGGCTGTCAACACGGCAGCGGATCGCCTCATGCCCGATTTCATTCTGTATCTCGGCGGATCTGTAGTGAGCAAACGGCTTAAGACATTCTTGCGTAGCGTGAAACAAGCTTGTTGCTGGCATGTCAACGACGATGGACTGATCTTCGACACGTTTCAATGCCTGGTAGGGGTGGTGGTGTGTCCGTTGCCGCAGTGCCTACGGCAACTGAATCTGTTCTTTAACAGTAACAGCGGACATTTCGACAATGAGTTCGCAGATTTATGGAAAAAAGAACTGCAGAAAGCGGAGGAGGCGACATTGTGCTATCAGCCCCCTTTCTCCAGCATGATGGCAGTGAAAATGCTTGAACAGTCACTGCACGATAAACGCTGTTACACACATTACGCCAATTCATCTCCCATCAGGTTGGCGAACATCTACGCACGTCATCATGTGTGGTGTAACCGTGGGCTCAACGGGATTGAGGGAACGCTCTCAACGGCGGCGGGATTTTCGCTGATTGCCGACAATCCTGTCTTTTGTGTCATCGGAGACCTCAGCTTCTTCTACGACCAGAATGCGTTGTGGAATCAGCAGCTCAAAGGAAATCTCAGAATCCTGTTGCTCAACAACGGAGGTGGGGCTATCTTTGAGGGACTGAAGGGAGCACGGCAAAGCCCGGTCTTCCATACTGCCATTGCTGCCGCCCATCATACTTCAGCTGAGGGCATCTGCCGGCAGAACAACATCGGCTATCAGGCGGCAACCGATGAGGACTCACTGAAAAACGGTATTGAATGGCTCACCAGCAACACTGCTCAATCTCAGCGCCCCCTTCTGCTCGAAATCTTCACCTCATCCGAAGCCGACAACCAGGCTCTTTCCAATTATTGGTAGGAACTTGCATTATGTGTGTCAAAAAGGAACCAACCATCAATGACTAAAATGAGGTAGGCGGGACCTCGTGTCCCGCAATAAAGTCAAAGCGGAGCATTGACTAAAAACTAAGAACTAAGGACTAAAAACTAAGAACTAAAAACTAAGAACTAAAAACTAAGAACTAAAAACTAATTATCATGAGATCTTGGAAAACAATCAGAGAATTTGAGGAAATCCTCTTTGAAGAATACGAAGGCATAGCCAAAATCACCATCAACCGTCCACGTTATCGTAACGCTTTCACACCCAAAACCACGCTTGAGCTGAGTCAGGCTTTCGCCCTATGCCGTGAGATGCAGAACATTTCAGTGGTGATTCTCACAGGGGCAGGCGACAAGGCGTTCTGTTCCGGAGGCGACATGAATGTGAAAGGCCGTGGCGGATATGTGGATGAGCAGGGAGTGCCGCGTCTCAGTGTGCTCGATGTGCAGATGCAGATACGCCGCCTGCCCAAGCCCGTCATCGCCATGGTCAATGGATATGCCATCGGAGGCGGACATGTGCTGCATCTTGTCTGCGACCTCACCATCGCATCTGAAAACGCAATTTTCGGACAGACCGGTCCTAAAGTGGGTTCGTTTGATGCCGGATTCGGAGCTTCTTACCTCGCACGCATCGTCGGACAGAAGAAGGCTAGAGAGATTTGGTTCCTCTGCCGGCAGTATTCTGCCCGTGAGGCGGAGCAGATGGGTATGGTGAACAAGGTGGTGCCGCTCGAAAAACTGGAGGATGAGTGCGTGGAATGGGCGAAGACCATGATGGAGCGATCACCGCTGGCTTTGCGTATGATTAAGGCGGGACTGAATGCGGAACTCGACGGGCAGGCTGGCATTCAGCAGCTGGCTGGGGATGCAACCATGTTGTATTATTTCCTCGATGAGGCTCAGGAGGGCGGTAAAGCCTTTTTGGAAAAACGGAAGCCTGACTTCCAGCAATATCCGAAACTGCCATGATTCATCAAGTCGAAGAACGGGTATTCCATTTCAAACAGCCGGCAGGCACGTCAAGAGGTGTCTATCTCAAACGCAAGTCGTGGTTCATCACGCTATTATTAGAGGACGGTAGGAAGGGAATGGGGGAGTGTGCCCCGCTCCCTGACCTCAGCATGGATGCGATGCCTGATGATGATTTTGAATTGTGTCTCAATACTCGGATCAATGCAATCCTTCCTCGGCTGACGGAGGCACAGGAGCAGCCTGATGCACTCGGACGGCAGCTGAAAATCGCTGAGACGGCTTTCAGCGATTATCCGTCCATGCGATTCGGACTGGAGACAGCGTTGCTTAACCTGCATCATGGTGAACGGCTGTTCAACACGCCATTCTCACGTGGTGAGGAGGGCATTCCCATCAACGGGCTCGTATGGATGGGCAGTTACGACGAGATGGAAAAGCGGATGGAGGAGAAAATCGAAAAGGGATTCCGATGCGTGAAAATCAAAATCGGGGCAATCAGATTTGATGAGGAGCTGGAACTGATCCGGAAAATCAGAAGACGGTTCAGCCGGGACATTATAGAGATAAGGACGGATGCAAACGGGGCGTTCTCTCCAAGTGAGGCGATGGACAGGCTCCAACAACTCGCTCAGTTTCAGATTCATTCCATCGAGCAGCCCATCCGTCAGCATCAATGGCGTGAAATGGCGGAACTGTGCCGGATATCGCCAGTGCCGGTTGCCCTAGACGAGGAGTTGATAGGACTCTCCTCTGCCCATGATAAAACGGAGATGCTCGAACTGGTCAAACCTCAGTATATCGTGCTTAAACCCTCTCTACATGGGGGAATTGCCGGATGCAGTGAATGGATTGACCTGGCTGCCAAACGGGGTGTCAAATCGTGGATCACATCGGCGTTGGAGTCCAACGTCGGACTAAATGCTATCGCTCAGTTCGCATCCCATGTCTATGGTGAACACATCACCTTCCATCAGGGGCTTGGAACAGGTCAGATCTTCACCGACAACACCGACAGCCCGCTTTCCCTCCACGGCGAATACCTTTGGCATCATTAATCTTTAGAATATACACTTTTCACTATTCACCATCAAAAATGAAATTAACTCATTTTTTGAATGATTGGAACTCCCCTTCTCCCTTTATTACCCTAAAAACCAGCGGATCCACGGGTGATCCGAAGCCGATAAGCGTTGAGAAAAAACGCATGGTGGCTTCGGCAAGGCGAACCTGTCAGGCGCTTGGCTTACGTGAGGGTGATACGGCGCTGCTTTGTCTCCCTCTCGAATTCATTGCGGGCAAGATGATGGTCGTAAGGTCTTTTGTCGGAGGACTTAAATTGATTGTCGTAGAACCCTCCGGACATCCGCTCCAGTTGATCGACACGCTAGCCACGCCTGTTGTCTTCGCAGCGATGACACCTATGCAAGTATATAATTCAATGATGCGGCATGACGAACTGAAACGACTGAAAGCTATTAATAAACTTATCATAGGAGGTGGGCCGGTCAGTCAGGACATGGCTGCTGAATTGTTGAACTTTCCCAATGAGGTGTGGAGCACCTACGGAATGACCGAAACGCTCTCACATATCGCGTTAAGAAAGCTGAGTGGTTCAGATGCATCTGAGTGGTATGAGCCGTTACCAGGCATTTCCCTCTCTCTTAACTCCGACGGATGCCTCGTCGTGGATGCGCCCGACATCTGCCCCGACACGCTCATCACCCGTGACCGGGCTGAAATCATTGAAAATCATGGGCATATATCTCGTTTTCGCATACTTGGACGTATCGACAATGTCATTAACAGCGGAGGGGTGAAAATACAGATTGAGGAGGTGGAGCGTGTGCTTGAACATTATCTGATCCTTCCTTTCGTCATCGCTCCTTGTCCTGACCCTAAATTCGGACAGACCGTCGTTTTGCTTACTACAGACAGTCCCGAAAATGCCGCTTCCATCATCGACACCATCCCACTCGATATCCTGCCGAAATTCCACCGTCCACGGCATATCATCCAAGTCGATGACATTCCACTCACACCAACAGGTAAGCCTGCACGCGCTCTCGCTGCTCGTCTTGCAGCTGGTTATTCCTCCCGCCTTGCTTTATAACAATAGCTTCCTCTTGGAAACCATATTACAAAATCAAGGTAGGCGGGGCCTTGTGTCCCGCAATAAAGTCAAAGCGTAGCATTGACTATAAACCAACTAAGAACAAAATACTAATCCACTCCGCCTGCTATGATGTTGATGATTGCCACCACATCGCTGATATCGGTGTTCTCGTCTTCGTTCACGTCGGAGGTGTCTTTGAATGTGGTGTCGCCAGCCATTGTGTTGATGACCGCCACGACATCGGAGATATCAACTGTGCCATCAAGATTCACATCGCCTTTCAGCTTCGTTGGAGGCTGCTTGCCGAAATAATAGAGCCGGAAATTGTCGAAGATGGTCCAGTGGGCAGTACCGGTTGTCGTACCTTTGATACCGACTTTCAGTGTGCTTCCGCTCTCTTCGATTTCAGCTCTTACTGAGCTCTCATACAGCCCTTTGGCAAAATATTTACCGGCACCGTCCATACAGTTCGGCACGTAGGTCTTGTCGCCAAGCTGAACGTCGCTGCCCCAGCCGCCGTCGTTGAAGAGATAGGATTTCTGACGGTCTTCACAGATGTTCTTTACGGGCTCACCGGTGGTGTTGATATAAAGCTGAGAGTTCACATTGTTTGTCCCAGCTGCGTACTGGCTATAGACCGTGGCGTAATCTCCCGGACGCTGGAAGGCGTTGGCATGGAGTTCGTAAGTGCCCGAAGGCATGTTGGTCAGAGTCTGATAGAAGTTAAAAGTTTTCTCGTAGAACTCCACGTTGTCGTTGTTGTAACCTGGTTCAGCTGCGCTGGTCCATCCCTCTTTGGCGCTGCTGTCGAAATTCGGGTTCTCAAGCATATAGGTCAGGTCGAACGGCTGGCTGTCGTCAGTGGCATAAACGCTGTCGAGGAAGGTCATCGTGCCTGATTTCACGTCTTCAATCAGCTGGTTCAGCTCGGAAACCGAAGTGGTGGCGGCACCTGCTTCCCAAGCCTGAGTAAGACCGTTTTCAAGGGTGTCGTCTGCGCCTTCAGTTAGTTCACCATGAGGCACTTGCTCCAGTTTCCTTGCTTGGGCAATCAGACGCTCAAGCTCCTCTTTCAGCAGGTTGATGTTGCCGTTTTCAAAGTTCGATGCTTCCTCGGCGGTCAGAATCAGCCAGCGTTGCTGGGTTGCGCCCTTGGCGATGTTGAAGCCGGAGGTGGTGGTTTTGTGATTCGTGGTTCCTGTGAGGGTCTGAGGAGTCAGCGTGCTTTCAGGATGGATCACATAGTAGCCTCTGAACGTGTATTTGCCGGATTTCACATCCACACGTCCCCGCATCAGATGGAAATTGTCGGCGCTGGTCGGCTTTGTGCGTTTGGCGGTGCGGATGCCGTCGGTACCGGAGCCCGAATAGGTGATGTAATAGCCGGTGGCGGCATTGCGCAACTGGTAATACTGGTTGCTCGGGGTGAACGTCAGATACCAGGCTGCCGCATCATTGGTGGCTGCCTCCGCTGCTGTCATCGTCTGCCATTCCAGTCGGTGGTTTTCATTCTCCACAAGATAGGAGTTGAGCAGTCCGTATTTCTCGTTCTCGTTCTTGATGTAGTATTTGATTGTGTCTTCATGATTGAACGAGTAGTAGGGCAGGGCATAACCGATTCTGTCGGACCCGGGCAGTCCGTCTTCGTTCAGGGCCTGGGCGAGGATGCCCATCATGCAGTAAAGGTTGTCATCGTGACTGTCCTCATGGGCACCGTTGCAGCCGTAGGGCCACAGGTGAGTGTTGTCCCCGGTGATCACACCGGTGGTGTTGTTGTCCCAGAATCGTACTGCCTCCGTCACACGGTCACCGAGCCAGTCGCCGCGGTCACCTGCCGAGCGCATCTCGCCCGACCACCATATATCATGGGTACCTACGCCAATTCCGTGAAGAGCCTCGTGCATGATGGTGCCAGGGCTTTGATAGGAGGAACTCGCGCCCACACGCATGCTCCCGCCATAGGAGCAGTCGGCTGTCGGGGTGCCAGGGCTGTAGCTCACGCTGATTCCGAAGTCATGGATGCTGGTCAGGTTGTTCCAATAGTAGTCGATGGAGGTGTTGATGGCATAGTTGATGCGGTCGTTCGTGGCCTCATCACCGCCGTTGTTATACCAGTGACCGATGGTGCCTTTTGGAACGGTCACGACTTTCAGCACGTCGCCGTAACCTACGGCATAGCTCTTTGTGATGGCGTAGGCACGGATATAATACACGGTAGCGGGCTTCAGGTTGCGGAGCCAGTAGATCCGTCCTGCCTGGTTGATATATTCGGTCGTGCGGTGGTCGGTCACTTTCGGGTCGGGATCCTCGCTCCAGCAGAAGCCCTGCTCCAGGATGTTGCTGCCGCTTACAGTGCTCCTCCCGAATGCCCAGGTGCACCCGCGGATGAAACGCTTGTCGGTAACGACATTGGGGACTGGACCGCTGCCGTTCTCAATCTTGAAAGCGAATGCTGCCACGTTGAGCGTCTCGATGGTGTTCAACGCCAAAGCATTGTCAGTGCTTTCTGCGTCATAAATGGCTTGGGCGGCATCAACGGCCTGCTCGTATTCGGTTTTGTTGGCAGACGTGGAGCCACTGAGTTCCTCACGGGCAGCACTGATGGCGGTTGCCAGCTGGCTGAACGCATCAATGCTCTCCTCTGCCTCTTGGATGACTGACTCCAACGTGCTCGATGCCTCACCCCAGCTCTCGCTGTCGCCGTTGGCAATTAGCTCCTCTGCGGCGGAGATGGCGGCATCAAGTTTCTCCTTGGTCTGGTTGTATATGCGCTCGCTGGTCAGGCTTTTCGCCTTGTCGATCAGCTCGGCGAATTCTGCAGCTGCTTCGGAGGCGTCATTGCCGAGATAGGCGAGGCGGAAATTATCTACGGCAATCCAGTTGCCGCTCGCTCCTTCTGCCTTGTAGCCGATGGTCAGCTCGTCGCTTACCAGTATGAAGTCGAGCGTGTAGTTGTTGCGGACGTTAACTGGGGTGGAGTGGGAGTTGGCGAAGATGGTCGCACCTGTCTGCTCCTTGGTTGGCGTGTCCTCCTGGATGTTCTGGGCTGCCACTGTCAAGCGGTATTTGCCGGGTTTCATCGCGGTCAAAGTCTGGCTCACCTGACCGTCGCCAACGGCACCGCCACGGCCCGTCCATTTCTCTAAGTAATAGGTGCCTTGCTTGATGTTGAACACGTTGTTGTTCTGTATGCCCATGTTTTTCGCTGTCCAGCCGGTGAGGTCACCGGTCTCAAAGCTCGGGTTCACAATCAGAAGGGTCATGTCCAACGGGTTTTCCTCGCTCGCATTCGCACGTTTATAGATATCCACAGCATTCTCCATGGCGATGATGGCGTCTGCCTGCTCCTGGCCTGTCGCGTCGGCATTGGCTGCAACGTCCTTGGCGTTTGCGATGGCGGCGAGCAGCTGCTCTGCCTCATTGCCGTCAGCGGTGCCATAGTCAGCTTCGGTCTGCTCGATGGCTGCAGCCAGCTCCTGGCTCAGGTCATCGCCTACGAGGGTGAGACGGAAATTATCCACGGCTATCCAGTTGCCGCTGGCATCCACGGCTCTGAAGCCTATCTCAACCGCTCCCGACACGTAGGAAAAAGCCACTGTATAGGTGTCGCGAACCGTCACCTGAGTCTCTTTATCGCCGGCATAAATCCAGGTGCCTGTCTGTGCCTTGGTCGGTGTGTCCTCCTGGATGTTCTGGGCGGCGGCGGTCAGTTCATACTGTCCGGGTGCCAGTCCAGTTAACTTTTGGCTCACGCTTGCAGAGCCCACGGCTCCGCCCCGGCCTGTCCATTTTTCAAGATATCTGCTATCGCTCTTGATACTGAATACATTGTTGTCCTGTACGCTGAGGCTCTTATGCTCCCAGCCGTCAAGTCCTGACTCAAAACTCGGGTTCGTGATTTTTGACGTACAGTCTGTCTGCGCAGTGCAAAACAACGCCGTGCAGAGCAGAATGAAAGTAAGTAGTGTCCGTTTTTGTTTCATAATCTATATAGGTGTTAGTTATTATTTTATGTTGAGTGTTTATTGTTGATAGATTGCCTGTTGGGACTTGCTTTATGTATGTCTTAAAATAACATAGGTCTTAGTTGTTACAGACTTATCGTATGTCGGTTCTTGGTTAGTCATTCATCATAAAATACCATATTTGCAAAGATAAACATTTTATTTCATAAATATAAACAATGTGTCATTTTTTTTCACTAATCAAATTCCCATTGTTCCCATCATTCCTATTGTTCCCATAACTCCCATTTCTCCCATTGTTCTCGTTCTACAATAAAAATAAAACAATTGCATATCATCCGGATGGTTTTTGTAGAACGAAGTATTTTTTGTGCGAAACGAAGTTGAGCTTTTTGTGGTTTTGTCTTTCACCCGCGCTTCTGATGGTGTAAGACCCAACTGAAAAATTCAAACCTTCACCAATAGCACGCCTGTATCCTTCAAGACAAACCCTTTTTTTACTTAAGTTTCGGTTTTAGATTATAGGCTGATATTAACATACTTAGCTGGAAATTGTCCGCAGGTTTTTTTCAGCGAAGCGGTTTTTTCCAGTTCATTTATGGACTGCTTTTTTCTTCTTTTTAAGTGTCACATACTTTATCATTCCTTCTTTCGTCTCCGTTACCTTCTTCAAGAATCAACCAAGCAAACGTTTTACAACTAAAAAGAAGTTTTTTTATTTTTATTTTCTCTTTAATTGTCTGGCAATCATTTCGTATGGTAAATCCGAAGCTTGAGTA
>JAEEOB010000095.1 GCA_016284045.1 Bacteroidaceae bacterium
GAGTAGTTGTCGGCGGTTTCCAAAAGCTCACTTGCCTCAACCTGGATGTCTGCTACAGCAGGAAGAGACCATGAGAACGAAAGCAGAAGGGTCAGCAAATAAACCGATAACCACCTTGACTTGAACAATTGTCTTGATTTAATCATTTCATTCATCGGCATATTGTGTATTTATTGATAAATTATTCTAAAAAGCGTTTTCTAAATTTTACAAATGTATGTATTTTCGTCCATGTAATAATATAGTATAAACAAATGGTCATATTGCTTTTACAAATGGTCATAACATAAAAAAATACATACTGATAGAAAGAAGGGAAACAAAACGACAACAAAAAGGGTTGCTCTAACTTGTTTAAGAACAACCCTGCAATATAATCACAGACAACGCCATGTCGCGAAGCAAATGGATTCCGGTGTCTGCTTTATTTGTCGGAATCCAACAGTCATGTCTGCCGCTGACGGCGGTATTCAGAAGGAGTTATGTCGTATTTCTGTTTGAAATAGCGGGCGAAGACGGTATAGTTGGAAAAACCGGAAGCGGTGGCCACTTCATCTATAGACATGTCCGGACTACTGGTCAGCAAACGGCATGAGTGCTCCAGACGCAGGTTGCGGATGTATCCAGGTAAGGAGTTATGTTCGCTACCCTGCGAAAAGGCTGCACCGACCCGATTTGGCGAAAGATGAAAACGGTTGACGAGCGTCTGCCTTCCGAAAAAAGGATCCAAAAACAGTTCTTCGCGGATTATCGCATCGCTGAGAAAGCCAAAGAGATCGGCATCTGTTAGGTTGTTGAGGTTGGTAGCAACGTCAGGATGAGCGGTTACGGATGGTTTCTTGGCAATAGCAGACTGTTGGGTTGCTAAACGAAGCTGCTCGTATTTTTTCTTGTAATCCACAGCCTCGGCTATCTGACCTGTCAGCACATGATTTTTCCTGCTGATAAGTTGCTTCTGACGCCAGTAATAGAGTGAGAATCCTATCGCAAGCAGAGAAAGAAGCACTCCCGCTCCGATGAAGATATTCTTACGTGAAAGGGCTGCTTGCTGTTGTTCTATCTCAATCTGTTGCTCATAAGCTCGGAAACGTGCAGCATAGAGGTGTGCTTTGCTGCGCTGTAGGTTTTCATTCAGTTTCTGCGACAGACTGATGTATCGCTGTTCCAGAGAACGGCTAAGGGCATAGTTTCCTTGCAGATAGGCGATTCTGGCTCTTCCGTGCAGAATATCAGCATAATCATTGCGAAGAGTGTCTTGCTCACCTATCATGCTCTGCTCCACATCATCATAGATGTCAAGCACTTCGTCATAACGGCCAAGCTTCTCTAACACTGCCGTCATTTGCTTACGGCCATCAGGGAATTTTGAATAGTCGGTCTGCTCAAAAGCCACCATTTCGTGCTCTGCTTGTTTAAGTTCACCCATTTCTGCGTATGCCTGAGCTATATAGGCTGTAGCCTGAGCACGATAAAATTCAATATAGCCCTGACGGTCAGCATTCTCTGGCTCACGGTAGGTACCGTCATGAAACACCTCGGGATGGGCTGCGTAGTCAACAAGCAGTTCTTGAATGTGTCTTGCTACTGGTATGATATCAGCATAACGGTTCTGTTCACGCAGGACGCATATCTTGCGTTTGAGCACAATGATTAGCGCATCCATCTCGTTGAAGCGACGTACTCCTTCAAGATGGCTGATGCAGTTGTCTATCTTTGCCAGACCCTCGTCCAACTGTCCGACATGGGTCAGTGCAAGACCTATCTCAGCCTCTGTCCTGAACGCCTCAGTATGAAGATTCTGTTCACGAAGCAAATCGCTCAACTGAACCGACCATTTTATAAGCGCCTCGTCATCTTGTCGCATACGAGAAGAGTTCACCAGCAGTTCAAGAACATCTTGTCGGAACTCCGGACTGCTCGACGCCCTTTTTCCTTTCATAAGTGCCTCGCAAATAAGGATGGCAGTGTCCTGACGTTGCAGGATACACGACTTGCTGAACACACGGGCTCGTAAGTAACTGGCATTATCGGCGGCTAACCCTGCCACTCTCTCGGCTGAATCTATTACCTCCAAGGCTCGTTCAGGATAATTTCCGTAATCAAACTGAGCTACCTCGTTAAACAGCGAGTCACTGCTTTTCTCCTCATTTTTATCCTTTCTGACAGAACAGGCAGAAAGAAGCAGGATGGCAAATACCATGATTTTCAGATATCGTCGTTGTCTCATAAACTTTGTGCAAATCATAATGTTCGGCAAAATTACATAAAATAATTGAGTTTTCACTTTCATATGGTTGGAAATCCTAAAGTTTTTTTCTTTCCTCCAAACATTTGGCTTTATTTTTGGCGGAATGAACACAAAAACACCTCCATTCCGCCAATTATAGCAGAAAACCGTTCAAGAATGGCGTCTTGAATCAGCCACATTCCGTCAATCAGCAATTCAATTATTCTGGAGCATTATTTGTGCGTCTGAAAATCTTTCAATAATAGCATTAACTGGATGATTTTTCATTTTTCTTTAAAGAATCACACACAAATCGTGGTTTGATGACATTATTTCATTTTTTTTATTTATCTTTGCCAATTAAAACGCTTTATCACCTTAATTCTATCATTAGTGAAAACAGTGTAAATATAATTGAAATTCGTGTTATTTAAAATTCGAGTAATTCGTGTTATTTAAAATTCGAGTAATTCGTGGACAGAAAATATTCGAAAAATCGTTGTAGAATAATTATCCGTTGAGTAACAGTTAGAGAGTACATGAAAGAATTTGTCATATCAGAGAGTAAAGTGGAGACCGCAGTCATCGTTGGTCTCATCACCCCGCAGCAGAACGAGAGGAAAACCGCAGAGTATCTCGATGAGCTTGAGTTCCTCGCCGACACCGCCGGTGCCAAAGTGCTCAGACGTTTCACTCAGCGAGTGAACGGACCGAGCAGCGTCACCTATATTGGAAGTGGCAAGTTGCAAGAAATAAAGGAATATATCAAAGCATGCGAGGACGCGCACGACCAGGCTTTGGAAGAGGCCCTCGAACTCGGCATCACCGACCCTCGAGAGCAGCATCTCCCCGAAACAGTCGGCATGGCGATCTTCGACGACGAGCTCACAGCCAAGCAGATACGGAATATCGAGAAGGAGCTGCAGGTGAAAATCCTCGACCGAACATCGCTGATACTCGACATCTTCGCCATGAGGGCAAAGACAGCGGCAGCCAAGACACAGGTGGAGCTGGCGCAATACAAATATATGCTACCGAGGCTCACCCGCCTGTGGACACACCTCGAACGGCAGCGTGGAGGAAGCGTAGGACTGAGAGGACCGGGAGAGACACAGCTCGAGATGGACCAGCGTATCATCCGAGGACGCATGGCGCTGCTCAAAGAGCGGCTCAAGGAAATCGACACACAGAAATCCACACAGCGCAAAAACCGCGGACGGCTCATACGTGTAGCGCTCGTAGGATACACCAATGTGGGAAAATCAACCCTCATGAACCTGCTCTCCAAGAGTGAGGTCTTCGCAGAGAACAAACTCTTCGCCACGCTCGACACCACCGTGCGTAAGGTCATCATCGACAACCTGCCGTTCCTCATGTCCGACACCGTGGGATTCATTCGAAAACTGCCAACCGACCTTATCGACTCTTTCAAATCAACGCTCGACGAGGTAAGGGAGGCGGACCTGCTCGTCCATGTGGTCGATATCTCCCACCCCGATTTTGAGGAGCAGATACAAATCGTGGACAAGACACTCGGCGACCTCGAGGCAGCTGACAAGCCAACCATCATACTGTTCAACAAAATCGACGCATACACCTGGGTG
>JAEEOB010000096.1 GCA_016284045.1 Bacteroidaceae bacterium
TGGCTGCCACCAAAGCCCTAATATCGGTCAAAGGAGGAATGCGAAGCAAGCTATCACTATTAATGAACTCTGCATCTTTCGACTCCTTAAAGCGGAAACCACCCATGCGAGAGTAGTCATCGATACCCATGAGGTAATCAAACGACGAAAGCTTACGTACCGGGCGTTTCTCTTCCGTAGCAAAGATTTGTTCGCGACGGTTAAGCAACAATCGTCCCCAACGGTCAGGCAAGGCATCGCTGAAGCAGCCGAAGATGTCCCTGTCTGGCTGGGTGTATTGCTGACCGGGATAGTTGTTGATGTCGGCACTCAGAAAGAGGCTGCCATACAGACGGAGCCAGTCATTGTCATACTTGAACGAATAGGAGTCTGAGCCACGAAGGGATTCATAGCCAAGTTCACCAACCAGCATCGGTTCGTCAAGCCAGTCGAAATCAGCATATACATACAGTGTCTTCATACCTTATTGTTTTTTAGAGGCACGTTCACGATGTTTCAGTGCAAGATCCTGTAAGGCCCTACCCATTTCGTCCTTCTTCGCCAACAACAAGATGTCATCATCCAGCTGAAGGGCATAGAGCACACGCAAATAGATACCGATAGCAACAGTCGGAGCACCTTTCTCTATTCGCGCAATGGTCATAGGTGAACATGTTGCGCGTTCAGCCACCTGTACTACACTAAGATTACGACGCAAACGAGCCAGTTTGATTTGCTCACCTACGGTCTGCATCTTCTGTTCCAGCTTTCGGGGCAACTTATTGCCCATTGTTGTCTTGCTCATATTGATACTCAACTTATATTTACGAGTGCAAAGTTACAATAATTTCTTTATTTTATGATATGTTATGATAGTAAAAATGATTATAATAGGGCTTTTTTAACAATTTGGGGTCGTCTTTTGGAACAAAAAGCATTCTCCTGAGACACTATATCGCATCACATCCCAAGAAATCTATGGCAATATCTTTTCGAACTTCTGCACAAAAGTACTCCTCAAATTTTAGCAGTAAATAAATACACCAAAAGTATAAGGTGAGCTTGAACGCTTAATTGAACAATCTCTATAGAATTATGGTATTATCGGAGATTGCATCATTTTTACTTTTCTCTGCTATAAACAGACATTATTCTCATAAATTAAGGTCACAGAATAACAAAAAAACGCAAAACAATCATAAAAAAACTCTGCATCGCAATGATATGGCTTTTTTTTCGTAAATTTGCAAACAAGAATCGTTCCCAGAAGATTACCTTTACCAGAAGTGCTGATGGCGGTTGCAGTTTCAAGTTTAAGCTTGACGACAGTGATGATACGACAACACCTTATGAAGACATCAGAAGCCATCTGGCGGCGGTTACAACAGGTAAGGTGACTTTTAGTATAAGCACAATGGAAGACGGGCGTGCAAGAATGACTTTTGAAGGTATCGCAACAGCGGGCAGAAACAGACTTGTCTTCCACCTTACCTGTCCGGAGAACAACGTTGTCGATATGTGCGGCGAAGGCACAGGGTTTGTCACAATGCCCGGAACCGACTATTACACCGAAGGTGTCACAAGCAATTCCGCGGGTGATTTCGTTAGCGGTGGGACCATCATCTCCGTAGGTTCGTGGGCTGCCAGGAACGAGTTCATCAATATCAGTGGCGAGGTGATAGAGGATGACAATCCCACAGGGAAGAATGTTGTGGGGGAATACTCTTGTTTTAGCAGTTATGGTACCGACATTGCCGGGCACACCCATCCTTATGTTACTGCGCCAGGCACCCAGGTAATATCGGCGCTGAACCACTTCGACTCCGTTTACAGCCCAGAAAGATACGGATACGAAGAGGTGGCTGTGAAGGATGCCGACGGCTTTCTCTGGGGAGCCCAAAGTGGCACGTCGATGGCAACACCTACGGTTGCCGGCATCATCGCCTTATGGTAAGAGGCCAAGCCCGACCTGACCTATGAGCAGATTAGGGAGACCATCGCCGCTACCGCCACCAAGGATGAATTCACCGAAGCTGCCCCCATCCACTATGGCCACGGTAAGATAGATGCCTACAACGGTTTACTTCACGTGCTGGGACTTTCCACAAGTATTCCCACGCTCAGTCAGCAACAGCCTAAAGGTGTGACCTTCCGCATGAAGGATGGCCGCCTCTTCATTGAAGGCGCTGAAGACGGCACACCTATCCGTATCTACACCACTGACGGCCGACTCGTGGCCTTAGCTCAGCTCACGGAGGGAAGCGTCAGTCTGCCCGTCGGCAGACCTGCAGGTGTCTATGCCGTACAGGTGGGTTCTCTGGGCTCCACTTTGATTCGTACACAATAGGGAGGGTCCCACTTGTTGAATCCACGAACAAATCAACCTTCATTATACAATCGAAAAAAAATGAAATCATTAAGATTTATTGCAGCATTGCATCTTGTCCTGCTTCCATATATGGTTGAGGCACAGGTTACAGATATTAACAGTCGTGATCTTCGTGGCAAAGTGGTATATCAGGATGACGAAGTGGTGTTCCGCCAGCT
The DNA here is from genome assembly GCA_016284045.1 of Bacteroidaceae bacterium. Classification (GTDB taxonomy): domain Bacteria; phylum Bacteroidota; class Bacteroidia; order Bacteroidales; family Bacteroidaceae; genus UBA3839. Next base: position 2,527 of record JAEEOB010000096.1, read on the forward strand.
TGACGAGCACACATGGATAGGGAACGGACACAGAGTCTATAATGAATCTCTCTATATTGTTGAGGGTAATGAGCACGCACTTCTGATTGATGCCGGGACACACATACCAGAACTGGACAAGATTGTGTCAAAGATTACGTCCAAACCTGTCACATTGATGGCAACCCATGCCCATGGTGACCATGTCGGTGGAGCAGGTCCTTTCCCTGAGGTCTATTTGAATGCAGGCGACATGCCTATCGTTCCGAATAACCTGCGTAATTACAAAGGTCAGATTAAGTATCTTTATGACGGGGAAGTGATAGACCTTGGCGGCCGTGAGATAGAGGTTATCTTTACACCTGGTCATACAGCCGGAAGCACCACTTTCTTCGACAAGGCAAACCATTATGGATTCAGTGGTGATGCTTTCGGCTCTACCAACCTGTTGGTATTCACAAACCTTTCGACCGTGATGTACACCGCAGAGAGGACAGAAAACTATATGAAGAAGAATGACATCCGATTTCTCTTTCCCGGTCATTACAGCGGTGACAATCTGGAGACCCTCCAGCGAGTTACCGATATCAAGAACATGTGCCAAGAGATTCTGGACGGTGAGCGGAAGCCGTCAGTAAGCAATGGCAACAACGGAGGCAATGACATGATGGTTGACGACAAGGGTGTCCGTATCAACTTCAGCAGCCGGACCGGAATAAAATAATCAGGGATATTAGTTTAGGAAGATAAAAAGCCTTGGTACTGTTTGTTTAAACACTCCACGGGAAGTCTCCACTTGGCTTATCTAACGATGATGAAAGGCTGATTGAAAGTGAATGTTTTTTCGACACCTTTCGTTTTCACGGTATAAGTGGAGGAAAGTTTGAAGGCAGGGCAAGTGACGACGGTTGCGCTTCCATGACAAGAGAACGGAACTTTGAGCGTGTGGATCAGATGTTGGTCGACATCGTAGATATTGACAGGCTCATCTTTCACAAAGTTCATACCGACAAGTAGGACTGTAGGCTGACGCGCGGTGTCGTTGTCAGGAACGGATGGCGTATCACCGATACTGCCGCCAACAGTGAAGACGGTTCCTCCCTCAATTAAAAGCGGAGCGAAGTCACAGTCGAGACCTTCCTCAGGCGGTCCGACCTGACTAAAGGCATATACAGTTCCACCCCTAATGATGATGCCGGGCTCGACATTCTGATTGTTTTCACCTCCAAACATCGGAAAGAACCCACCTTTGGGATTGGCATCGACTGCATCGTTTTCCTTACTACGGACGATGACTTCGGCATTGTTAAACTCAACTCTTTCCTGAAAGGCGTAATGTCAGCACATGCTTTTTATACAAGCTGGTGATGCTTACATAAGCCCCATCAACAGTAACGGAAACACTATCCTTCACATGGTTTTTCACCTTGGCCTTATTGCCGTCGAATTTGACAGTGATATCTTCCGCATAACACATACCGCTCACCACAAAGAGCAGCATCGCACAAAAAAATGTTTTATTCATTACGAATTTTCGAACAGCCTTATTATAATGGAATTCCAGTTGATAAAATTAAAAATTGCAAAAAGACAAGAATACTAACTGTTGACTCGTTCTTTAACAAATGGAATAATGATATTCCGAAGGACACTATTATTCAAGCGATGTTCTCCATGGAAATCATGGACATTAGGATAATGCCGTGCAAATTCAGCCTTGCAGTTGACGAGCGTATCGCCATCAGCAAAGAACCCCCAGCAGTAAGCCTGATTTTCTTCTGTGAGATTATCAAAAAAATGCTGTTCCATCTCAGCGAAATGCCGGATTATGTTTTCCGTAATAGTAAATTGCGTTTTTCCATCAGCCGTCGGTTGGAAATAATCAAAGGTTCCCACTTTGAGAATATCCTTGAGTTCTGACATATGCAGAGCAGGATTCACACAGACACGGGGGAAATCCGTCAGTTGCATGGCATACATTCCCCCCATGCTGGTACCGATAATGAAATCTGCATTATTCTTCTCACAAAAAGATTTCAGGAAAGGTAAAGCCTCTTTAGGATCGATTGGAATATCAGGTGCAATCACATTGAATTCAGGCATCTTTTTAGCCAAATAAGTCACAGTGCTACTTTGTGAACTTGACCCGAATCCGTGGAAATAAACAACTGTTTTCATTTTAGTCCATTTTTTCATGTCAATATTCTATTTCTGTCCCTCTCTGAAAAGAATCTGCGCGAACTCATGTAAGGATTTTCGCCACACCTGCCACTCATGATCACCCGGATAGGAGTTGAAACGGACTTCCACTCCACCTTCTTGCATCTTCTTGACGATGTCGAGTGTGTATTCAATGCGTGGGTCCTGCTCTCCGCAAGTGATGAAGAACACATCAAACTGGCTGTTGAATGTTTTTGTGTCGGTCATCATGCCAGGCACCTCATTCTCAAGGTCGAAGTTAGACGCACCAGATATACCTCCGAACATACCGGTTGAGAAGACACCCACATTGGCAAAAACCCCGGGGTCGCGCAGGCCGATATAGAACGACTGTCCTCCCCCCATAGAAAGTCCGCACATGGCACGGCTCTTTCGGTCTTTCTTCACCCGATAGGTTTTCTCGACAAAAGGAATCACATTCTCCATGAGTTCGCTACGAAACGTCTGCATACCTTGCCAGTTGTAGCCGCCACGCATACCTCCGTTGCGTGCCTGGACATTGCTGTTGGCACTGACAACAATCATCGGCACCGCCTTACCGGCAGCAATCAGGTTATCCATAATCTGAGCGGTACGACCCTGTTCCATCCATCCGCGATGGTCCTCCCCTCCTCCATGCTGTATATAGACAACGGGATAATCCTGCTTGCCCTCATTATAGCCTGCCGGTGTATAGACCATCAGCGGACGCCATGCGTTCTCCACCTTGGAAAAGTAATTTACGGTTCGGACTTCACCATGCGGCACATCCTGCACTTCAAAATCATCCATACCCTTTTCCGGTATTTCAATGGCACTTGACCACCTGCTGCAGCCATAGAAGGACCTGCTTGCTGGATCAGCGGTAGAAACGCCATCCACAATCAGCGAATAATAATGGAAGCCAGGCACTTGAGGTTTTGTTGTAACAATCCATACTCCCTCATCGGACTTATTCATGTCGTATTTAGTTCCACAAAGATCGATTTGAACTTTCTGAGCCTGCTGTGCATTCACCCGGAACATCACGCTGTAATCAGACAAGACTCGAGGATAAGAATTGCGGTTGATGTTTGTCACTGGGGAGAAAGACCCCTCCGGGAAATTTTCCCTGCGGAAACTCTGAGCTGTCATCTTCATGCAGCAAAGAGCGGTCAGCATAACGACACAAGTAATTCTTTTAAATTTCAACATTGTTTGAGATTTTTCTTTCTAAATTACGATATTTTTTTCAGATGAAGAGTCAATTCAACCAGATAATTTGAATTTGGACTTAATATTTAACATTTCAGGAGATTTTCGTAACTGTTCTGCGATGAGAAAGGGAATACAAAAAAGTCTTCAGGAATATGTGTGATTGTAATTAATTAATTTTTTTCTAAGGAATAAAAGGAGCATCTTTTATAGAAATAGAAGGAATAGTCGATAAATACGACTGGGAATAAAGGATTAAAACTTACCACATGATATCCTGAATAACAAAAAAGAGGACTTGTAAAGCCCCCTTTTTAGTCGCCCCGAAGCGTCTCAGCAATCGGCACTTTGAGCACAGTGGTATATAACCCCCGACTTGCGTTAAGCTCACTGGTGGATGATTAATCCATTACAAAATTACAAAAAACACAACAAACTACAAAATATATTACATAATCTGTTGGCATTCCACTTTAAAATTCCACCTTAAAATGCAACAAGAGGTATAATCTTGCTTGAGATAATTTGTATGGAAAAGTAATTCGACAATCCTACAAGTATTTCAATGAAAATTATTAACTTTGCATGACATTAGCCGAACCAAAGTCAGAATCGTCTTTTTTTGACGTCTAATTTTCCATAATTTACAACTTCATAACGATTTGAAAAAACAAACATAAAAAATAAAGCAAAAAATGAAGAATCTTAAATTACTATTATGCATTGTGCTTTCGACCATGGCATTGACTGCGTGCAACAACGATGATGACAACAATCAGTCTGACACATCGAAACCATACGTGATTGGACTGGATTTAGGTGGCACAAACTCAGTTTTTGGCATCGTTGACGCAAATGGAAACATATTAGAAAGCACAGTCATTAAAACAGGCAACTACGAAAATGCAGAAGACTATGCAGATGCATGCGTTAAGGCACTTCAGCCCCTGATAGAAAAGGTCGGTGGCCTAACGAAAATCAAGTCAATGGGCATCGGTGCCCCTGCAGCCAACTATTATACAGGCACCATCGAGTATGCCGCCAATTTACGTTGGGCAAAAGACCGCTCCGTGCCTCTGGCAAAAATGTTCAGCGACCGGCTGCACAACCTCCCTGTTGCTATGACAAATGACGCCAATGCCGCTGCCATCGGTGAGATGACCTATGGCGTGGCACGTGGAATGAAAGACTTCATCGTCATTACTTTAGGCACAGGAATAGGTTCTGGCATTGTGGTCAATGGGCAGTTGCTATATGGCCATGACGGTTTTGCAGGAGAGTTGGGTCACACTATCATCGTGCGTGGTGAAGAAGGCCGTCCTTGCGGCTGCGGACGCACAGGTTGTCTGGAATGCTACTGCTCAGCCACAGGCGTAGCCAGGACCGCCCGCGAATGGCTGGAAAAGACAGACCGTCCGAGCCTGTTGCGTGAACTGGATCCTGATCAGATTACCTCAAAAGATATCTCCATCGCAGCTGAAAAGGGTGATGAACTGGCCATAGAAATCTACGAATACACAGGAAATCTTCTTGGTGAAGCATGTGCAGAATTCGCAGCCTTCAGCAGCCCCGAGGCATTCATTTTCTTTGGCGGTCTGACAAAAGCCGGCGACCTGCTAATGAAGCCCATTCGGGAGTCATATAACAGCCATGCTCTCAAGATGTACCAGAACAAACCTCAATTCCTCATCAGCGGACTGGACGATGCCAACGCAGCCGTGTTAGGAGCATCAGCCATGGGATGGGAAATCAAAGAATAGTAAACTATAAATTCTTAGGGCTATTTCAAATAATATACTCCACCGTTCCCTCCGTCAGGGGATGATCCATGAAATTTACCCTATTTATAGTTCAGAACTAACCGGACAGTCCTAATCATCCACGAACACACTCAAGCATAAAAAACATCAAATCAATTGATAATCAAGAGAATATAAGCAGACACAAAGAATGCAGAACACCTATCAAAAACGGTTATCTCATTGGTTTAATGGTAATAACCCTGTCGTAGGAAGCAGGCTTAACCCTGTATTCGTCGAGCACATAGACACAAGTGCAACCGACCCCCGTTGTATTGTAATCCAGATTGAGCGTATATCGGTCGGTGAGTGGCTGTAACTGATATGTGAACTGGCTCTTGGTCAAGTTATCGGTTGAGAACTGATACGCATTGAAATTGAACGGTTCGTTCATGGAAATCTGCACACCTTTACCATCTTTGTTCAACAGCTGCACATATCGGTTATCTGTACGCAGTGCATGGTCCTGAGGCAGAAGATAAGGCTCATACATATCCGCAACAGTCTTAGTCCAGACCCCCACCTGATATCCCGTCTTGCGGTCCGGGTAGTTTTCCTCCGGTCCCCGTCCATACCATGTTATGTTGTCGAATTCCTTATCCACTGAAGTAGTGAAGCCTATACGAGGAAGCATTTCAGGCAGTTTCCCCTGCGGGCTCAGATGGTTGTGAATCATGACAGTCCCGTCATCGTAGAAGCTATATGAATAATCGAGCGAGAATCCCGCCAACTGCACTCCTTGAATATAGAGGTCAAGCGCTCCAAACGAAGAAGCACCGACCTGCACAAGCTGGCTGACATTGACAGTTGTCTCATACTGGTTTTGATTCACTTGAATCTCAGCCGGGCGTATTTTCAATTGGTTCACCCCCTTAGAATAGAAAAGCGTAGAGACCATGTTGCCATATCCCTCGGCATATCCACCATTTACCCTGAAGGCATCCCATGAGTCAAACTCATTAGCCAGAGGAGCACGCCAGAGGTTGAATGAGACAGGCGCTTTGAGCAAAGGCTTACCATCAACCTCAATCTGCTCAAGATTGCCAGTCTCTTTGCTGATGACATAGCAGAATCCCTTGCCAGAAATCCTTATTTGCTTGTCGTCTTCTTGTGTAGTGAGGTTCTTTGCGGATAGTTGAGGAGCGGGTGCTGGGATATTCCATGACGAGAGCTCCAATTGGTTCCAAGCCACCTCATGTCCAGCCTTCGCCCAAACCTCATCTTTTTTCAAAGCGGAGGTAACAGTGACGCGATACTCTTTTCCAGCCACAATCTTCGGCTTATGATAAGGAATCCTGACCACTTGCTTCTGTTGAGGTGCCGTTGACAGACTGATATCCCCCTCTTCCAGTACTTTGTTGTCTTCCATCAAAGCCCAGTGAGCAGCGAATTGAGAGAGGTCAGTAAAGAACAGTCGGTTTGTCACCTCCACTTCGCCCGTCTCCGGATTGAGCAGACGAATGCTTACAGGCTGCGTGGTCCACTTCATCTGTTTCATCTCAGGCTGCACAGAACGGTCTGGCCAAATACTGCCATACGTTCTCATATTTCCTCCAATCGTGTAGAAAGTACCTTCGTCGCCATTACCATCGAACGTGAGGATAAGCACAGCCTCGTCTGCACTTCCTTCGCCATCAGCAAGACACTTGTTAAAAATTGCCACGTTGTCCATCTCGGCATCAGCAGTGTAAATGGTCTGAGGGTCTTGTGCATGATTTCCAGCAAACCGTCCGATATTGATCGGGTAAGGGAAATTGCTCAGCAGGCCTCTTTCCCCTCCCCTATTTCCACGTCGGTTGTTGTTATTAGGTTCGTTTGCAACAGTAGCCTCCGTACCTTTCAGCTGTCCGTCGATGAAGAGTTTCATTTCCTTGCTGTCCCAAGTGGCAGTCACATGATGCCAATTACCAACCCAATTGGCAGGCAAATCAACGTTTAGTTCATGCTTCACACCTGAATGCAGATAGAATTGGAGTTTGTCCTCCCCCTTCTGTACAACGCCAAATTGCGTGTTGCCTTTAGTGATGTATGGAGCCCCCTGATGCATTCCAGACAACTTGCCCGGTTTGACATCAAAACTAATGGTCAACGCATTTCCTGTCAACTCCACATTATTGCTGCGATAGACTTCCACCCATTCATCATGACCACTGAGACACAGCACACCATTTTCCACCTTAGCATTGCTCATAAGGTGAACAGGCGTGTTGAAAGGAGAACTGTCTTTCAAAGGACGAATATGTTCTGTCAGTCCCGGGTTAACAAAATCCCAAATTGCCCCCCCCATCACTCGAGGATGACGACGTATAACATCCCAGTATTCGTCCAATCCACCTCCCGCATTGCCAGCCACAGAGAGATATTCATCCATGAATGAAGGACGTGGATCTTCGTTTTCAGGAACCATAGCCGTATTCATTTCCAGCTCAAAAGGAGTAGGATAACGCGGTCCGATAATATCCTCTCCCGGATGAGCGTAGGCATTGCCTCCATACATGAAATAACGGGTCGGGTCGTATTTCTTTCCTTCTTTGACCACTTCTGTGATATTCGGTCCCTCTCCGCTCTCGTTTCCCGCACTCCAGAACAGAACGCAAGGATGGTTACGGTCGCGTAAAACCATCTTTTGCACACGCTCAAGATACATCGGCAGGAATTTGAGGTCGTTTGAGAGGAATTCGGTGGCATGCGCCTCGTCGCCAGTCTCATCAATGATGTACAGTCCATACTCATCCGCCAATTCCAGATACTTATTGACAGGAGGATAGTGAGAAGTACGGACAGCATTGAAATTATGCTGTTTCAGAATCTCCATATCCTTACGAATGGTCTCCTCGTTCATGACATGTCCCAAATCAGGATGCTGCATGTGCGTGTTAGTGGCATTCACCTTGATTGGCTGTCCATTCAAGTAGAACACCTGATGACGTATTTCCGTCTCCTTGAATCCCATCTTGCTTTTAATCTGCTGCATGACATTGCCCGACTCGTTGAGCAGTTCAAGAGAGAGTTGATAGAGCACAGGAGTTTCACAAGTCCACTTGTCGGGATTAGAGACAAGAGATGACAGCGTCAGCGACTTCTTCCCTTTTCCATCCATCTTGAAGCGGTTGGAAACCATCTCCTTCACTTTGTTGCCTTTTGAGTCAGTCAACGTGGCCCGAACTGCATACGATGCACTTTTGTCGTCATATTTCTTCACATCGACATCCACCTTAAGCGTAGCATCCTTATATTGTTCGTCAAGGTCGGTAGTGACAAACCAGTCGAACAAACGCGTTTTAGGTGTGGCATAAAGAGTCACATCATCGAAAATACCAGCCAGGCGCCAATAATCCTGTCCTTCCAGATAGTATCCGTCGGAATATTTCACGACACAAACCGCCAATACGTTTTTACCAGGTTTCACATAAGGAGTCACATCATATTCTGCCGGTTCCTGTCCACCCTCGTTATAGCCCACTTGTTGTCCATTCATCCAGATGAAAGAAGCGCTTTGAGTTTTTTCCAGTCGAAGAAAGACTTGTTGTCCTTTCCACTGTGAGGGAATGTTGAAGGTTTTTCTATATGCACCAGTCGGGTTATACTCTCTTGGCACATAGGGGGGATTAGCCTTAAAAGGAGCAGCCACATTGCGGAACAGAGGATCACCATAGCCTTCCATCTCCCAATTGCTTGGCACATTGATGTTATTCCAGCTGTTATCTTTGAAATTCGTTGCGAAAAAGTTCTGCGGGACCTCTTCCGGGGTATCAGCAAAGAAAAAGCGCCAGCTCCCATTGAGCGACATATTCTGACTTGCCAAATAGTAGGCATGCCCTTCCTCTTGATTCTCCTCAAAGACAGAGGTATTCTCTATGTAATCATAAATATGCTCAAGATACTGAGCGTTCATCTGTAACGAGCAAAAAGTGAACAGACAGAAAGTTAATTTTTTGATAGACATTTTGTTGAATAAAAAGTATAGTAATAGTAAAAAAGTTGACTCGTTTTTAATGAAAACAAGTAGACAAGAAAGCAAGAAGACAAGAAGTCAAGACGATATTCATTTGGATGGCACATCAAAGACAGCCGCAAAATGAATCAAGATAATTATGACACTTCACTTAAGCAACAGTAAAAAAATAAATTAGTAAATTAAATGTCTGGCAATCATTCAAGATTTAAACTTATCTTTTTGATTCTTTTCCAGCTGTTCACCGGTCATGATGCCCGCATCACTTCCTCTGATCAGCTGAAAAACAGCTCAAAAATCTAAGATAAATTTTCCTAACTTATTTTTTCACTATTACGAACAAATGGGTTATTCATTTTTTCCTATCCGAGATCAAGTGCAAGCCGAAATCCGACAGCAGCCTCGCGTAATTTTGGGTCGAGCGTCATTCTCATGGTATTTCTGCAAGAGTCTGCAGTTGAGAAGACAGAACCGCCCCTGATGACTTTGAGTTGTCCCTGGTCAGGTCCCTGTGGATTGTTTTCGGGTGAATTGGCATAATACTCCTTTCCATACCAATCGTTACACCATTCTGACACATTGCCTGACATATCGTATATATTCAGTTCGTTGGCTTTCAACTTCTTAACTGGCTGCACAGGTTTACCGACAGCACTATACCATGCCACAAGACCGAGCCGGCTAGCACCAGAATAGATTGTATTTTTTGACAAAGTTCCTCCTTTCGCAGCAAACTCCCATTCCGCCTCTGTGGGCATTCTGAATTTTCTACCAGTAATCATGTTCAGGCGTTTTATGAAAATCTGACAGTCGTTCCATGAAATTTTCACCTTAGGCAGATTCTCCCTATTTTCTTTTATAGACACATCGTAGGCCTGCAATACTGCCTGCCACAGCTCCTGAGTGACAGTCGTCTCTCCAATACAGAAAGAATTTAGTGTCACCTGGTGAGCCGGTGTCTCATCTACAAAAACATTTTTTCCGATTTTTCCGTCTTTGTCAACAGGGATTCCCATCGTAAAAGAAGATCCCTGGATTTTAATCATCCTGAACGCAACATTCCCCACAATAAAGTTGAGAGCATTCTCATCCTCAGACACCTTAATCTCAGGCAGGGATTCATCAAAATCAGAAGTCTTATTCTCAGCAGGAATCGTTTTTTTCACGCTATCTGAACATGATTTATCATCATTTTGCTTATATGAGTCTGCACTAATGTTATTATCACCATCAGAGGAATTTTGCATCTCCTCATGATTTGAAGGATTTTGATTCTGTTCATCCCAATAGGGATTATCCTCAAATATTTGCTGTTTATTATTGTCCATAATAATATAGATTAGTTTTTCATGGCAAATTTAGTGAAAAAAAACGAAATAGAAGGAAAATATAATGAAGAATGAAGAATGAAGAATGAAGAATTTTGTTAAGTGAATAGTGAATAGTGAAAAGTGAATAGTTTTTTTACTAATGAAGACAAGAAGACGAGAAGACTGGAATAGAAGATGGCTAATGAAAAATCCCTCCAACAGCGAGGAGCTCTTGGAGGGAACGGAAAAATATGTCTAATAGAAATTATTCTCAAGAGAGGAATCCGAGGAGTACACCTGCGGCAACAGCTGAACCAATGACACCTGCTACGTTCGGTCCCATTGCATGCATGAGAAGGAAATTGGTGTGGTCGGCTTTAAGACCTTCCTGATTTGAGATTCTCGCAGCCATCGGCACGGCAGACACACCGGCATTCCCGATAAGCGGATTGATTTTCTTTCCTTCGGGCAAGAATACATTAAACAACTTGACGAAAAGGACACCAGATGTTGTTGCGATAATGAATGCAAATGCACCGAGTGCGAAAATCTTGATTGTGTCGAGAGTGAGGAATTCACTGGCCTGAGTTGAGCATCCTACAGTCAGTCCAAGCAGCATCACGACGATATCGTTGAGAGCTGAACCCGCTGTTTTCGCCAAACGAGTGGTCTTGGTACTTTCTTTCAGTAAGTTTCCGAAGAAAAGCATACCGAGTAGCGGAAGACCAGAAGGCACAATAAATGTAGTGATAAGGAGTCCGACAATTGGGAAAAGAATTCTCTCAGTCTGACTGACTTCTCTTGACTTCTCCATTTTTATCAGCTTTTCCTTCTTAGTTGTAAGTGCCCTCATGATGAAAGGCTGAATAACCGGAACAAGTGCCATATAACTATAAGCACAAACGGCAATAGCCCCCATAAGATTCGGTGAAAGTTTAGACGATAGGAAAATCGCAGTAGGTCCGTCAGCACCTCCGATGATGGCAATCCCGGCAGCCTGATTAGGCTCAAATCCAAGTGCAAGCGCAATAATGTAAGCTCCAAAAATACCGAATTGTGCAGCAGCTCCAACTAGCATCATCTTAGGATTCGCTATAAGTGCCGAGAAATCGGTCATAGCTCCAATACCCAGGAAAATGAGCGGTGGATACCATCCCTGTTTGACGCCCTGATAAAAGAAATTGAGCACTGAATTATCCTCATAAAGTCCGATTTCGAGCCCCGCCGACTTAAAAGGGATATTTCCGAGAATGATACCAAGTCCGATTGGAATGAGCAGAAGCGGCTCAAAATCTTTCTTAATGGCAAGCCAGATAAAGAAAGCTCCGACCAAGATCATAATCAGATTCTCCCACATGAGATTAGCGAATCCAGTGTAATCGAGGAAGTCAGAAAATTTTTCGCCGATAAAGCTCAAAGTACTACTTTCTAACAACATGATTGATAAAAATTTAAATGTTAGTTAATAGCAGAAATTATTCAATTGTGACGAGCACGGCTCCTTCCATGACGGTGTCGCCTTTAGCTACTCTGATTTCCGCGATTTTTCCGTCTCTGTCGGCATCGATGTTATTCTCCATCTTCATTGCCTCAAGAATGATGACCGTGTCACCTTTTTTGACAGTCTGTCCGACTTTGACTGTGATGTCGTTGACAGTACCTGGGAGAGGTGCTTTGATAGCAGAAACTCCAGCAGCAACAGTTTCCTGAGCAGCTTTCGGCGGTTCTACAGTTTTAACCGGAGCTGCGACAGCTCTCACGACTGGTTTAGGCTGTGCTATGGGCTTCTCCATCTCCACTTCAAAGTCAATCCCATTGACTTCAACCATAGCGATGTTTTCCTCAACGCCCTTGATTTTGACATTGTAGTCAATGCCCTTAATCTTATAATTATATTCTTTTATCATGATTTTTTTATTGAAATAATGTAATTGAATGATTCTATCCGTAATTGAACGTTATACAAAACGCCAATCAGCTGAATTAAAAAAGGATTAATTGGTAGGCACGAAATGCGATTCCTGATGTCTGAGGTTGTGGTCTTTATTCCCCCATTCAGAGTCTTTTCTCTGAATGGTGATGATTCCGCTCTCCATGTCGTGCATATTTCCAAGATACTCATGCAAAGCAAGGGATATAGCTGCGACATAATTCTCATAAGGAATACCTTTCGTCTCGATTCCCTCCTTTGCAATAACCACGACCTTGTTGGCTTGTTCTCTAAGCTTCATGATAGCTTTATATTTGGCAGCCCTGTTCATGCGGTTGATAATCCATCCGAACAGGTGGAAGAACACGAAGAGCAGCAATAGACAACCAAAGACAATACCCATTGACAGGACCGTCATAGCTAGTCCGTGGGGATCTTTTTCTTTCCATTCTTTGATTTTGTCTGCATTCCCGAAGAAGGAATTGGGTGCATTTGGTGTAATCTGATCATTGGGAATCGTTTTCCATTCGTCTCCAATTTTGGCGTATGAGTATCCCGGTTTTAAGTCAGCAGGAATAGTGATGCTGTCAAGCAAATCAACGGCATTTCCATCATAAAGAGCAATGAAAACAGGTTTACCAGTCGGTTTAAGCATAAAATTGGTATGCAGAATGCTTCTGTTGACATTACCGTCGGCAAAGAACGTAATCCTCTGTTTTCCCTTAAGATTCGTTCTCTCATCTCCGGAAGGAATAATCGACATTAATTTTTCCCTATCCGGTGCAGACATCTCCTTAAGCACATCTTCATTAGTGGTGAGGAAACAGTTACGGATATTATGTGTAGTGTATGATGTGTTCTCAATTTCAATCCAGCTGGATGCCTTTCCGAACTCATCAAGAAATCCGTTGTTTTCCCCTTCTTGTGCAATATAAACCTCAGTGATTTTGAAATCGCGTGCCCCTTGAGCGCACACAGCAATAGCAAAGAGGTTCAGGAGAGATAATAAAAATACTCTTTTCATTCTGATGATTATTTATAGTGGAATATTTCCATGTTTTTTAGGAGGATTAGAAAGGCTTTTACCAGAAAGCTGCTCAAGAGCCCTGATGATGCGGAAACGAGTGTTTCTCGGTTCGATAACATCATCGATATACCCATATTTTGCAGCATTGTAAGGATTAGCAAAGAGCTTTGTGTATTCATCTTCCTTCTCTTTGATGAAAGCAGCAGCATCTTCCCCAGCCTCTTTCTTTGCCTTGGCTTCTTTTGCATAAAGCACAGCCACAGCACCCGATGCCCCCATAACGGCGATTTCAGCAGACGGCCATGCATAGTTGAGGTCACCTCTTAATTGCTTACAGCTCATAACGATATGGCTACCTCCGTAAGATTTTCTAAGAGTCACAGTCACTTTTGGCACAGTTGCCTCTCCATACGCATAGAGCAACTTAGCTCCATGTAGGATGACCGCATTATATTCCTGTCCTGTACCAGGCAAGAATCCGGGTACGTCAACAAGTGATACAATCGGGATATTAAAAGCATCGCAGAATCTCACAAATCTAGCCCCCTTACGGCTGGCGTTACAGTCGAGCACACCCGCAAACTTATTAGGCTGGTTAGCCACTATACCGACAGACCGTCCGTTGAATCTGGCAAATCCGATAATTATATTCTGTGCAAAATTAGGCTGTACCTCAAAGAACTCCCCATTGTCAGTAATAGCTCCAATAACCTGATACATATCGTATGCCTGGTTAGGGTTGTCGGGTATGATTTCGTTGAGTGAGTCCTCAAGTCTGTCAACAGGATCATTACATTCAACAAGCGGAGTAGTTTCCTGGTTGTTTTGTGGAATATAAGAAAGGAGCTGCTGAATCATAGCAATAGCCTCTTCCTCAGTAGCTGCAGTGAAATGTGTGACACCAGACTTCGTGGAGTGAACACTGGCCCCTCCGAGGCTTTCCTGGTCGACATTTTCTCCAGTGACGGTTTTCACAACCGCTGGTCCAGTGAGGAACATATAAGAAGTATTCTCCATCATGAGTGTGAAGTCGGTGAGAGCCGGTGAATATACAGCCCCCCCTGCACATGGTCCGAAAATACCGGAAATCTGTGGCACTACACCAGAAGCAAGGATATTTCTCTGGAAGATTTCGGCATATCCTGCAAGTGCATTGATACCTTCCTGAATACGTGCTCCACCAGAGTCATTAATACCAATGACCGGTGCTCCCATCTTCATAGCCATATCCATGACTTTGCAGATTTTCTGTGCCATAGTCTCTGACAGTGAACCTCCGTTAACGGTAAAGTCCTGAGCGAAAATATAGACAAGCCTTCCGTTAATTGTTCCAGATCCAGTTACGACTCCGTCTCCAAGGAACTGTTTTTTCTCCATTCCAAAGTTATAACATCTGTGGAGTTTGAACATGTCGAACTCCTCAAAGCTTCCCTCATCAAGAAGCATCTGAATTCGTTCTCTAGCAGTGAACTTACCTCTTGCATGCTGTTTGTCGATAGCTTTCTCACCGCCACCCAGCCTAGCTTTGCTACGGAGTTCAATCAACTCCTGTATTCTTTCTGTCTGTTTACTCATTTTTCAGTTAAAACTAAGAATAAAACGTGAATTGATAAAGAAATCGAAAAAAGTAAAAAAGTAATTAATAAAAAAAGAAACCAGAACCAGTTCTCAAAAGAATCAGTTCCAGGTTTCATTTATAATTTACTTTTGAGGTTCACACAATTCTGTGAGAATACCAACCGTTGACTTTGGATGCAAGAAAGCAATATTCATTTTCTCTGCACCAGCTCTCGGAGTTTTGTCAATGAGTCTGATTCCTTGTTCATCGCATTGAGCAAGAGCTTCATTGACTCCATCTTCCACAGCAAACGCAACATGATGCACACCTCTTCCACCCTTTTCAAGGAATTTAGCAACAGCGCTCTCCGGGCTTGTCGGCTCAAGCAATTCGAGTTTCACCTCTCCTACTTTGAGGAAAGCCGTTTTCACCTTCTGGTCGGCAACTTCTTCGATAGCATAACATTTGAGTCCGAGCGTGTTCTCAAAATACGGAAGGACCTCGTCGATACTCTGGACAGCAATGCCCAGGTGGTCAATACGTGAAATTTTCATACTTCAGTTAGTTATAATGATTAAATTAGTATTTTTATTCAATAATTATGCAAAGTTACGAATTTAAAAGAAGAATTAAAAATAAAGTATGATTAAAATGAGAAAAAAGTAAAAAATATAGTTCCGGGAGTTAAAAAGGGAATTATGAAATCGTAAAAAAAGAGAATAACATATAAGAAGATGAGAAGAGAAGAATGAAGTTCAGCATCTTCAGTAACAATTATAACAATCCTTTAGTAGAAGGTAATTGATAATTATATATATCTCTTTTTACCGCCATCTTAAGAGTTCTGGCAAGCGCTTTGAAAATACCTTCAATTTTATGGTGTTCGTTCAGTCCTTCTGCCTTGATGTTGAGGTTGATTTTGGCAGCATCTGAAAAGCTCTTGAAAAAATGGAAGAACATCTCGGTTGGCATATCCCCAATTTTCTCTCTTTTGAATTCAGCATCCCAGACAAGCCATGGCCTTCCTCCGAAATCAATTGCCACCTGACAAAGACAGTCGTCCATAGGCAAAGTGAATCCATATCTTTCAATTCCCCTCTTGTCAGCAAGAGCCTCTGCCAAACATTCACCAAGTGCGATTCCAGTATCTTCAATTGTGTGATGTTCATCCACATTGAGATCGCCTTTCACTCTTACAAAAAGATCAGTGTTACCATGCTTTGCAATCTGTTCAAGCATGTGGTCGAAAAAACCGACACCAGTGTCAATATCCGCCTTTCCCGTTCCATCAAGACAGAACTTAATTTGTATATCAGTTTCTTTTGTTGTTCTTCTCACTTCTGCTGTTCTTTCTCCAGCAAAAAGTATTTCTGCAATTTTGTCCCAACTCATCTGGTCTGACAGAATGAGCGCCTTGCAACCGAGATTGTCTGCCAGTATCTTATCGGTTACTCTGTCGCCAATGACAAACGAATTCTGCAAATCATAATCACCATTGATATACTTAGTGAGCATAGCTGTACCCGGCTTTCTTGTTGGCAGATTGTCCTCCGGGAAAGATCTGTCGATGAACATATCATCAAATTCAATTCCCTCCCCTTTGAGTGTCTGCAACATGAGGTTATGTGTAGGCCAGAAATCTTCCTCAGGATAGGCATCTGTGCCAAGTCCATCTTGATTCGACACCATGACAAACTCAAAATCGAGGTGTTTTCTGATAAAGTATAGGTTTCTGATGACTCCATCCACAAATTGGAATTTATCGAAAGAATCAATCTGCTCATCTTCCGGCTCAACAAGGATAGTGCCGTCACGGTCAATAAAAAGAACACGTTTCATAATAAACGAACTTGAGTTTTGGATTTTGTTTTCTACAGAAATTACATGAAGTAATAGAATTTATCACAAGACTGTTGACATCAACGAATGTTCTCAACGGATTTTTCCACAACGAATATATATGAATTTAAACGAATGATAGTAAAAGGGGGATTATTTCACAATGAACCTGTATATTATTTCATAATGAATCCGTACAATTAAAAGGAATTAAACTTATAAGAATTAAAGCAGGCGAAGCGTGAAAAGATTTATTTGTAGGTTCGTAATGCGGAGAGGAGTTGTGAATTCTCCTGTTTGGTTCCAACAGTGATTCTCAGGCAATTATCACAAAGCTCCACTTGGTTTCTGTTTCTGACAATAATTCCTTTGTTTACAAGGTAGTTGTAGATAGCATTTGCATCAGTGACCTTAACCAGGAAGAAATTGGCATCCGTGGAGTATAATTTCTTTGTAATAGGCAATTTATCAACGGCCGACATAAGCATTTCCCTTTCCTTCAAAATCAAAACGATTCGCTGATGAATGCTGTCCTTATCCTTTAGCACTTGTTTTGCCATATTCTGTGTTAGCAGGTTGACATTGTAGGGATATTTTACCTTGTTGAAAAGTTGAATGATCTGCTCCGAAGCAAAAGCCATACCAAGTCTGATAGCAGCACAGCCGTATGCTTTCGAGAAAGTGTTAAGGACAATGATGTTGGGATATTTGAGGATGTCCAACCTAAAAGGTCTCAAGTTGCAAAAGTCGGAATACGCCTCATCAATAACCACAATTCCTTCAAAATTATTGATTACTTTAAGAATTTCTTCTCTCGGGAACGCATTACCAGTAGGATTATTTGGCGAGCAGATAAAAATAAGCTTTGTGTTTGCATCCGTAGCCTGCAACAAATCTTGAGCATTCATTTTGAAATTATCCCCAAGCCTCACCTTCCTATATTCGACATCATTGATGTTAGCGCAGACCTCATACATGCCATAGGTCGGTGCAATTGCCACCACATTGTCAATTTGGGGCCTGCAAAAGATTCTAAACACCAAATCTATCGGTTCATCGGAGCCATTGCCGAGGAAGATGTTATCCACCGGAACATTTTTGGCAAAAGAAACACTACTTTTCAGTTCATTTTGCAATGGATCTGGATATCTGTTAAGCGGCTCATTATAAGGATTCTCATTGGCATCAAGAAATACTTCCGCATTTTTGCCATTATATTCATTCCTAGCAGAGCTATATGGCTTAAGATTCCAGATATTTTTTCTTACTAATAATTCGAGAAGCATATTTAAAAGTAAAAAGTGAAGAGTGAAAAGTGAAAAGGTTATTTACTATGAAAAAAAAGAACGGGCACAATCCAGAAAAAACTGTCGTAAGAAAAACAATCTTTAGGAGAAGAGAAGGAAATCGGCACAGATTATATGTTGACCTCGTTTAATCTGACCGTCATAGCGTTTTCGTGTGCATTAAGCATTTCATTATGAGCCATGACCTGCACCGTTTTCCCTATGGATTTGATACCTTGAGAAGAAAGTTCCTGGAACGTAATTTTACGGCAGAAACTATCAAGAGAGACACCGCTGTAAGCTTTCGCATAGCCATTGGTAGGAAGAGTGTGGTTAGTACCTGAAGCATAATCGCCTGCACTCTCACATGAATATTTTCCAAGGAAAACAGAACCGGCATTCACGACTTTTTGTTGGAGACTTAAATAATCATCTACAGCAAGAATAAGATGTTCCGGCGCATATTCATTAATAATATCCATCGCCTCGTCCATGTTGTGAACAAGCACAAATTTGCTGTTAGCGAGCGATGCCTCCGCCATCTGTTTTCTAGGCAACAGTTGAAGCTGCCTGTTGGCTTCTTCAATAATCCGTTGTATGATATTGATATCGTCTGCAACGAGCAACACCTGACTGTCGAATCCATGTTCAGCCTGAGAAAGGAGATCTGCCGCCACAAAGACAGGATTGGAAGTAGCATCTGCTACGACAGCCACTTCAGACGGTCCCGCAGGCATGTCGATAGCCACGTCATAGAGCGAGACAATTTGCTTGGCTGCAGTGACAAATTGATTTCCCGGTCCAAAAATTTTGAATACTTTAGGAACAGATTGTGTTCCATAAGCCATAGCTGCAATTGCCTGTACCCCCCCTATCTTAAAAACAGCATCAACTCCAGACAGTTTTGCAGCGAAAAGAATTGCCGGGTTGACAGATCCATCAGATGCAGGCGGTGTACATAGAATGATTTGCTGACATCCGGCAATTTTAGCAGGAGTAGCAAGCATAAGCACTGTAGAGAACAGGGGTGCAGTTCCTCCCGGCACATATAGTCCGACTTTTTGAACCGGAACAGCTTTCTGCCAACAAACCACCCCTTTTGCAGTTTCGATTTTTTCACCATGGAAGATCTGCGACTGATGAAATTTAGCAATGTTCTGATGTGCCAGAACAATCGCCTCTTTAAGTTCATCGCTAATCATCGCTTCCGCCTGCTCAAACTCTTGTTGAGACACCAGAAGGCTCTGAAGGCTAACTTTATCGAATTTAAGTTCGTATTGTCTGATGGCATCATCACCATCTTTTTTAACACTATCAATCACCTCATTGACAATTGCATTGAGGTCATCTCTCTGTCTTTGAGGTCTCAAAGTAATGGAATTCCAATCAGACTTTGCAGGATATTTTATGATGTTCATATCAATGTAGATCCTTTAGTGATATATTAAAAGTGGTAGTCTATATGATGAAGTCAAGAATCAGAGAATCATTTTCTCAATCGGAAGCACAAGAATGCCTTCGGCGCCCAAAGCTTTAAGCTGTCCGATAATTTCCCAAAAACGTTTCTCATCAAGAACAGTGTGAATGCTGCTCCATCCTTCTGTTGCCAGTGGCATGACCGTCGGGCTCTTAATACCAGGCAAAACCTCAATAATCTTGGGAACCTGATTCGTTGGCGCATTCATAAGCACATATTTTTTATCATCTGCTGCCATTACCGCTTCTATTCTGAATAACAACTCATCAAGAATATCTTTTTTTTCTTGATTAAGTTGAGGTGTGGCAATAAGAAGTGCCTCACTCTTCATAACAGTCTCCACCTCCTTGAGATTATTGCTGACGAGCGTTGATCCGGAACTGACGATATCAAAAATGCCATCTGCAAGACATATCCCAGGTGCAATTTCAACAGAACCCTGAATGACATGTATATCAACTTCAATATTTTTATTCTTCATGAAATCCCTAAGGATATTAGGATAAGAAGTAGCAATTTTCTTACCGCTAAACCATTTGACATCCTGATAGTCGATAGCCTTCGGAATAGCAAGTGACAGTCTGCATTTACTGAATCCTAATCTTTTCACAATGTCTGCCTTCTCCTGTTTCTCCACAAACTCGTTTTCTCCAACAATCCCGAGGTCAGCGACTCCGCTTGCCACAGTCTGCGGGATGTCGTCGTCTCTCAAGTAAAGCACTTCCAACGGGAAATTATCTGCCTGCACGAGCAGAGTTCTCTTAGAAGGATTGACTTTAATCCCCGCTTCCTTGAGCAATGCCATAGTGTCCTCATAAAGACGCCCTTTAGATTGAACTGCGATCCTAATCATATATTAAAATTTTAATAAATAATTTACCGTTAAATAAAAGTTGTTATCTTGTTGATGAGACAAAGGACAAGAATTAAGTTGTGATATGTTTTTCTTTGTCATCATCAGAATGCCCACATTCGATGGTGTTTTTGTTCTCTTGCATGATATAAGAATATGTGACAATCATATTGATGTCGTGATGATAGACAGCTAAAGAAGGATTCTTTTTGCCATTTTTTTCAAACTGATTGACAAAAGCCTGAATCATCTGTTTATAGGAAAATTCCTCTGTGTCGTAAATGACAAAGTCAAAATCATCCCAGTTTCTATTTAAAACAACATGTCCGTTATCAATTATATTGTTGTCAGCCTGAACGACAACAGGTAAGTATCCATTATTATTCAGAAGTTTAAGTGCAGGTGAAGAATCTGGATGTTGAGTAATCAGCAAAAACTTATAGGACTTGAAAATCTGGTCATCCGTGATTTTATTCACAAACAGTTTCAGAACAGACACCTTAATCATTCCCCATAAGGTTTTGAGATATACAGCAGCAAGAATAGGAATCTCCAAGAACCATGAGTAAGCTTTGAAATGTTTTCTAAAAAAAATGGCCATAGACCTGTTGAAATTGTTCACATAAGTGAAAGATCTCTTATGAGTGCTTTCTCCCTTATAATGAATAATATTAGTAGGAATATAATAATTCTTGAATCCTCCTCTCAGAATTCGATAAGAGAGGTCAATATCCTCTCCATACATAAAATAATCCTCATCGAACGCCCCAACTTCATTTATAGCCTCATGCCGAATAAACATAAAAGCTCCACTAAGGATTTCAATCTCCTCAGTCTTATTTTTGTCAAGAAATCCGAGATAGTATCTTCCGAATTTTCTATGTTTAGGGAATCTTTTACAAAGTCCGACGAACTTATAGAATGCCGTCACAGGTTTAGGCACCGCCCTCCTCGACTCTGGGGCGAACATCCCGTATGCATAGTTCTGTTTAACCCCAATAGCTCCAGCATCAGGATTATCACTCATGAAATCAACACATCTCTGTATCGTATCTTCAGACACTATCGTGTCGGGATTAATCAGAAGAAGGAACTCCCCTTTAGCTCTTTTGATGGCCATATTGTTGGCCTTAGAAAAACCGACATTTTCCTGGTTTTCAATATATATGACTTCAGGATGGTATTGTCTCAGAAACTCAACGGAATTGTCATTACTGGCATTGTCAACGACGAAAAATTCAGTATCGATTTTCTTCGTAGCAGCCTCAAGAGAATTGAGGCATTGGTGAAGAAATACCGGCACTTTATAGTTGACTATGACGACAGAAAGTTTCATCTACATTTAGTTTTTCTCCTTCTGAGAGTTCTCAAGATATTCATTAATTTTCTGGAAAGAAGGCATGCAGAAAATCATCGTGATCAGAATCAGCACAGCGGCGATGAAAAGTCCTGTATCGTCACAAGTAAGAAAAAACGCAGAAATTCCAGTGATTACTGCAATAGCGATAAGCACTAACCTTATGAGGCTCCACCTGTGATACGTCTTCGTGGCATCTTCCAGTGTGTACCTTTTGATATTCTGTTCAGTGTTGAGTTTGAAAAGCCAAAGAGCAGCTGTCGTTGCCACAAATGCCACAGCAATAGCAGCAATGTTGATAAAATATTGTGTATTAGCATCCTTTTGCACAGCAAAAACACCATTAGGAATGACATTATAAACTCCGAGTGCAGCTACAACAATAATTAGCAAGAAAAAAGCTGCAAGTTCGGCTCTAAGTTTAAAAAGTAATTTTTTGATATACTGTTCCATTAAATATGTAAAGAAAAATCAAGAATTAATTTTAAAGGGCACTCTGTTGATGATAGATCTTCCAAGAGTAACCTCATCAGTGTATTGTAGTTCATCATTGATTGACATTCCCCTTGCAAGCGTTGTTACCAGAATCCCTGTGAACTTTTCAAGTTTTTTAGAGATAACGAAACTGGTTGTGTCTCCTTCCATGGTTGAGCTAAGCGCAAGAATCACTTCATTCACATTATTATTCTCAACCCTTTCAATAAGACTGTCAATTTCGATATCCGCAGCAGAAACTCCATCCATAGGTGAAATAACCCCACCAAGCACATGATAAAGTCCGTGGTATTGTGTTGTAGCCTCAACCGCCAGAACATCCTGAAAATTCTCGACTACACAGATGACCGAGTCGTCTCTGGATTTATTGGCACAAATATGACAGATGTCAAAATCACTTATGTTGTGGCAAATGGTACAATGTTTGACATCATGCCTAAGCCTTATGATGCTTTCAGCCATTTCATCCACTTCAGAGACCTCACGTTTCAAAAGATGAAGCACCAGCCGCAAAGCCGTCTTGCGTCCGATGCCAGGTAGTTTTGCAAACTCATCTACCGCCCTCTCGAGAAGCGCTGAGGAGTAAATCTGATTCATTGACAACAACCGAATTGAATAAAGAAAAAATGATGAAGACAAGAAGACGAGAAGACAAAAAAACAATACATCATTTCTGCTTACAATGCCAAACTCAACAACCAAGTCTCATTCATTAACTTATACCAAGTTATTATTTCCGTTTAATAAAATGCAAAGTTACAATAAAAAAATGAGAAAATGAAACAATCAAAAGGAAAACCGCTTTAGTCATCCAGTTTAAGCACAGCAAGGAATGCCTTTTGCGGTACTTGCACATTGCCAATCTGCTTCATCCTTTTCTTTCCTCTCTTTTGCTTCTCAAGAAGTTTTCGTTTACGGCTCACATCACCTCCATAGCATTTAGCCGTGACATCCTTTCTAACCTGTTTAACAGTTTCTCTTGCAATAATTTTTCCTCCGATAGCAGCCTGTATAGCGATATCGAACTGTTGCCTAGGTAATAGTTCCTTCAGCCTCTCACACATTCTTCTACCGAGATACACACTGTTATCGACATGTGTAAGCGTTGACAAGGCATCCACACTCTCTCCATTGAGCAGTATATCGAGTTTCACCAATTTGGATGGTTTGAATCCAGCAGAATAATAGTCAAAGGAAGCATATCCTCTGCTGATGGATTTGAGTTTGTCGTAGAAATCAATGACAATTTCACCAAGGGGCATAAGGAACTGGATTTCAACTCTGTTACCGGTAATAAATTCCTGTTTGACGAGTTCTCCCCTTTTTGATAGGCATAAAGTCATGATTGGTCCTATATATGTGGCAGTAGTAATAATAGTCGCTCTGATGTACGGTTCCTCGACATGGTCAATGAGTGTTGGTTCAGGCATTCCAGAAGGGTTGTGCACTTCCTGACAATTCCCATGCTTATCATAAATGAGATAAGACACGTTAGGTACAGTGGTGATGACATCCATATTGAACTCCCTGTCGAGCCTTTCCTGCACAATCTCCATGTGTAGCAGTCCAAGAAATCCACATCTGAATCCGAAGCCAAGCGCAGCAGAACTCTCATGCTGGAATGACAGTGAGGCATCGTTGAGTTGAAGTTTCTCAAGAGAAGTTCTCAGATTTTCATAATCTTCCGCATCAATGGGATATACTCCCGCAAAGACCATAGGCTTTACTTCTTGAAATCCCTCAATTGCATTAATAGCCGGATTAGCCACTGTAGTGATAGTATCTCCGACTTTCACTTCCGAAGCATTCTTAATGCCCGAAACGATATACCCCACATCGCCGGTCCTAAGTTCTTTCTTTGGAATCATATCCATTTTCAAGACACCAACTTCCTCCGCCTGATATTCTTTCTTTGTGTTGATAAACCTCACCTTTTGTCCTGGTCTGATAATTCCATTCACAATTTTGAAATAGGCAATAATTCCTCTGAAACTATTGAAAACGGAGTCGAAAATAAGTGCCTGTAGAGGTGCATCTTCATCACCAACCGGATGAGGAATTCTATCGATGACAGCATCAAGAATATCTTGCACCCCTTGTCCTGTTTTTCCTGAAGCCAGTATAATTTCGTCTTCCTCGCAGCCAATGAGATCAACAATTTCATCAGCAACTTCCTCCGGCATGGCATTGGGCATATCACATTTATTGATAACAGGAATAATCGTAAGGTCATTATCGATAGCCATATAAAGGTTAGAAATAGTCTGCGCCTGCACTCCCTGAGTTGCATCGACCACAAGTAAAGCCCCTTCACATGCCGCGATAGATCTTGAGACCTCGTAAGAGAAATCGACATGTCCGGGAGTATCGATGAGATTCAGAATGAACTTCTGTCCGTCCTTTTCATATTCCATCTGAATGGCATGGCTCTTGATGGTGATACCTCTTTCTCTCTCCAAGTCCATATCATCAAGCATCTGCCCTTC